>JAABQI010000130.1 GCA_011391545.1 Rhodoferax sp.
TGGTGGCTGCCTTCGCCCGCGTGGAAAGCGCCCGGGTGCAGGACCACGATGCCGTCTCGCTGACCTATTTTGAATTCTCCACGCTGGCCATTCTGGACGTGATGCAACGCAGCGCGCTGGAGGTGGTGATTCTTGAAGTCGGCCTGGGCGGGCGCCTGGATGCGGTCAACATCATCGAGCCTGATTGCGCCATCATCACCAGCATTGATCTGGACCACACCGCTCTGCTGGGCGAAACCCGTGAAGCCATCGGTTTTGAGAAGGCCGGCATCATGCGCACCGGCAAACCGGTGGTGGTGAGCGACCCGCTGCCGCCGCAAAGCGTGCTCGACCGGGCGCTGGAAGTGGGTGCCGACCTGTGGCGAGTCGGGGTGGACTTCAATGTGACCGGCGACAAGCAGCAGTGGGGCTGGGCCGGGCGCGGGCGGCGTTACAGCGGCATGGCCTACCCGGCGCTGCGCGGCGCCAACCAGCTGGTGAATGCGGCCGGCGTGCTGGCCGCGCTGACTGCGCTGCGCGAGCGCCTGCCGATCACGGCGCAGGCGGTGCGCAACGGCTTTGCCTTTGTCGATTTGCCGGGGCGTTTTCAAATTGTGCCGGGCCAGCCCAACCTGGTGCTCGATGTGGCGCACAACCCGCACGCGGCCGCGGCGCTGGCGGCCAACCTCGATGCCATGGGCTTTTTCCCGACCACGCATGCGGTGTTCGGGTGCATGGCGGACAAGGACATTGCCGCGGTGCTGGCGCGACTCAATCCGCTGGTGGACAAATGGTATTTCACCAATTTGCCAGGTGAGCGGGCCGCCCGGGCCACCGATTTGCTGGCGCAATGGCAGGCGCTGAACACGCGCAAGGACTGCACGGCCGAGGTCTTTGTCGACCCTGAGTCGGCGCTGCAGGCCGCCCTGGCTGCGGCGGACCCCGCTGATAGAATTGTCGTTTTCGGATCGTTCTTGACTGTGGGCGGCGTGCTCAAAGATGGCGTGCCCCAATTGCAGGCCAAGCATTTGCCCAACTCCTGATTCACTCAAACTTATCTGCATGGACTTTTTCAAGTTTCGCAAAAAAGGCGATCCCGCGCCGAGCGCGTCGGTTCAGCCAGAGAGTGTGGAGCGCATGCGCCAACGCGCCAAGCATCGCCTGATCGGGGCTGCCGTGTTGGTGCTGATCGGTGTGATTGGTTTCCCGCTGTTGTTCGACAAGCAGCCCCGGCCCATCGCAGTGGACACCCCGATCGACATTCCGGATAAAAACAAAGCGCCGCCCCTGGCGCTGCCAGAATCGCCGGCTTCCAGAGAAGCTGCCATTGCGCCCGTGGTGCCCTCCGAGCCCGTCGCCTTGCCCGCAGCACCGGTTGCGCCCAAGGCAGCGACACCGCAGTCGGTGGTAATCACCGAAACGGCAGAAGCACCCAAGCCGGTCAAGCCTGAAGCCAGCACGGTGAACCCTCCTGCCGCGGCCAAACCCGCCGAAGTTAACCGTGCCCAGGCGCTGCTGGAAGGCAAGGCGGCCGATGCGAAGCCCGCCGCCTCGGAAGGCCGTTTTGTGGTGCAGGTGGGCGCTTTTGCCGATGCAGCGCGAGCCCGCGAGGTGCGCCTGAAGGTGGAAGCCGCCGGCCTCAAGACCTATACCAACGTGGCCGAGACCAAAGACGGCAGCCGCATTCGGGTACGGGTGGGACCGTTCTCAAGCAAGGTCGAGGCTGAAAAGGCAGCAGAAAAAATCAAGAAGCTGAATTTGCCCGCCGTCTTGCTGACCCTGTGACATGTGGCCGATGAGCTTGGCTGCGCTGGACTGGATATTTGCCACAGTGTTGCTGCTGTCGGTGCTGCTGGGCGCCTGGCGCGGTCTGGTGTTCGAGGTTTTTTCGCTGGCCAGTTGGGTCACCGCGTTTGTGCTGGCGCAATGGCTGGCACTGGATGTGGCAGACTATTTGCCGATGAGCGGCTCCAGCGAGGTGTTGCGTTACGGCGCAGGTTTTCTGCTGGTGTTCCTTGCCACGGTGATGCTGGGCGGCCTGCTGGCCGCGCTCCTGAAAAAGTTGATGTCGTCGGTGGGTTTGCGGCCGGTGGACCGGGTGCTGGGGGCGGGTTTTGGTGCACTGCGCGGCGTTTTGCTGCTGCTACTGGGCACCGTGCTGGCTGCCATGACACCTTTCAAGTCCAGTCCGGCCTGGCAAGAGTCGATGGGTGTGGCCATGTCGCTGACCGTCATCCAGGGCCTCAAGCCGGCCTTGCCGCATGACATGGCGAAGTATTTGCCCGCTTGAACAAGTCGTTGAAAAGATAGGAAAACTATGTGTGGAATCGTTGGTGTTGTCAGTAACGCACCGGTCAATCAGCTCATTTACGACGCGCTGCTGCTGTTGCAGCACCGTGGCCAGGATGCGGCGGGCATCGTGACGCAGCAGGAGCGCAAATTTTTCATGCACAAGGCCAAAGGCATGGTGCGCGACGCGTTTCGCACCCGCAACATGCGCTCCCTGCCTGGCAACTGCGGCCTGGGCCAGGTGCGCTACCCGACGGCGGGCAACGCCTTCAGCGAAGAGGAGGCCCAGCCTTTTTATGTCAACGCGCCGTTTGGCATCGTGCTGGTGCACAACGGCAACCTGACCAATGCCCACGCCCTGAAAGCCGAGCTGTTCAGCACCGACCATCGCCACATCAACACCGAGAGCGATTCCGAGGTGCTGCTCAATGTGCTGGCCCACGAAATTGGCGAGACCACGCGCGGCCTGCCACTGACGCCGCACGACGTTTTCGAGGCGGTGCGCAAGGTGCATCGCCGCATCAAGGGTTCCTATGCGGTGATCGCCATGATCGCCGGCCATGGCGTGCTGGCGTTTCGCGATCCGTTCGGTATTCGGCCGCTGAGCATGGGGGTGACCGATGGCACCGTCATGCTGGCCAGCGAATCGGTGGCCATGGAGGGCACCAACCACAAGTTTGATCGCAATATCCAGCCGGGCGAGGCCGTTTTCATAGATTTGCAAGGCCAGGTGCACGCCCGGCAATGCGCCGATCATCCGGTGCTGAACCCCTGTATTTTTGAGTTCGTCTATCTGGCGCGGCCCGACTCGGTGATGGATAACATTTCGGTTTACCAGGCGCGCTTGAATCTGGGGGAAACCCTGGCCAAGCGGGTGATCTCGACCGTGCCGCCCAACGAGATCGATGTGGTCATCCCGATCCCCGAGTCCAGTCGCCCCAGCGCCGCGCAACTGGCGCAATTGCTGGGATTGCCCTACCGCGAGGGTTTTGTCAAAAACCGCTACGTGGGTCGCACCTTCATCATGCCGGGGCAATCGGTGCGCAAAAAATCGGTGCGCCAGAAACTCAACGTGATCGCCAGCGAATTCAAGGGCCGCAACGTGCTGCTGGTGGACGACTCCATCGTGCGCGGCACCACCTCAAAAGAGATCGTGCAAATGGCGCGCGATGCCGGTGCCAACAAGGTTTACATGGCCAGCGCGGCACCGCCCGTGCGTTACCCCAATGTCTATGGCATTGACATGCCCACGTCGGACGAACTGGTGGCGCACAACCGCACGGTGGAGCAAATCCGTCAGATCATTGGCTGCGATGCGCTGATTTACCAGGACGTTGACGGCATGAAAAAAGCCATCGGCTCACTCAACACCAACATCAAGGACTTCGATGCGTCGTGTTTTGACGGTGTCTATGTCACCGGCGACATCACGCTGGAAGACATCGAGCGGCTCAATGCCAACCGCGTTGGTGGGGATGAAAACCAGGACGACACCTCGCGCCTGGCCCTGCCCAACCATGAAGACTGACCATGTCCGCCAAGAAACTCCCCGACAACCTGCACCGCGACACGCTGGCCGTGCGCACGGGCATTGCGCCGAGCCAGTACGGTGAAAATTCGGAAGCGCTGTACCTGACCAGCAGCTTCGTGCAGCCCGACGCCGAGACCGCCCGCAAGCG
>JAABQI010000131.1 GCA_011391545.1 Rhodoferax sp.
AAAGCTTGGTTTGCTATTTAGTTTGATGTGTCCCCAATTAATTAATGGAATGTGATTTCGGAAAATAATTGGAATCTGACCCCAATTATTTTGTTTGGCATGGATGCTGCAATGCGGTAAAGTCTTTATCTTTGAAATTTACAGGAGCGCGCCCCATGACGACGGCAGCCGAGATCAAGCATCTCCAGGACAAGGGTTTGTATTCAGCAGCGCAAGAGCACGATGCTTGCGGCGTGGGTTTTGTGGCCCACATCAAGGGTGTCAAGTCGCACGACATCGTCAAGAACGCGCTCAAGATTCTTGAAAACCTCGACCACCGGGGCGCCGTGGGCGCCGACAAGCTGATGGGCGACGGCGCCGGCATTTTGATCCAGCTGCCCGACGCGCTGTACCGTGAAGAAATGGCGGCCCAGGGCGTCACCCTGCCGCCGCCCGGCGAATACGGCGTCGGCATGGTGTTTCTGCCCAAGGAGCACGCCAGCCGCCTGGCCTGCGAGCAGGAGCTGGAACGCGCCGTCAAGATCGAGGGCCAGGTGCTGCTGGGCTGGCGTGATGTGCCGGTCAATCGCGACATGCCGATGTCGCCCACCGTGCGCGCCAAGGAGCCCATCCTGCGCCAGCTCTTCATCGGCCGTGGCAACGACGTGATCGTGCAGGACGCGCTTGAGCGCAAGCTGTATGTGATCCGCAAGACCGCCAGCGCGCACATCCAGGCGCTCAAGCTCAAGCACAGCAAAGAGTATTACGTGCCCAGCATGTCGAGCCGCACCGTGATCTACAAGGGCCTGCTGCTGGCCCATCAGGTGGACACCTACTACCTGGACTTGAAAGACCCGCGCTGCATCTCGGCGCTGGGCCTGGTGCACCAGCGCTTTTCCACCAACACCTTCCCCGAGTGGCCGCTGGCCCACCCCTACCGCTACGTGGCGCACAACGGCGAAATCAACACCGTCAAGGGCAACTACAACTGGATGAAGGCGCGCGAAGGCGTGATGAGCTCGCCGGTGCTGGGCGCCGACCTGCAAAAGCTGTACCCCATCAGTTTTCCCGACCAGTCCGACACCGCCACCTTTGACAACTGTCTTGAGCTGCTGACCATGGCCGGCTATTCGCTGGCGCAGGCGGTGATGATGATGATTCCCGAGCCCTGGGAGCAAAACGCCGGCATGAGCGAGCGCCGCCGCGCCTTTTATGAATACCACGCGCCCATGATGGAGCCGTGGGACGGCCCGGCCAGCATCGTGTTCACCGACGGCCGCCAGATTGGCGCCACGCTCGACCGCAACGGCCTGCGCCCGTCGCGCTACTGCATCACCGACGACGATCTGGTGGTGATGGCCTCCGAGTCCGGCGTGCTGCCGTTTCCCGAGAACCAGATTGTGCGCAAATGGCGCCTGCAGCCCGGCAAGATGTTCCTGATCGACCTGGAACAGGGCCGCATGATCGACGACGAGGAGCTCAAGAGCGGGCTGGCCAACAGCAAGCCCTACAAGCAGTGGATCGAGAACCTGCGCATCCGCCTCGACGACGTGCAGGGCGGCGGCGAGCCCGCCAGCGCGGCCGAGTCCGAGAGCAACCTGCTCGACCGGCAACAGGCGTTTGGCTTCACCCAGGAAGACGTCAAGTTTTTGATCGCCCCCATGGCCGCCAACGGCGAAGAAGCCCTCGGCTCGATGGGCAACGACAGCCCGCTGGCGGTCTTGAGCGACAAAAACAAGCCGCTGTACAACTACTTCAAGCAGTTGTTCGCGCAGGTCACCAACCCGCCGATCGACCCGATCCGCGAGGCCATCGTGATGAGCCTGGTGTCGTTTGTCGGCCCCAAGCCCAACCTGCTCGACATCAACCAGGTCAACCCGCCGATGCGGCTCGAAGTGAGCCAGCCGGTGCTCGGTTTTGCCGACATGGCCAAGCTGCGCGACATCGAGAAATACACCCGCGGCAAGTTCCACAGCTACACGCTCGACATCACCTACCCGCTGGCCTGGGGGCATGAGGGCGTCGAGGCCCAGTTGGCCTCGCTGTGCGCCGAGGCGGTCGATGCCATCAAGGACGGCAACAACATCCTGATCATCAGCGACCGCGGCATCAGCGCCAGCCAGGTGGCGATTCCGGCCCTGCTGGCGCTCTCGGCCATCCACCAGCACTTGGTGCGCGAAGGCTTGCGCACCACCGCCGGGCTGGTGGTGGAAACCGGCACGGCGCGCGAGGTGCACCACTTCGCGGTGCTGGCCGGCTACGGCGCCGAAGCCGTGCACCCCTACCTGGCGATGGAAACGCTGGCCAGCATCTGCAAAGACCTGCCCGGCGACCTGAACGCCGAAAAGGCGATTTACAACTATGTCAAGGCGGTCGGCAAGGGCCTGTCCAAGATCATGTCCAAGATGGGCGTGAGCACCTACATGAGCTATTGCGGCGCGCAGCTGTTCGAGGCCATCGGCCTGAACAGCGCCACCATCAAGCAGTACTTCACCGGCACGCCGAGCCGGGTCGAGGGCATCGGCGTGTTCGAGATTGCCGAGGAAGCCATCCGCATGCACAAGGCCGCTTACGGCGCCGACCCGGTGCTGGCCAGCCGCCTCGATGCCGGTGGCGAGTACGCCTGGCGCGCCCGTGGCGAAGAGCACATGTGGACGCCCGACGCGATTGCCAAGCTGCAGCACAGCACGCGCGCCAACAACTGGAACACCTACAAGGAATACGCGCAGATCATCAACGACCAGAACAAGCGCCACATGACGCTGCGCGGCCTGTTCGATTTCAAGATCGACCCCGCCAAGGCGATTCCGCTGGACGAGGTCGAGCCCGCCAAGGAGATCGTCAAGCGCTTTGCCACCGGCGCCATGTCGCTCGGTTCCATCAGCACCGAGGCCCACGCCACGCTGGCCGTGGCCATGAACCGCATCGGCGGCAAGAGCAACACCGGCGAGGGCGGCGAGGACCCCCTGCGCTACCGCAACGAGCTCAAGGGCATCCCGATCAAGCAGGGGCAGACCATGTCCGAACTGCTCGGCAAAGACCTGTTCGAGGTGGATTGCACGCTGCAGGACGGCGACTCGATGCGTTCGCGCATCAAGCAGGTGGCGTCCGGGCGCTTTGGCGTCACGGCGGAATACCTCAACAGCGCCGACCAGATCCAGATCAAGATGGCGCAGGGCGCCAAGCCGGGCGAGGGCGGCCAATTGCCGGGCGGCAAGGTGTCCGAGTACATCGGCCGTCTGCGCCATTCGGTGCCCGGCGTCGGCCTGATTTCGCCACCGCCGCACCACGACATTTATTCGATTGAAGACCTCGCGCAGCTCATCCATGACCTGAAAAACGTCGCCCCCAAGGCCGACATCAGTGTCAAGCTGGTGAGCGAGATTGGCGTGGGCACGATTGCCGCGGGCGTCGCCAAATGCAAGGCCGACCATGTGGTGATTGCCGGCCACGACGGCGGCACGGGTGCCTCGCCCTGGTCGTCCATCAAGCACGCCGGCAGCCCATGGGAAATCGGCCTGGCCGAAACCCAGCAAACCCTGGTGCTCAACCGCCTGCGCAGCCGCATCCGCGTGCAGGCCGACGGCCAGATGAAAACCGGCCGCGATGTGGTGGTGGGCGCATTGCTGGGCGCCGACGAGTTCGGCTTTGCCACCGCGCCGCTGGTGGTCGAGGGCTGCATCATGATGCGCAAGTGCCACCTCAACACCTGCCCGGTGGGCGTCGCAACGCAAGACCCGGCGCTGCGCAAAAAATTCTCGGGCAAGCCCGAGCATGTGGTGAACTATTTCTTTTTCATTGCCGAAGAAGCGCGCCAGATCATGGCGCAACTGGGCATCCGCAAATTCGACGACCTGATCGGCCGCGCCGACCTGCTTGACATGCGCCAGGGTATTTCGCACTGGAAAGCCAGCGGGCTGGACTTCAGCCGCCTGTTCGCGCAACCCGATGTGCCCGCCGATGTGCC
>JAABQI010000132.1 GCA_011391545.1 Rhodoferax sp.
GTCTGCAACAGGCGATGGCGCAAACTCGGCGCACCGGCCAGGGGCTGGCCGTGGTTTACATCGACCTCGACGGCTTCAAAGCCGTCAATGACCAGTTCGGCCACGAGGCGGGCGATCAGATGCTGGTGGCGGTGGCCAGCCACATGCAACAGGAACTGCGCGAAGGCGACACCCTGGCCCGCATGGGCGGGGATGAATTTGTGGCGGTGCTGATCAACATGGGCAACATCAAAGCCTGCGCGCAGCTGCTCGACCGTCTGCTGGCCTGCGCCGCTGAGCCGCTGGCCTTCAACGACCACATGCTGCAAGTGTCAGCCAGTCTGGGTGTGTCGTTTTACCCGCAGACACAAGAGGTCGAAGGCGACCAGTTGATGCGCCAGGCCGACCAGGCCATGTACCAGGCCAAGCAGGCGGGCAAAAGTCGCTGGCGGGAGTTTGACGCCGAACGCGACGCCAGCCTGCGCGACTGGCACCAGGACCTGCAACGCATCCAGCAAGCCCTTCACACCCATGAACTTGTGATGTATTACCAGCCCAAGGTGAACATGCGCACCGGCCAGGTGGTGGGGGCCGAAGCGCTGATCCGCTGGCAGCACCCAACGAAGGGGCTGTTGTTGCCGCTGAATTTCTTGCCGGTGGTTGAAGACAATGCACTGGCCATCGACATTGGCGAATGGGTGACCGACACTGTCCTGGGCCAGATTGAAAGCTGGCAGGCCCAGGGCTTACGTATGCCAGTGAGCATCAATGTGGGTGCGCGGCAGTTGCAGCAAGCCAATTTTGTGCCGCGCCTGCGCGCCCTGCTGGAGCGCCACCCCGGTGTCAATCCCGCCGATTTGACGCTGGAGATTCTGGAGACCAGTGCGCTGAAAGACATTCCCTACGCGTCGCAGGTGATTGAAGACTGCCACCACATGGGGGTGGCTTTTGCGCTGGACGACTTCGGCGCAGGTTACTCGTCGCTGACGTACCTGAAACGCCTGCGGGTCGCCATGCTCAAGATTGACCAAAGTTTTGTCTGTGACATGCTAAGCAACCCGGACGATCTGGCGATTCTGAAAGGCATCATTGGCCTGGCGGGTGCGTTCAAGTGCGACGTGCTTGCCGAAGGCGTTGAAACCGTGGCGCAAGGCACCCTGTTGTTGGCGTTGGGCTGCGACTTGGCCCAGGGCCATTGTCTTGCCCGACCCATGCCCGCGCAAAATTTGCCAGGCTGGGTCTTTCAATGGGACACCGACTGGGCAGCGAAACCGGCATTGGACACATTATTACAATGACAAGCAGCTCTATATTCGTAGTAAAAGGCTTCCCATGACGCAAGAACACAGCTTGAAGAACTTCCCGATTGTTTGCGTGGGCGGTTCGGCGGGTGGGCTTGACGCCTACATCCGCCTGCTGAAATGCTTGCCTGCCGACATGGGGGTGGCGATTGTGATCGTCAACCACATCACCCTGATGCCCACGCAACTGCACGAGGTGCTGCCGCGCTTCACACCCATGCCCGTCGAACTGATCACCGAGAACCTCGTAATCGAGCCCAACCATGTGTTCATCATTCCGTCCAACCGCGACCTGCATGTGGATGGCGAAGTGTTTCAGCTGAAGCCGATCTCCAAGCCGCGCGGCTGGCCCGATGTGATCACGGTTTTTTTGAAGTCGCTCACCACGTATTGGGACGGCAAGCTGATTGCCGTGATCGTGTCGGGTTATGACGGCGACGGCGCGGCCGCGCTCTGCGGCATCAAGGAGGTGGGTGGCATCACCATTGCACAAAAGCTTGACACCGCCGCCCAGCCCGACATGCCCGAGAGCGCCATTGACACCGGTTGCATCGACTTTGTGTTGTCGCCTGAAGACATTGCCAGGGAAATTGTGCACATTGCCCAGCGAGAAGAAGACACGCCTGAAAGCCCCCGCTGATCGAGCGCAGGCTTTGGCCGAGCTTACAAGGAAACCCTGCCTGACTGAGCCCCGTCGTCCATCAGCAACTGACGCAGCACAAACGGCAGAATGCCGCCCGAGCGGTAGTAGTCCACCTCGATCGGGGTGTCAATGCGCAGCAGCACCGTCATCAGCGTGCGGCCGCCATCGGCGCGGGTGATCACCAGCTGCGCATCGCTTTGCGGGCGCAGCTGGGCATCGGGCAGGATGTCGATGCGTTCGTTGCCGGTCAGCCCCAGGCGTTGCCAACTGTCGCCTTCCTTGAATTGCAACGGCAACACGCCCATGCCCACCAGATTGCTGCGGTGGATGCGCTCGAAACTTTGCGCCACCACCGCCTTGATGCCCAGCAGCTGGGTGCCTTTGGCGGCCCAGTCGCGACTCGACCCGGTGCCGTATTCCTCTCCCGCAAACACCACGGTCGGCGTGCCTGCGGCCATGTGGCGGGTGGCGGCGTCAAAAATGGACAGTTTTTCACCCTGGTACAGCGTCCATCCGCCTTCGGTGCGGGATCCGTCGGGCTGCGGGGGAATCATCAGGTTCTTGATGCGCACATTGGCAAAGGTGCCGCGCACCATCACGTCATGGTTGCCGCGCCGCGCGCCGTACGAGTTGAAGTCGGCTTGTCGCACGCCGTGCGCCAGCAGCCACTGGCCGGCAGGTGAACTCGCTGCAATGTTGCCGGCGGGCGAAATATGGTCGGTGGTGATGGAATCGCCAAACAGCGCCATGATGCGGGCGCCGTGTACCGACCCGGAATGTTTGAGGTCTCCCGGCCCCGAAGTCATGGCGTGGGAATCGCTACCTTCCAGGGAGAAGTTGGCAAAGAAAGGCGGCTCGGCAATGTAGGTGCTGATTGGCCAGGTGTAGCTGGTGCCGGTCACGCCGGAGATGGCTTCCCACAGCGGGCCGGGCTCGGTGGCAATTCGCGCGTAGTTCTCGCGGTAGGCCTGGCCATCCATGGCGTAAGTCATCAGCGCCTGAATCTCGTCGCTGGTAGGCCAGATGTCGGCCAGGTAAACATCCTTGCCGCCCGTGCCCTGGCCCACAGGCTGGGTGCTGAGGTCGCGCAGCACGGTGCCGGCAATCGCATAGGCTACCACCAGCGGCGGGCTGGCCAGAAAATTCGCCTTCAGGTTGGGGTGAATGCGCGCCTCGAAGTTGCGGTTGCCCGACAGCACCGCCGCACACACCAGGTCATGCTCAGTGATGAGCGCGTTGAGTTCTGGCGTCAGGTCACCGGCATTGCCGATGCAGGTGGTGCAGCCGTAGCCGGCCAGCGCAAAGCCGAGTTGCTCCAGATAGGGCAGCAAACTGGTTTTCGTGAGGTATTCGGTGACGATGCGCGAGCCCGGCGCCAATGAGGTCTTGATGTGCGGCTGCACCGACAGGCCTGCCTCGACCGCTTTTTTGGCCAGCAGACCGGCCGCCAGCAGCACGCTGGGGTTGGAGGTGTTGGTGCAACTGGTGATGGCGGCAATCAGCACGTCGCCATTGCCCACGGTGATGCCCGGCCGGGTGTGGCCAGGAACGGCATCCACAGCCACCACGGCGGCCTGGCTGGCCTCCAGCGTGGGCCGGTTCTGCGCCATCTCGGCGACCTCGCGGGGGGCACCCAGCGGCACGGGTGGCGCCGGCGGGGCATCGCTGGCTGGCACGGCAGCGCCCACGGGCAAGCGCGTCAGGAGCCTGTCGGCCGGCTGGTTGAAGCCGTTCTCGGCGTTGGGTTTGCTGAACAGTTCGGCAAACTGCGCCGCCACGCGGCCCAGCTCAATGCGGTCCTGCGGCCGTTTGGGGCCGGCCAGGCTGGTGGTCACATCCGCCAGGTTCAGCTTGACCACCTGTGAGTAGTCAATCTCGCCGCTGAGCGGCACGCCAAACAGGCCTTGCGCCTTGAAGTAGGCCGCAAAGGTGTCGATCTCGTCGGGGGTGCGGCCGGTGCCCTTGAAGTAGTCAATCGTCTTTTCGTCCACCGGGAAGAAGCCCA
>JAABQI010000133.1 GCA_011391545.1 Rhodoferax sp.
GCCATTGACTGACTATGGCGTGGCGGCTGGCGGCAGGGCTGCCAGCATGCTCAACAGAGACCGGTGATGAGTACCCGGATCAGACCCATAAGAGCCGTACACGACGGGCAGCTTACAGGTTGTCCAGTTCGTCGTCGGTCAATATGAAACATAGACAATTCTGAATGCCAATTTAGCTCATAAGGCCGACCTGCTGAGTGCTGGAACCAATGCTAAGACGCCGACCCTGCAACGCGGTTGCAACAAAGATGGTGCATATTCCAGGGCAACAAAGCTGACGCAGATTGCGGTATGCAGTCGTAAAACTCTTGACCAAATCTGCAAATCGTGGTCCACCGGTTAGAATCGATAACCACACCAAGGCATATTCCGTTGTAACCCCTCAACACTCCACGCCAATCGACCCCCTCACAATCGTTGAGGGGTGACTTTCTACTCGACGTCTCAGTTCGGGTTGGCGTGCCGATATGTGCTTCTTGCACATCGACCCCTCCGGTGCAGGCTGAATGCTTTCTCCCTTTGCTCAAACAGGCCAGTCACGTTTGCTGACTTGCTACAACGCTTCATTGCTTATGAATTCTCTAAAACAGGACTGGCTTTCCAACGTCCGAAACGATCTACTTGCCGGCATCGTAGTCGCGCTAGCTTTAATTCCTGAAGCCATCGCCTTTTCCATTATTGCGGGCGTTGACCCTAAAGTGGGGTTGTATGCGTCCTTTTGTATCGCCGTTGTCACAGCTTTTGTTGGAGGACGCTCCGGCATGATTTCAGCAGCTACAGGTGCCATGGCCTTGTTGATGGTGACGCTGGTCAAGGATCACGGTTTGCAGTATCTGCTTGCTGCTACGGTGCTGACCGGCGTGCTACAAATTTTCGCCGGTTGGGTGCGACTGGGTGAACACATGCGGTTTGTGTCGCGTTCAGTCGTCACAGGATTCGTCAATGCATTGGCAATCCTGATTTTTCTCGCGCAGTTGCCCGAACTCACCAACGTGAGTTGGCATGTCTATGCCATGACAGCTGCCGGACTAGTGATCATTTATGGCTTCCCCTACATCACCAAAGCGGTGCCGTCGCCACTGGTGACCATCGTGGTACTGACCATTGTTGCGATTTCACTGGGTTTGGACATTCGCACAGTTGGTGACATGGGCAAGTTGCCTGACAGTCTGCCCGTGTTCCTTATTCCCGATATTCCACTGAACTTCGAAACTCTCAAAATTATCTTTCCTTACTCCGTGACGTTGATGATTGTTGGGCTGCTTGAATCACTCATGACGGCCACCATCGTGGACGATCTGACCGACACCAAAAGTGACAAAAATCGCGAGTGTTTGGGTCAAGGTGTGGCCAACATCGCTTCAGGTTTTATCGGTGGAATGGCAGGCTGCGCCATGATCGGCCAGTCCATCATCAACATCAAATCGGGCGGACGCGGACGCTTGTCCACTCTGGCCGCAGGTGTCTTCCTGTTACTGATGGTGGTATTCCTGGGTGACTGGGTCGCGAAGATTCCGATGGCTGCGTTGGTAGCTGTAATGATCATGGTAGCCATCGGAACATTCAGTTGGAGTTCGATCAAGAACCTGCGTGATCACCCCAAGAGTTCCAGCTTGGTGATGATTGCCACCGTCGTAGTGACCGTAGCCACGCACGATCTGGCCAAGGGTGTGCTGGTGGGCGTATTGCTCTCGGGCTTCTTCTTTGCGCACAAGGTGGGTCAGATCCTTCGTGTCAAGTCGCGTGCAGCAGACCAGGGTCGCACCCGTACCTACGAAGTGCTCGGGCAGGTGTTCTTCGCCACAGGTGACCGCTTTACGAATTCGTTTGATTACAAGGAAGTGATAGACAAGGTGCGCATTGATGTCAGCCGGGCGCACTTTTGGGACATCACAGCGGTAAGCGCCTTGGACAAGGTGGTCCTGAAATTCCGCCGCGAGGGCACCGACGTCGAGGTAGTTGGCCTGAACGAAGCCAGCACCACCATGGTGGACAAGTTTGCCGTACATGACAAAGATGGCGCTGAAGACCTTCTGATGGGTCATTGATAAGAGAGGAAACAACATGAATACAGATGCAAAAAAATTTGGTGACCGCAAAGTGTTGGCCTGTGTAGACCAGTCGCCCTATGCAGACCATGTGACGGATGCTGCAGCTTGGGCATCCATCAGAATGCAGGCTCCGTTGGAACTGCTGCACGTCATTGACAAGGAGTCATCCGCCGTACACAGCATCGACCACAGCGGCTCAATCGGCATCAATGCGCAGGAGACCTTACTCGGCAAACTGGCTGAAGACGATGCAGTTGAGGCGAAAGCCGCTCGGGAACAGGGGCGTGCTTTTTTAAATCGATTGCGAGAACGTGCTCAGACCGCCGGGGTGCAGTCACCTGATATGCGTCAGCGTCATGGCGCACTGGTCGAAACACTGACCGAGCAGCAGCCCGATGTTCGTTTGGTAGTGATGGGGCGGCGCGGTGAATCGGCTCAGTCCACATCGCGCGATTTGGGCCGACATGTCGAACGGGTGGTGCGTGCCATGGACAGACCTATTTTGACGGTGACCGACAATTTCACAGCGCCACAGCGAGTGCTGATCGCCTTTGACGGCGGATCGGCAGCAAGGCACGCCGTTGAGATGGTCGCCTCCAGCCCCTTGTTCAAGGGTATACCGTGCTACATCTTTATGGTTGGGAAAGCTGAGGATCGTGATGCCTCGAAACAGCTTGATGCGGCCCAATCGACGCTGGTTTCTGCGGGCATGGAATCCCACGCTTTTCTAGTTATGGGAGATCCTGAGACTGCCATTGCCCGCGCCATTCAAGAACAAAAAATAGATATGCTGATCATGGGTGCGTACACGCATTCGCCCATCAGAAGTCTTTTTGCTGGGAGTAAGACAACCGAATTGCTGAGATCTGCCCGTGTTCCAACTATGTTGCTTCGCTGATTTCACTTGAGAAATGGCTTGGCATGTAGTGATTGAAAGCTAGAGACCGACATCAAAATTTGAAATCGTTGACTGTCACACTGCACTTTGCCTTGGCGTATCAAAAATGACCGGCAGACCTTTGCAGGATCTGCGGGGCCGCAAGCATTGGGAATGCCCGGCTTCAATGCCCGTGGTGCGCCGTATCCCGCTCCCCCATGCAACTGAGGCAAAACACGGCAGCTGGGTCGTGCTCCAGACGGCTGGGGTCGATCTCTTCTCCGCACTGACAGCAAAGGCCATAGGTGCCGCCATCAAGCCGATTCAGTGCAGCCTGTGCTTTTCGTTTAAACAACTGAAGTCGCTCTGTGAGTTCGTAGGCCATGGCCTGCTGCTGCAGGGCATCCATCCGGGACAGTCGCCCTACGCTCGATTGGTCAAGGATCACCGTTTCACCGGCGCTTTGAGAGCTCTGCAGTGACTGCTCGACCTTGTCGAGCTCATCAAGCAGGCGTTGACGGAAGTGGGAAAGATTCAAAGGCATGGCGGTACTTCCACGAGCTATATGTAAATTCCGCTTGGATGCCCTGATGGATCATGAACGCCAGGAAGTCACAGAAGCGGATTCGCTGAAGTGGCGTGCGGCCTGCTATGGTGGGGTGATCGAACGAATGCAGCAGGGAGTTGATTTCCACACCGCAGTGGTGGCTGTAAGAAGCCTTAATCCGTTGACACATTTCATGACGTAATTGTATGAGAACCATGGTTATGCGACAGTGCAGGTGCCCCATTGGTTGGATTCCATGCCACGAATTGACAATTGGACTTCTGGGGCCAGTGACTGGTATCGGGCGGGCAATTTGAACTTCTGTATGACCGGAATCGCTGCCTTGCGGGTCCAGAATTCCCCCCATTCCAGCCGCTCAAATGCCCAAGCCAACTCCCGCCAAGGCACACCGCCAGC
>JAABQI010000145.1 GCA_011391545.1 Rhodoferax sp.
AGCAGGACTTTTTG
This sequence comes from Rhodoferax sp., assembly GCA_011391545.1. Taxonomy (GTDB): domain Bacteria; phylum Pseudomonadota; class Gammaproteobacteria; order Burkholderiales; family Burkholderiaceae_C; genus Rhodoferax. The sequence continues at coordinate 15 of JAABQI010000145.1, forward strand.
CAGCCCGGCACCCATCAGGTCGCCGCCGGCTACTGCGTCTTTGGTCCGCAAACCACGCTGGTGCTCACCGTGGGTGATGGCGTGGCGGTGTTCACGCTGGACCGCGAACAGGGCTCCTTCATCCTGACCCAGGAAAACCTGCGTGTGCCCGATGACACGCAGGAATTTGCCATCAACATGAGCAACCAGCGCCATTGGGCGACTCCCGTGACACGCTACATCGACGAATGCCTGCAAGGCAAGGACGGCCCGCGCGGCAAGGACTTCAACATGCGCTGGGTCGGCAGCATGGTGGCCGACGTGCACCGCATCCTGACGCGTGGCGGCATCTTCCTGTACCCGTGGGACAAGCGCGAACCGGAAAAAGCCGGCAAATTGCGACTGATGTACGAAGCCAATCCCATGAGCTGGCTGATCGAACAGGCCGGCGGCGTGGCGACCGATGGCAAGCGCCGCATCATGGACATCACGCCCACCAAATTACACGAGCGAGTGAGCGTTTTCATGGGCTCCAAAAACGAGGTGGACCGCGTCACCCGCTACCACAGCGAGCCATAAACCGACCGCTATAATTACCCTCTTTCCAAGCCGGTGTAGCTCAGTCGGTAGAGCAGCTCATTCGTAATGAGAAGGTCGGGTGTTCGATTCATCTCTCCGGCACCAATAAAATCAAAAAAGTCCGCTATCTAAAACAACAGCGGACTTTTTTTCGGCCAGCACCGGGCCAGCACCATGACTGTTGGCCCCGGCAGACACACAAGGTCTCAGGCAGTCTGCATACAGGGAACTACTCCCCCAACCTTCCATCGCGGAAATCGCTCAGCGCCTGGTAAATCTCGTCCTGCGAGTTCATCACAAACGGGCCGTATTGAACAATGGGTTCCTTCAAAGGCTGGCCAGATACCAGCAGCACCCTGGCGTCAACGCTGGCTTCGATCACCACGCCATCGGCCTGCGCGTCATTGGCCAAAATGGCCATGCGCTGCGCTGGCACGGCCTTGCCGGCAATGCTGACCTCGCCGCGGTACACATAGACAAAAGCGTTGTGGCCTGCGGGCAGTTGCTGCTCGAAGTGGCCACCTGCGGGCAGGTGCAGGTCCAGGTAGTTGGGCTGCGTGGCGTCGCGTGTCACGGCACCGCTCACGCCGTGACTTTCACCCGCTATCACCGTCACCGCCACGCCTTCTGCCGTCACAATTTTCGGCAGGTCAGCGGCCTTGAAATCGCGGTACCAGGGCGTGATCATCTTGTCGCGTTTGGGCAGGTTCAACCAGAGCTGAAACCCCTCCATCACACCCTCTTCCTGCTGCGGAATTTCGGAGTGGATCACGCCCTTGCCGGCGGTCATCCACTGCACGCCGCCGTTTTCCAGCAGGCCTTCGTGGCCGGCGCTGTCGCGGTGCAACATGCGCCCGGCAATCATGTAGGTGATGGTCTCGAAACCTCGGTGCGGGTGGTCGGGAAAACCGGCAATGTAGTCGTCAGGCTGGTCGCTGCCAAAAGCGTCGAGCATCAGAAACGGGTCCAGCCGGTGCTGCAGGTTGTGTGTCAGCACGCGAGTCAGTTTGACGCCCGCGCCGTCGGACGTGGCTTGGCCGGCAATCAGTTGCTCAACCGTGCGCGTCTGCGACACGGTCTGCTGGGCAAGGGGTGTGTTCATACGGAGTCCTTTCTTGATCTGGGTGAATGACAATAGGCATAGTTTATTGAACAACAATGAGTTTGATAATCCCTTCGATTGGATATGATTGATTCCATGATGGAACAATCTAACGCAAATATCGATCCCAACGACCTGCTCATCTTTGCCGGCGTGGCCGAGTTGGGCAGTTTCAGCCGAGCAGCTGAGCGCATGGGCTTGCCAAAATCCACCGTCTCGCGGCGCTTGGCTGCGCTGGAGCAGCGCCTCGGTGAGCGCCTGCTGCTGCGCACCACCCGGCGCCAGTCATTGACCGAGTTCGGGCAGCAATTGCTGGAGCATGCGCGCCAGGTGGCGTCTGAAGTGGAGGCGGTGACGGCACTGAGCGAGCGTCGCCAGGCCACGCCCAGCGGCCGGCTGCGGGTGTCCATGCCCAGCGACTTTGCCAACCTGCTGCTCGCCGACACGCTGGCCGCCTTCATTGCCCTGTATCCGGCGATCCAGCTGGAGCTTGATTTGTCACCGCGCCGCGTGGACCTGCTGGGCGAAGGCTTTGATGTGGTGCTGCGCATGGGTCATCTGCCGGACGATGCTTCGCTGGCCGCGCGGCGCCTGGCCGATTTTTCTTTCGGTTTGTACGCCGCGCCAGACTATCTGGCCGAGCATGGCGCCCCGGCTGAACCCGATGATCTGGTGCGCCATGACGCCATCAGGATGTTGCAGGGCAATGGTGAGGTCGCCGCCTGGACGCTGTCCAAGGGTGACCAGCATTGGCAAGGTTTGCCACCGGGCAGGGTCAGCGCCAATGCGCCTGAATTGCTGATCAAGCTGGCCTGCGCCGGTGCCGGTATTGCAGCCGCGCCAGACTACTTTGCCGCGCCTGAGGTTCGCCGCGGCGCATTGCGGCGGGTCTTGCCAGGCTGGTGCTTGCCCAGCCACAGCGCCTGGGCGGTGTTTCCGGAACGCAAGCTGATGCCCATCAAAACGCGTGTGTTCATCGACATGCTGCAGACCGCACTGGCGCCAGGGCAGTCCGGCTGACTGCCAAGGGACCGTCGCCTTCAAGGGCGGTTATTGTTCTGAATTTGAAACGATCATTCTCATTTATGGGGACTTATCAACGAATATCGCCAAAATTAGAATAATCACACCGCCGAACACGTCCGTTTGGCACTTTAACCAAACAGAGCATAGACCATGAAATTACTGCATATTGACTCCAGCATCCTCGGTGCCCATTCCGCTTCGCGCCAGCTCAGCGCCGAAATCGTCGCCGAATGGGTCAAGGGCCACCCAGGCACCGCGGTCGAGTACCTTGACCTGGCGCTCAACGCGCCCAACCATTTTGGCGCCGACGCCATCGCCGTCAAGGGCATTGCCCAGCCCGAGCCCACCGCTGCGCAGCGCGCCGAGAACGCCGTCTCAGAGCAACTGGTGAGCCAGTTCCTGGCCTCCGACGTGATCGTGATTGGCGCACCGTTTTACAACTTCTCGATCCCGACCCAACTCAAGGCCTGGATCGACCGCCTGGCGCAACCCGGCCGCACCTTCACCTACACCAACAAGGGCCCGCAGGGTCTGGCCACCGGCAAGACCGTGATCGTGGCGTCCACCCGTGGCGGCGCCTATTCGACCAGCGAAGGCGGCCAGGCCATGGAACACCAGGAAAGCTACCTCAAGGTGGTTTTTGGTTTCTTCGGCGTGACCGACGTGCGCATTGTTCGCGCCGAAGGTCTGGCCATGGGCGAGGCGCCCAAGGCCGCCGCCTTCCGTGCCGCGCGCGCCGAGATGGAACTGGCCACGGCCTGATGCCAAGGCCTCCTGGCGCATTTCACTCAGCGCAAGGTCCGAACGGGTAGAAAGGTGCCGGGTGCCGAGGCCGATTGAATGAGCACACTGGGGCCATTCTCCAGCACCAGGTCGTTTCGGCCGTCGCCATTCATGTCACCGACGGCGATGAAGCTGCCCGGATCGGTTCCGGCATAGACGCCTGCCACCGTGAACAAGCCCCGGCTCGCGGACGACTGCAGCAGCACCGAGATGCGCGATGGCGAATACAGGTCCTGATAGACCATCGACACCACCGCCACGTCCGGGATGCCATCCTGGTTGAGGTCGCCAATGGCCACGCGGCGCGCACCATCGGCCACTGGAATATTCGTGGCAAGGAAAACCCCAGGGCTTGTCTGCCGCAACACCGTGACGCTTGAGCCGCCCGTGCCACCCGCCGGCGCATTGCCCGCGTTGGCCACCACAATGTCAGCACGATCGTCGCCATCGATATCGGCCACCGCAACGCCCTGGACACTCAAGCCCGCAGGCAGCAGAACGACCGGACCAAAGCCGCCGGTCGCACTCTGGTAGAACACGGCGACGCTGTCGCCGGCTGCCAGAACGATGTCTGCGAGGCCGTCGCCATTGAGATCAGCCACCGCCACATCCTCCGAGCCCCGGCCGCTGCCAGTGGGCAATGACACCGGTGCCAGAAAGGTGTCAGGCGGCAGCGATATTTGCTGCAGCAACAGGGCGCGGCCATTGACGCCAACGCCGTCCGCCACAACCAGGTCCGCCAGTGCATCGCCGTTCAGATGCGCCATGGCGGCATCTTCGGCCATGCCGCCGGTGGCCACCCATTGCGAGGCCAGAAAACTTCCCGGCCGGGCCGCATCCTGCCGCAACAGCGAAATGCCGCCACTGTCGCTGATGGTGTTGACCTCAATCGGTAGCGCATTCGGCGTGGCAATGACCAGGTCCAGCTGCCCATCACCATTCACGTCACCCGCCGACATGCCCCATGGGTCAGGGCCGATCGGGTACCGAACCGGGGCGTCAAAGATGCCCGCGGCACTTTGGCGGTAAATCTCCACATAGCCGGGATGGGGCGGCGGGCCGTCAATGTAGGCGGCTGCCACGGCAAGGTCATCACGCCCATCTTTGTTGAAGTCGGCCACCACGACGCCGCTGCGGCTCCAAAATGGCGGTATGACCACATCGCCGCTGTCGCCGCCGCCTCCGCTGCAGGCCGCCAGGGCCAGCGCCGTCAACCAGACGGCGCGATGAAACAACTTTGTGAAACTTGACATTTGAATTTACCTCCTGATGTGTGGCTGGCGCTAGCGCACCGGCCGCTCCGGCCCCTGGGTGCCATCGCCGCGCGCCGACAGGTAGGCATAGAGGTCAACGATGTGGGCGCTCACGCGGGGTTCGCCCTGCCACACGGGCATGGTGAGCGCGCCCTGTTTGCGCTGCAGGATTTGTTCGATCAATTCCGCGCGCGCTGCGCTGTCGCCGCCGGCCTGGGCCACTGGCAGGTTCCAGTCGTAGCGTGTGAGCACAAAATCCACAAACTCGCGCGAGCTCATTTGGCGAACCCTGGGCAACAGGTCGGGCGCAGCGGCCGTGCCGCTGCCTGCGGGACCATGGCAGCCGGCGCAGCGGTCCTGAAAAACGCGCCAGCCGGTATAGACCGAACCGGGCGGTTGCGACAGCCGCGCAAGCTCCTCGGCTGGCCGCTTGTTCTGCAATTCAAGCACGCAGCCGGCCAGCAACAGCGCCGACGAAACGGCAGCGCCACTGAACAGAATCCTTGCAAAGTTTTTCATGACCATCCCCTTTTTCCATGTTGCCAAAGCGTGGTTCATTTTGAACGGCCTAACTTCCGCACCATTGAGATTTCTCATTCATGCCGCAATTGGAGCGGCCTAGCATGGGCACCATTCATTCACGAAAGCATGCACCATGAACCCCAAACAACTGCTGTTCCACGACGATGCCCGCGCCAAGATCCGCAGCGGCGTGGACGCGCTGGCCGAGGCGGTCAAGGTCACGCTGGGGCCGCGCGGGCGCACCGTGATTCTGGAGCGCGACTTCGGCCCGCCGCAAATCGTGAACTCGGGCGTGCTGGTGGCCAAGTCGATCGAGCTTGAAGACCGGTTCGAGAACATGGGCGCGCAATTGCTGCGCGAGGTGGCGGCGCGCACCAGCGAAATGGCGGGCGACGGCACCACCACCGCCACGGTGCTGGCGCACGGCATGATCCAGGAAGGCTTGCGCTACCTGGCCGGCGGCATGAACCCGATGGACCTCAAGCGCGGCATCGAGCTGGCCATCAGCACCGTGGTGGCAGAGCTCAAGACCATGTCCAGGCCCTGCGCCACGTCGCAGGAAATAGCCCATGTGGCCGCCATCTCGGCCAACAACGACCGATCGATTGGCGACCTGCTCGCCAGCGCCATCGACAAGGTGGGCCGCGAGGGCGCCATCTCCATCGAGGATGGCTCAGGCCTGGAAAGCGTGCTGGAGGTGGTGGAAGGCATGCAGTTCGACCGCGGCTTTCTGTCGCCCTACTTCATCAACAACGCCGAGCGCCAGAGCGCCGTGCTGGAAGACGTGGCGATTTTGTTGTGCGAAGGCCGGCTGTCGTCGCTGAAAGACCTGCTGCCGCTGCTCGAAGAAATCGTCAAGGCCGGCCGGCCCCTGCTTGTGCTCGCCGAGGACGTGGACAACGATACGCTGGCGGCGCTGGTCATCAACACGATCCGCGGCACGCTGCGCACCTGCGCCGTCAAGGCGCCCGGCTTTGGCGACCGGCGCAAGGCCATGGTGCAGGACATTGCGGTGCTCACCGGCGGCACGGTGGTGAGCGACGAGGTGGGTCTGACGCTGGCCAAGGTCAAGTTGTCCGACCTGGGGCGCGCCACCCGCGCCGAGATCACCAAGGAAGCCACCACGCTCATCGGAGGCGCCGGCAAGCCGCAGGCTATCAAGGAGCGCATTGCCATCATCCGCAAAGAACGGGAACTGGCCACCAGCGACTATGACCGCGAGAAACTCGACGAGCGGGCCGCCAAGTTGTCTGGCGGTGTCGCGCTGATCAAGGTCGGCGCGGCCACCGAGACCGAGCTGAAAGAGCGCAAGCTGCGGGTTGAAGACGCGCTGCACGCCACCCGCGCTGCTGTCGAGGAAGGCATTGTGCCGGGCGGCGGCGTGGCCTTGCTGCGGGCGCGCCGGGCGCTGGCCAATTTGACGGGCAGTTCACTTGATGAGACCTCGGGCATCCGGCTGGTGTCGCGTGCCCTGGAAGAGCCCTTGCGCCGCATCGTCAGCAACGCCGGCGACGAGCCGTCGGTGATCCTGAACCGGGTGGACGAATCGACCGAGCCGGCCTTCGGCTTTAATGCGGCCACACGCACCTATGGCGACCTGCTGCAGATGGGCGTGATCGACCCGGCCAAGGTCACGCGGCTGGCGCTGCAAAACGCGGCGTCCATCGCCAGCCTGATCCTGACAACCGATTGCATGATTGCCACGGCGCCGGCCAAGCCGTCATCCGAGCCGGGGTCGCAGCTGCCCGGGGGCGGCATGGCCCCGATGTATTAACCCGAAACCACCCAAAGGACTATCATGGAAAAAACCTGGATTTTGATCGCCAATGGCGAACGGGCACGCTGCTTCGAGCGCGCGCCGGACCACGCACTCACCGAGCTGACCGACTTTGTCTTTCCGCGCGCCAGCCTGGCCGGCCTGGCCGAGGGCGGCGACCTGACCGGCGCGGCCGGCAAGGGGCATGGCCGCACCGGCCACGCTGGTACCCAGTTCGAGCCTAAAACGCAGCTTGATGACAAGGCGCGGGCCAACTTTGCCCGGCAACTGGCCGATTACCTCAACGAGTCGGTAGGCTCACAGCGCTGCAGCGCGCTGGTGCTCATTACCAGCAGCCAGATGCTGGGCGAGATCAAACCCTGTTTGAGCTCGGCTGCTCAAAAGGCCCTGAGGCGCAGTGTGACCAGCGACCTCACCCAGTTCACCGGACCGGAGCTGAAAAAACGCGTCGATCGGGCGTTGGAATTGCCTGATTGAGCCCTTGCCATGAACAGACCCGTCATTGAGAACGCAGTGACGGGCTTCCCGGCGGCTACAGAACCCGGAAGTTCCTGAACTGCCAGGGGTCGTCCGGGGCCAGATCCTCGGGAAACAATTGCCTTCTGTTTTGCAACGGCGACCAGTTGCCATACACGCCCACCAGTTCACCCAGGTAGGGTTTGGCAATGGTCAGCACGGCCTCGTGGTCCATGCCATCGGGCTCCACCACGCCAGCCTGCGGCTGGTGCAGCGCCCACACCATGCCGGCCAGCACGCCGGCTGCCACCTGCAGGCTGGTGGCGCTGTTGTAAGGCGCCAGCTTGCGCGCCTCATCGATCGACAGGCGCGATCCGTACCAGTAAACGCCGCGCGCGCTGCCCATCAGCAACACACCCAATTCGTCGATGCCGCGCACGATGTCGTCCCGAAGCAGGCGATGCCCTGATTGCGGCTGCCAGTTCTTGCCGGCCATTTCGTGCACCGACAGCACGGCGTCGTCGCAGGGGTGATAGGCGTAGTGCACGGTGGGCCGGTAAACCGCCTTGCCGTTTTGCCGCAGCGTCAGATGGTCCGCGATCGAGATCGACTCGCCGTGCGTGACCAGAAAGCCATGGAAAGTCCCTTCCAGCGGCGTCCAGCTGCGCACGCGGGTCGCCATGCCCGGCCGGTTCAGGTAAATCGCGGCATCGCAGCCATAGCCATGGCGCGCGCCATCCTTGGGCATCTCCCGCTCATGGCTGCCCCAGCCGAGCTCCGAGGGCTGGGTGCCTTCGCCGACAAAGCCGGCCACCGACCAGGTGTTGACAAATTCATCGCGCAGCTTGCGTTGCGGCGTGGTCTGGGAGTCGCGCTCGGCAATGTGGATCACCTTGATGCCCAGCGCCTGTGCCAGCGCGGCCCAGGCCTCAGGGCTGTGTGGCTTGTCAAGCGGCATCTTGCAGTCGGCAGCCATGTTCATCAGCGCCTGTTTGACAAAGCTTGAAACCAGGCCCGGGTTGACGCCCTGCGTCACGATGGCCGTCGGACCAATCTGCTTGCCGCGCGCGAAAGCAAGCACCGCCTCGCGCAGGGCGTAGTTGGAGCGCTGTGACACGGTTCTGGCCATGTCGGTGTAGCCGCCCGCCCAGGGTTCGATGCTGGCGTCCAGGTACAGCGCGCCAAGCTGCCAGCACAGTTCGATCAGCGCCAGGCTCGACACGTCCACCGACAGGTTGAGCAGGAAGTCGCCCGCATTCAGTCGCGCCGTCAGCACCGACCCATAATTGGCCTCGGTCAGAACATGCCGCTCAAAATTAACGCCAAATTCCTGCGCGATCGACGCGCCGTCGTCACTGGCTGCGATGATGCTGATCTGGCCTGGACGAAGCTCAAGATGCCGCAGCAGCAGGGGCAATACCGCCTGGCCAACGCAACCAAACCCCACCATGAGCAGCCTGCCAGGAACCCTGGCGTGTTTGACGGCTGGATGCATGTCAAAAATCCAGTCAAAACGGGGGCCAGATCACGGGCCAGGAACCAGCGCCGCTTCGCAGCCCCGGCTGCCCTCGCGGTAGACCGCAAAGCCCTTGAGCCCAAGCTCCCAGGCCTGCAGCATGACCAGCTCCAGGTCGAGCGGGCCGGCGCCGGGCGGCAGTCGCACAGTCTTGGAGATGGCGTTGTCCACGCAGGACTGCACCACCGCCATCATGCGCAACTGCTCTTCGGCGCTGATGTCGGCCACTGTCACCAATTGCGCCGGCAAGACGGCTTTGGCGTCGTGCAGTTGCCGGTACTGGCGCACCGCGGCGTCTTCGACCTCGAAGCTGACCGCCTGGCCGTCCGCCCCGCGCACGCTGCGCGTGGCTCTGGCGGCAAAGATGGGCTCGATGCCGCTCGACACATTGTTGGCCAGCAGGCTGATGGCGCCGGTGGGCGCCACCGCCAGCAGGTGACTGTTGCGAATGCCATGCTCGGCAATGCCATCCTGCAACTCATGCGATAGCCCGAGCACGAAAGGGCTGGCGCCATATTTGATTTTGTCGAAGCCGGGGAAAGCACCCTTCTCCCTGGCAATCTCGATGGACGTGAGGTAGGCCGTGTCGCGGATCGTGGTCATGATGGCGCGCGTCAGGTCCAAACTCGCTTCGGAGCCGTAGCGCAGCCCCAGCATCACCAGCATGTCGGCCAGGCCGGTGATGCCCAGGCCGATCCGGCGGCTGGCTCGCACCGCTTTTTCCTGCGCCTTGAGCGGCAGCAGGGTCACGTCGTGCACATCGTCGAGAAAGCGCGTGGCAATGCCGGCCACCGCCTTCAGGCTGGTCCAATCCAGCTTGGCATGGTCGGCAAAGGGCTCCTGCACAAATCGGGTCAGGTTGATCGACCCCAGGTTGCAGCCGCCGTAGGGGGGCAGCGGCACTTCGCCGCAGGGGTTGGTGGTGGCAATGCGCTCGCAGTACCAAAGGTTGTTGTCGCGGTTGATGCGGTCGATGAACAGCACGCCAGGCTCTGCGCTGGCCAGCTCCGCCGCCAGCAGCTTGTCCCATAAAACGCGCGCCGGAATGCGCCGGTGCACCAGGCAAAGCCGGGGCGTGGTGTCGCCCGACCAGACGCGCTCGCAAACCTCGCCGCCCGCCGGAACAGGGTGCTCGCCCAGGGGGAAGACCAGCGGCCAGGGGCTGTCTGTTTCGACGGCGCGCATGAAGTCATCCGAAAGCGCCACTGACAGGTTGAAGTGCGGCAGCACGCCGCCCGCGAGTTTGGCGTCGATGAAGGCTTCGATGTCGGGGTGGTCGCAGCGCAGCGTGGCCATCATGGCGCCGCGGCGCACGTTGTTCGACTCCAGCACGGCGTTGGCCGCCTCCCACACAGCCATGAACGAGACCGGGCCCGAGGCCACCCCCGCGCTGGCATGCGCGAATGAGCCCATCGGCCGCAGGGTGGAGAAATCGACGCCGACACCGCCCCCGGCCTGCAGGGTCACCATGGCTTCGCGCAGTGCGTTGAATATGCCATTGATCGAATCCTCCAGCGGGCCCATCGCGAAGCAGTTGAACAGCGTGGTGTGGCGCACGGTGCCGGCACCGGCCAGGATGCGCCCGCCCGGCAAAAAGCGGAAGTCGCTCAAAATTGCCCGGAAGCGCTCACGCCATTCGTCGCGGTGATGCGTTTCGGCCGCGGACACCGCCAGCGCCACGCGGTCAAACGTGGCGTCGATCGAGGGCTCGGGCACACGGCCCTCTTCCGACCAGCAATAGCGCGTGCGCCAGACATGGTCGGAAATGGGCTCAAGGATGTGCGTGGTTTGCGTGGTCTGCATGATGTGCCTCCGGAACTTCGTATGGCCTTCAGCGTAGCTTTTGCAGCCCGCCGGGTCTTGATAAATCGCATCCCCGGCGCGTGATTGCGATGCGCGCAGCCCGGATGCAGGCTACAACAGGCTCACAAGTCGCTGATTCGTGCGCGCAAGGCCTGCGCCTGCTGCCGGATGGCATCACGCTCGGGTGCTGGCATTTTGGCGAGCTGGCGGTAGGCCATGCCGATGCGCGGGTTGCGCTCAAAACGCGCCGCGTGGCGGTCAAAAAAATCCCAGTAGAGCGCGTTGAACGGGCAGGCTTGTTCGCCCAGGCGCTGCTTTTTGTCATACGCGCAGCCCTTGCAATAGTCGCTCATGCGGTCGATGTAGGCCGCGCTGCTCACATAGGGTTTGGTGGCCAGCAGGCCGCCGTCGGCAAACTGGCTCATGCCCAGGGTATTGGGCAACTCGACCCATTCAAAGGCGTCTATGTAAACACCCAGGTACCAGTGGTGCAGCGCCTGGGGATTCAGCCCGGCGAGCAGCGCAAAGTTGCCGATCACCATCAGGCGCTGGATGTGGTGCGCGTGGGCGTGCTCCAGTGACTGGCCAATGGCGTGCTGCAGGCAGCGCATGCGCGTTTGGCCGGTCCAGAACCAGGGTGGCAAAGGCAGGTGGTGATCCAGCGCGTTGTGCTGGTCGTAACCCGGCATCTGCGCCCAATAAATGCCGCGCACATATTCGCGCCAACCCAAAATCTGCCTGATGAAGCCTTCGACCGCGCCCAGAGGCGCAGCACCGCTGCGGTAGGCAGCCTCGGCGCGGGTCACCACCTCGCGCGGGTTGAGCATTTTGGTGTTCAGCGCAAACGACAGCATCGAATGGAACAGCCGCCAGTGCCCCGCGCTCATGGCGTCCTGATGGTCGCCAAAGTGGGGCAGCACCTGGGTGATGAAGGTGTCGAGCTGATTCAACGCCTCAAGCCGGTTCAGTGGCCAGCGCAACTGCGCTGCCTGCGGGTTGCCAAAGCTCTTGACGCCAGCCGACTCAATGGTTTTCCAGAGCGCGCTGTGGTCGTGCAGCGGGCGGGTGTCCGGCGGCTCGGGCGGCGTGCCTTTCCAGGGCTTGCGGTTGTCGGCGTCCAGGTTCCATTGGCCACCAGCGGGCTTGTCGGCGCCGTCGATCAGCACCCGGTGGCGCACCCGCATGTGACGGTAAAAATGTTCCATCAGCCACTGTTTGCGCCCGGCAAACAGGGTGGCAGCCTCATGGCGCCGAGTGTAGAAATGGTCGCTGTCGGCTTCAAGGCTGCTGATACCCAGGCCCGTCAGATCAACCGCACAAAAGGCTTGCAATTGTTGGCTCAGCCGGTATTCGTCCGGCGACTGGTACTCAAAACTTTCGCAACCGTAGTGCGCCAACAGCGCCTTCAGGTTTCCGGGCAAAGTCTGGGAATTTTCGTGATCGTCGATGGCCAGGTAATGCACCCGGTGCCCGGCTTGCTTCAGCACACGGGCCAGGTCGCGCATGGCGGCAAAAATAGCCAGTATTTTTTGCGCGTGGTGCAACACGTAGTCGGTTTCCTGCCGCATTTCCATCAGCACATAGACCACACCGGGGTCCACCGTGGCAAACCAGGGGTGCTGCGGGTTGAGCTGGTCGCCCAGAATCAGGCGCAGGGTGTTGGCTGTTGTGTTCAAAGCTGTTGCCATAACCGCTGGTAGCTTTGGTCGGGGTCATGGTCCTGGGCCTGCTTTTGCACATTGAAGCGGCGTCCACCCCGTGGATCGGTCCCCATGCCGGCAATGTAGAGCCAGTTGCCCTGGTTGTTGTATACGTCGTAATCAATCAGCTGGGCTTCAAACCATGCGGCGCCGGCGCGCCAGTCGCCATGCAGCTCATGGATCAAATAACTGGCCACCACCTGGCGCAGCCGGTTGGACAGGTAGCCGGTGGCCAGCAGTTCGTGCATGGCGGCGTTGACCAGCGGCTCGTCGGTGCGGCCCAGGCACCAGCGGGTGAATTGCGCCGGGTCGTGGTGCAACGCCGGCACCTTGTCGCGCAGACCACGGTAGCGAAACAGTTTGGCACCATGCTGCAAATGCAGCCAGCGAAAGTAGTCGCGCCAGAGCAACTCCAGGCGCAGCCATTCGGTGCCTTCATTGGGGCCAACACGCGTGGCATGGCGGTCAATTTCCAACGCCAGTTGCCGCACCGACAACGCTCCCGAGGCCAGCCACATCGAACACTTGCTGGAGAAAGCTGTGCCGGTCAGCCCGTTGCGCGTGGCTTTGTAGTTTTGCGGCAGGTCGCTGGCAAAGTAGCGCGCCAGATGCGCCAGCGCGGCGCGCTCGCCGCCGGCAAACGCGCTGTGCAGGTAGGGCAAGCTGGCACGCGGCTCGGGCGCGGGGGTGCCCAGGTTGTGCAGTTGCTGTGTCAGCTTGACGGTGGCGTAGCCATGCGCCGCTTCGGGCAGGGGCGGCAGATGCGCGGGGGCAGGCAGGGGCGCGGCGGGCCGCGTGCCTGCCTTGACAAGGGCATGGCGAAAGTGGGTGTACACCGGCGGCAGGTCGGCCACGTCAAACGGCAGTGTCTCTGGCTCGAACAGGCTCGACTGCCAAGTGCTGTTGACCTCCATGCCGGCCTGGCTGACCTCGTCCAGTTCGTCTTGCTCATGCGTGGCGGCAATGGTTTCGCAGTGCACTGACCGGGTGCCCAGCGCCGCCCCAAGCCTGGGCAGGATGTCGGCCGGTGGGCCGGACACCACGGTCAGGGCGCTACCCAGGGCGCGCAATTGGGCATCCAGGTCGATCAAGGTATCAAGCAGCACACGCTGCCGGTGCGGGCTGGCTTGCATCACGCCCCAACGGGGCTCGGCGTTGTGCATGGCGCTGGCGCTGCCCATGCAATACACCGGCAACAGCGCATCAGACTGCGCGCAGGCCTGCCGCAAAGCCGGGTTGTCGTGCAGGCGCAAGTCGTTTCGGAACCAGTACAAGGCGGTGCTCATGCGCCACCCTCGGGTTTTTGCGGCGCACGGCGGCAGCGCTCAGAGCAGTATTTGACGTTGTCCCAGTCACGTTCCCACTTTTTGCGCCAGGCAAACGGACGCTGGCATGCCGGGCAGATCTTGCTGGGCAAATCGGCTTTGCGGCGCATCGTCATCCGAGGTCCAGGCTGAGTTGGGCACTGTTGCCCGGTGGCGGCTGGCGCCGCGCTGCTCGGCCACTGGCAGCACTGCGCGGCGCGGCGCGGCCCTGTCGCGAGGCGTGCTTTTCAACAATGGCGGCTTTGGCTGCGCGCACTTGCGGGTCGCGGCGCAGGCTGTGCAGGCGATCTTTGGCCGCGCGCGTGGCGGCGTTGAGCTCCACCAGCGGCACCGCAATGTCCACGCCCACACGCACGTTGGCACGCGCCTGAATGTCGGGCGGCATGCGCCAGGGCTCGAACAGCCAGGCATCGGGCACACGCCGCATGGCGGGCAGCCAGCGGCGCACAAAAATGCCGTGGGGGTCGTGGTCTAGCGCCTGTTTGATGGGGTTATAGACCCGGGTGGTGTTGATGCCGGTGGTGCCGGACTGCATTTGCAGTTGGCTCCAGTGGATGCCGGGCTCGTAGTCCAGAAACTCGCGGGCCAGCCACAGGCCGACCTCGCGCCAGTGCAGCCACAGCGGGTAGGCCGCCACCGACACCAACATGGCGCGCATGCGAAAGTTGAGCCAGCCGGTTTCACGCAGCATGGCCACGCAGGCATCGACCATCGGCCAGCCGGTGCGCCCCTGCCTGAGTGCCTCAAAATGCGCCGGGTTCCAGTCAGGCTCGCGCAGGCCGTCGTAGCCGCGGTGCAGGTTGCGCCACTCCAGCTCGGGTTCGCTTTCCAGCTTCTGGATGAAATGGCAATGCCAGTGCAAGCGGCTTAAAAATGCCGTCAAGCCCTGGGCGGCGCAGGCGCTCTGCCCCTTGCCTTGTGCGTTCAAGCGGGCGATTTGGCTGCGCGTGGCCTGCACCACTTCGCGCAGGCTCAAGGTGCCGTAGGCCAGGTGGGCCGACAGGCGTGAGCACGCTGTGGGCGCGGACAGCGGCGATGAGATGCCGCCCCGGTAGCCACGGCAGCGATCCAGCAAAAAATCCTGCAACACCGCCTGGCCCAGGCTGCGCCCGCCGATCTGACGCTGGGGCGGAACCCAGGCCTCCAGGCCCAGGGCCTGCGCATCAGGCAGTGCCTGGCGTTGCAACGGGCTGGGCTGAAAGTGGGTTGCGTCAAGTCCCGGCAGGGCATGGCAGGGCGCTCGCATCTGGGCTTCCCATTGCGGCAACCACTTGTCACGATCCGCCAGACGGCGCACCACACCAAACTGGGTGGGCTCGACCCAGCGCACCTGGTGCTGGCGGCACCAACGGCCCACGGAAAGATCGCGGGCATAAGTGGCGGCGTTGCCGGTTTCTTCGTGCGAATGCAGGCTGGCAAACGGGGCCAGGGCAAACAATTCGTCCAGCACAGCCACCGCCTCACCGGTGCGCACATGCAGGCGTCCACCGCGTTGTTTGAGTTCAAGCGCCAACTCGCGCAAGCTTTCCTTGATGAACGCGTAATGCTGCGCGCTGGCGTCGGCCTGCGCCCACAGGCTGGGCTCAATAAGGTAAAGGCACAGAACCGGCCCGGCCGCCAGCGCCTGGTTCAGCGCGGCGTGGTCGTGCAGCCGCAGATCGCGCTTGAACCAGACCACGCCATAACCCATGCGTTCAGGCCCCTGGCGGCATGCCCGGCCCCAGCACATACACAGTGGCCAGACACAGACATGCCACCACCGTGAGCTGCAGGCGCAGGGGCAAATACCAGGCCGGCAGGGGCAACACCCGGGCCAGCCGCAGGTCTTGCCGGTATTGCACCAGAAAGCCGGCAATCAGCAAGGTGGCGCCCGCCGCCGGAGCTACCAGCAGCGCCGCCCAGCCCAGCAGCGAGGGCATCACGCTCCAGGCGTACATGCCGTTCATGGGGCGGCCCGCGGTGGCCGGGTGCACCATGGCAAAACCCCAGTGCAGCGCGCCGACAAAACTCAAAATCACGGCGCCATAGGTCAACAGCATCTCGGTCCACCAGCTGCGCTGGCCGGGCTCCAGCCAGCACAGCAGCGCGGTGCCCACAAACGGCAGCAGGCCGCCATAACCGAGCCAGGAGACGACAGTGGGACGGGCGTTTTCAGCAGGGCTCATTAGCCAGGGTCAATCTGCCGCATGGACTTGAAGTTGGTCCAGGCTCACCTTTTGAAGGGCCTGGCTGTGGGTGCTGTTAAGGTAAACCGGCGGTGCCACACCCTCGGCCAGCGCTTCGCGCCAGCGCAGCACACACAGGCACCATCGGTCGCCAGGCTTGAGTCCGGCAAAGCGGTACTCGGGCCGGGGCGTGATCAGGTCGTTGCCCTGTGCCAGGGAAAAGTCAAGAAATTCACGTGACATGCGGGCGCACACCACGTGTGTGCCGGGGTCCTGCGCGTCGGTGTTGCAACAGCCGTCGCGGTAAAAGCCGGTGAGGGGATCGTAAGAGCAGGGCAGCAGCTCGGTGCCCAACACATTGCGTGCAGTCATGGTGATTCTTTGGGTGGGTTCGGTGTGGCCTGCGGATTGTGTTCCAGGCACCTGCACCTCGCCGCCCTCGATTCGCCAAATACCCGCGAAGGCGGTGGTCTTTGGTGGTGAACCAGGGCAGCCGCACACGGCGGCGCCGATCAAGCCGGCCCTGATCGCGCCTCAGAGGCATCGATTTGCTTCAGCGCCAGCGCCAGGGCGCGGATGGCGGCCTCGTCGAGCGTTTCCTTTTCCAGCAGCGCACGCGCGCCGCGCTCCAGCACCTCGCGGTTGACCGTCAGAATGGCACTGGCGTGTTCAAAGCCGCCCATCACAATGCCGCGGATGGCGTCGTCGATGCGCTGTTGCGTGTGCTCCGACACCGGACTGCCCTGCGGCAGCACCCCCGCCGGCAGCTCCAACATCTGCTGGCGCTTGGGCTCAAAAGCGACGTAACCCAGACCCTCGTCCATGCCATAGCGCGTCACCATGTCGCGGGCCATGTCGGTGGCCTTGGCCAAGTCGTCCGAGGCACCGGTTGAAAGCACCTTGAACACCAGCTTTTCGGCGGCGCGCCCGCCCAGCAGCACGGCAATTTTTTGCTCCAGCTCCGGGCGCGTCATCAGGTAGCGGTCTTCGGTGGGGCGCTGGATGGTGTAGCCCAATGCGCCAATGCCGCGCGGAATGATCGACACCTTGTGCACCGGGTCGGTGCCCGGCTGGGCCAGCGCCACCAGCGCGTGGCCCATCTCGTGAAACGCCACGGCCTCGCGCTCCTTGGGGTTGAGGACGCGGTTGCGGCGCTCCAGGCCGGCCACGATGCGCTCGACCGCGGCCGTGAAGTCTGGCAAAGTGACCTCATTCGCCTTGCGCCGGGTGGCCACCAGCGTGGCCTCATTGACCAGGTTGGCCAGGTCTGCGCCGCTGAAGCCGGGGGTGAGCGCCGCGACATCTTCGAGCTTGAGCGCGGCGTCGAGCTTGACCTTGCGCACATGCACCTTGAGGATGTCGGTGCGGCCTTTTCTATCCGGCCGGTCGACCAGCACCTGGCGGTCAAAGCGCCCGGCGCGCAACAGCGCGGGGTCGAGGATTTCGGGGCGGTTGGTGGCCGACAAAATGATCAACCCCACCGACGCATCAAACCCATCCATTTCCGACAGCAGCTGGTTCAGCGTCTGCTCTTTTTCGTCATGCCCGCCAAGGCCCGGAAAAGCGCCGCGTGCCCGGCCCAGCGCGTCGAGCTCGTCGATGAAGATGATGGCCGGCGCCATTTTGCGCGCCTGCTCGAACAGGTCGCGCACCCGGGCTGCGCCCACGCCGACAAACATCTCGACAAACTCGCTGCCCGAGATCGAAAAGAACGGCACGCCGGCCTCCCCCGCCACAGCCTTGGCCAGCAGCGTCTTGCCGGTGCCGGGCGGGCCCACCAGCAGCACTCCCTTGGGAATGTGCGCGCCCAGGCGGCCGTATTCCTGCGGGTGCTTGAGGAAGTCCACCACCTCTTCGAGCTCGTGGCGGGCCTCATCGACGCCGGCCACGTCGGCAAAGGTGACGCCGGTGTTGGTCTGGACATAAATCTTGGCGCGGCTCTTGCCGATCGACAAAACCCCACCCATGCCCTGCTTGTCGGCAAAACTGCGGAACAGAAAAAACCACAGCCCGAAGAACACCAGCGACGGCACGATCCATGACGCCAGGTTTTTGAGCCAGGTGCTCTCAACCACGCGCGTGTAGGGCACGCTGTACTTGTCCAGCCGCGCCGCCAGGTCGGGCTCGATGCGCGCGGTCACCAGCACGTTCTTTTGCCCCTCGGTGGCCTTGAGGCGCCCGGTCATGGTGAGGTCGGTCACCGTGACATCGACAATGCGGCCCTCGCTGAGCGCCTGCTCGAATGCGCTGTAGGGCACAACCTCGGCCTGGTTGGCGCTTTGCCAGATGCCCTGCAGCCACAGCAGCAGGACAGCGGCCAGCATCCAGTAACCGACATTCCAGGTGTGTTTCTTGTCCAATTTGCGCCCTTCAAACGGCACCATCCAAGGCAGCAAGACTACACGCGCCAGTTGCGGCCCGAATGACAATTCTCAATCGGCGCGAAAGTGGGCGCCCTAGCATCCTGAGCCATGGCACCGGCATCACGCCGTGCCCTTGCGCAGGAGCGAACATGAATCGACACAAGCTAATTTATGCGTTGATCGCAGCGGCCCTGGTGGCGGCGGCCACCTCGGCGGCCTATACCCTTTTTTCAACGCCCGCAGCAGAACCAGGCTCACCCTCCGGCCTGCTGCAAGGCTTTGAAATTGAAGTGGTGAAACCGGGTTGATGCACGTCATGCACAACCCGGTGTCCCGACTCCTGACGGCCCTCCAACCCGGCGCCGACATTCCGCTGCGTCTGCAACTGTGGAACGGCATGCACCATGATCTTGGGCTGGAGCCCAGGGTCACGGTCAATGTTCCGAGCCCGGGTGCGCTGCGCTATTTCGTGCCGCCCAGCCTGGACAACCTGGCCGAGGGTTACGTCAACGGCCACTTCGACGTGGAGGGGCTGGCGGCCGACATTGTTGCCGCCGCAACCGGCCTGGCCCAGGTGGGCGTGCCCGGACAAGGCAAGTTTGGCCGCCTGTTCAGCACCCTGAGCCATGACCGGGCCAAAGACGCGCGCGCCATCGCGCACCATTACGATGTCTCCAACGACTTCTACCGCCTGTGGCTCGACGAGGCCATGGTGTATTCCTGCGCCTACTTTCCCGCCCGGACCGAATCGCTGGAGCAGGCGCAAATCGCCAAGCTCGATCACATTCTGAACAAGCTAATGCTCAAGCCGGGCGAGCGCCTGCTCGACATCGGCTGCGGCTGGGGCGCGCTGGCGCTTCGCGCCGCGCAAAAATACGGCGCGCAGGTGGTCGGCATCACCCTGTCCAAAAACCAGCATGCGCTGGCGTGCGAGCGCGTGGCGCAGGCCGGACTCGGCAAGCAGGTCGAGATCCGACTGCAGGACTACCGCGACGTGGACGCGCGTGAAGGCCGGTTCGACAAGATCACCTCGATCGGCATGTTCGAGCATGTGGGGCTGAACCACCTGGAGGCCTATTTCAGCAAGATCAACGCCCTGCTCAAGGACGGCGGCCTGGTGTTGAACCATGGCATCACCTCCACCGACCCGGGCAGCGGTGCCACACCGCTTGGGGCGGCAAGCTTTATCGAGAAATACGTCTTTCCGAATGGCGAGCTGCCGCACATCAGCCTGGCGCTCAAGGACATGCAGAGCGCCGGGCTTGAGGCGCTCGACGTGGAATGCCTGCGCCGCCACTACGCCCGCACGCTGGCCTGCTGGTCGGAAAACTACGAGCAGCACAGCGAGGCCATTCGCGCAATGGTGAGCGAGACCACCTACCGCGTCTGGCGCATTTACCTGGCCGGCTGCGCCCATGCCTTTGCGCAGAACTGGGTGTCGCTGTACCAGGTGCTCGCGTGCAAGGCCGGCACCAGCGAAGCACTGAACCCGACGCCCTGGTCACGCGCCTACATGTACGCTTGAGGCAGCGTGTTGTGGTGCAGGTGGCGCAGCAGCTGACGCAGCTTGGCCGGGCGAACCGGTTTTTGCAGCAACACCAGGCCCTCGTCCTGCGCGAGCTGGCGCAGTCTGGCGTCGGCATCGCCGCTGATCAGGCAAGCGGCGATCGGCTGGCCCGCCTTCTCGCGCAGCAGGCGTATGGCCTCGATGCCGTTGCTGCCATCGCGCAGCCGGTAGTCGCTGATGATGACATCCGGGATCCGGTCAGGCTGCATCTGCCGACAAGCCGCCTGCACGCCATCGGTCGCGGTGACCGCGCAGCCCCAGGCCTCCAGAACAGACGTCACGGCCTGGCGGCCCAAGTCGTCATCCTCGATCACAAGCAGGCGCATGCCGTCGAGTGTGTCGTCCGGCGCAACACCCGTTACCGGATCCTGCTGAACCGGACTCTGGTCCTGGGCGAGCGGCAGCGTCAGGCTGAAACGGGTGCCGCGTCCGGGAATGGATTGCATTGAGAGCGGGTGGTTCAACAGCCGGCAGGTGCGATCGACAATGCTCAAGCCCAAGCCGAGGCCCTTGGTGCGGTCGCGCTCCAGGTTTTCAACCTGGAAATATTCGTCAAAAATGCGCTCATGGTGCTGCGCTGCAATGCCAATGCCGGTGTCCCACACCTCAATGCGCGCCTGACCGGGATTGCCGCTGGGGCGACAGGCCACCAGCACGCCGCCCTGCCTGGTGTACCGGATCGCGTTGCTGATCAGGTTAAGAAGGATGCGATGCAGCAGGACCGGGTCGCTCTGCACCCAGGCTGGGGAAGGCCGAAACCGCAAACGCAGGCCCTTCCTGGCCGCAGCGGCGGCAAAGCTGTTGTGCATTTGGCCAAAGAGTCTGTTGACGGAAAGCGGCGCCACCTTGAGCTGCAGCGGCTCGGTCTCCAGCTGCGAGACATCGAAGAGAGCATCGAGCATCTCCTGCAAGTCACTCACCGCCTGGGCCAGGTAGTTCACCAGTTGCTGTGCTTCCGGCTGATGGGACAAGGCTGCCAATCTGGCCACAAACATGCCCATGGCATGGGTGGGCTGACGCAGGTCATGGCTGGCGGCGGCCAGGAACCGCGACTTGGCCTGGTTGGCGGATTCGGCCGCCTCCTTTTTGGTCCGCAGCGCCTCCAGCTGTTGACGCTCGGTGATGTCGCTCAGCACCACCAGCATGAGCTTGTCGCCGCTCGCGTCCTTCAACATGGTCGCCGTGAGATGGACCAGGATCTGCATGCCATCACGCTTGACCATCGGCACGTCGATGGATTGGGCCTGCCCCGTGGCCATCAGTCGCTTGCACAGCAGGTAGAACATGTCACCGCCTTCCCGCTGCATGTAGGCGCTCAATGGCTTCCTGATCATCTCGCCGCGGTGCACCCCGAGCAGGTTGGCGGCGCTCAGGTTGGCCTGCACGATCAGGCCTGCCTGGCTGACGGTGCAATACCCCACCGGTGCCAGTTCGTACAGATTGAAATAACGCGTGCGCTCCAGTTCAAGATCGGAGCGCACCCGCTGGAGTTCCGCGTTCTGCATTTCCAGCTCGGCCTGGTGCAACTGCAAATTACACAAAAGCTGCTCCGCAGACGGCGACGCCCCGACCGCTTGAGCCGGCGGGAGTTTCTGTCGATTTTGATCTGGCAGATTCAAGGCGCTACCTTTTGCACGGGTGGAACAAGACGTCAAACGGGATGATACCCGTCACCGTACTGGCGAATCACCCGGTAGCGCGGCACCTTGAGCCCGGTCGAGACCACCAGTGCAAAGCCCCGTGCCTGCCACCGCACAGGCGCAACCCGCGCCGGCGGAATCGCCGCCCCGGCGTGACGCGCCAACGTGACATGGGGCACATAGGGCCGGGTGTCTGCGGCCAAGTCAAGCCGGCGCAGCCGGTCCCCCAGTTGCTCATGCAGCGCCCGCAGGGCCATGGGCACCTCCGATGCAATCAGCACCGCCAGGCCACCGCTCCAGAGCGTGGGCTGGTCCAGCACCAGCTCGAACGGCTGGAACGGCACGGCGGCGCTGTCCGCAATCGCCTCCACCCGCTCGGTCGCCACATCACCGATGAAATGCAGGGTGACATGCCAGTCTGCCGGCGCGTAGGGCACGCAGCCCGGCGGCCAGAGCCAATGGCTCGCATGCGCTGCCACTTGCCCACGGATGCCATCGTCGGGCCAAAGCGCCAGAAAGAGGCGCCGGGTTCGGGGAGTCGGGGGTTTGCCAGAGTCCATGGTGCCGTTGTGTTGAGCCGAAGACACCACAGTATCAGGCCAGCCAGCGCCTGCGCCAGACCGCAGACCCTACAATTTCCTGAACATCCGGCCTGCTCTTCACATGTCCCCCTCACGCACCACGGCGGTCACTCATGAAACCTCGCACCCTTGGCAACCTGCTTGTCGCCATCCAGTTTGCCTCGCTGGGGGCCTTGATCGTTCTGGCAGCCCAAAAACTCATGCAGCAACCCGTCCCGGCCTTGGCATGGCTGGCTTTCGGGTTGAGCGGAATGGTCGGCCTGTGGGCGCTGCTGGCCAACCGGCCCGGCAATTTCAACATCCACCCCACGCCGCGTTCTGATGGCAAGCTGGTCGCGCATGGGCCCTACCGCTGGATTCGCCACCCCATGTACACGGCGGTGATGCTGCTCGGCCTGGCCTGCGTGCTGACGCGCGGTGGTGTGCTGGCCTGGCTGTTATGGGGTGTTTTGTGTCTGGTGCTGTTGATCAAGGCCGTGCTCGAGGAACGCTGGATGGCGGCGCTGCACCCGTCCTATGCGAACTACCAGGCGCGCACGCGCTGGTTTATTCCGTTTCTGCTGTGACGGGCATCAGACTGGCCAGCACCTTGTCGACGCGCTTGCCGTCCAGGTCCACCACCTCGAACAGCCAGCCCTCGCAGGCAATTTGCTCGCCGGTCACCGGCATGTGGCCGCTCACTGCCATCAACAGGCCGGCCAGCGTGTTGTAGCGTCCGCGCTCCTCCAGCGGCAGATCGTCCATGTCGAGCCGCGCCTTGAGCTCGCTCACCGGCATCATGCCGTCCAGCAGCCAGCTGCCATCGTCACGCTGCACCGCCCAGGCCTCGGTCTTGGCGCTGGGTTGCAGCTCACCGGTGATGGCTTCCAGCAGGTCATGCGGCGTGAGCAGGCCCTGCACCACGCCGTATTCGTCCACCACCAGCACCAGGCGGCCCACCTTGGCGCGAAACTGCTCCAGCAGGGTCATGGCGCTGAGGGTTTCGGGCACGAAGACGGCCGGACTCGCATAGTCCTCCAGCGTGCCCGGCGCAGCCGCCCCCAGTTCGAGCATGTGCGCCACACTGATCTTGCCCACCACATCGTCCAACGAGCCCCGGCACACCGGGTACCAGGAATGCGCGCGCTGGGCGCCGTCAGCGCCCACTTTATGCAGGGCCTGGGCCACGCTGATGCCGACATCAAGCCAATCGACCTCGGCGCGCGGCACCATCAGCGAGGTCAGCTGGCGGTCATCAAGGCCAAACACGTTTTGCACCATCTGGTGCTCATGCTCCTCGATCACGCCGGCGTCCACACCTTCTTCGAGACTGGCAGAAATCTCTTCTTCGGTCATGGCGCGGACCGCGCTGGTGTCGATGCGCAACAGCTTGAGCATGGCGGCAGTGGAGCCCGACAGCAGCTTGACAAACGGCCCCGCCGCCCTGGCCATCCACAGCATGGGCCGCGCGACCCAGCGCGACACCGCCTCCGGGTGCAGTTGGCCGATGCGCTTGGGCACAAGTTCACCAAAAATGATGGTGGTGTAGGTGATGATGGTCACCACCAGGGCAGTGGCCGTGATGGCCGAGGCCTGGTCGGTCATGCCCCAGCCCTGCAGCCAGGTGGCCAGGCCGCCGCTGAACGCGGCTTCGCCCACAATGCCGTTGAGCACCCCAATCGAGGTAATGCCGACCTGCACGGTCGACAAGAACTGGTTCGGGTTGTCGAGCAGCGTCAGCGCCGCCTCGGCCCCCTTGTCGCCAGCTTCGGTCATGGCGCTGAGCCGTGACTTGCGGCTGGCAGCAAGCGCCAGCTCGGACATGGCGAAGACACCATTGAGCAGCGTCAAAAAAATAATCAGCAGGATTTCCATGCATCTCACATGACAATGAACACCATGGCACTTTACCTGATTGGCGACGTGCAGGGCTGCGACAGCGCCTTGCAACATTTGCTCGACACCCTTTCTTTCTCACCCAGCACGGATACGCTCTACTTTTTGGGCGACCTGGTCAACCGCGGCCCCGACTCGGCGGGCGTGTTGCGCCGCCTGATGCGTTATGGGGATGCGGCGCAATGTCTGCTCGGCAACCACGACCTGCATCTGCTGGCGGCGGCGGTGGGGGCGCGCCGGCCCAGCCGCAAGGACACCTTAAGCGAGGTGCTGCAAGCGCCCGACCGCGAGGCCATGCTGGCCTGGCTGCGCCGGCAGCACATGGCTATTTTGCTGGAACACCAGAACCACCCGTACTTGATGGTGCACGCCGGCGTGCTGCCAAGCTGGACCGCCACGCAGACCATGGCGCTGGCAAAAGAGTTCGAGGCGGTGTTGCGCGGCCCGGATCTGAGCGATTTTTTGCATCAGATGTACGGCAATGCGGCCAACCGCTGGGACGACAGCCTGACAGGAGCGGAGCGCTTGCGGGTGATTGTGAACACCCTGACACGGCTGCGCTTTTGCACCTCTGACGGCGTGATGGAGTTCGACACCAGCGACGGCGCCCATGCTGCGCCGCCGGGCTACATGCCCTGGTTTGACGTGCCCGGACGCAAGACAGCTGACGTCACGGTGGCGTTTGGCCACTGGTCCACGCTGGGCTGGTTGGGCCGCGACGACGTGCTGGCGCTCGATTCAGGCTGCGTATGGGGCGGCCACTTGAGTGCGCTGAAACTGGGCAGCGGCGCGCAAGCGCATGAGCTGATTCAGGTGCGATGCACGCAGGCGCAAAAGCCCGGGTAGAAGCCCGGGGAACAGCCCGGGCGATCAGGCCACTTGGGCTTGGAACAGCGCGGGCACCTTGCGTTTGGTCTTGATGTTGCTGGAAATGGTGCGCACACCCGGTCTCCCGGCGGCCGCTTCCCAGGCGGGTGCGGCCTCAGGCGGCAGGGAAGGCTCGTAAGGCTTCTCAAAGAACGGGTCCTGCTGCACCGGGCGGCTGCGCCGGGGCTCGGAACGCGGGCCGCGGGCAAAATCTTCGGGGCGGCGCTGGTCGCTGCCGTCCTCGCGGTAAAGCCGGCGGCCATCGTTGATGTGGCCCTGCTTGCGGATGTCGGGCAGGTTCTCTTCAAATTGAAGCGCTTCGAGTTCGATCTTGGTCTTGAGCAGCTTCTCGATGTCGGTCACCAGGCGCTGGTCGCTCTTGGCGACAAAGGTCACGGCCAGCCCGGTCGCGCCAGCGCGACCGGTGCGGCCAATGCGGTGCACATAGTCTTCGGCGTGGAATGGGATGTCGAAGTTGAACACGGCCGGCACATCCTTGATGTCGAGGCCGCGCGCGGCCACGTCGGTGCACACCAGCAAATCGACCTCGCCGCTCTTGAAAGCGTCCAGCGCCTTCAGGCGCTCGTCCTGGCTTTTGTCGCCGTGCAGCGCGGTGGTTTTGAGGCCTTCATGCTCGAGCGAGCGCGCCAGGCGGGCACAACCAAGCTTGCTGTTGACGAACACAAAGGCCTGCTTGAGACCCCGGTCTTTCAGCACCTGGTGCAGGGCGTGGCGCTTGTCGTCGCCCTCGACACTGTAAAAATGCTGCTCCACGGTCGAGGCCGCGGCATTGGAGCGCGCCACCTCGATCGTCACCGGGTCCTGCAGGTAGCTGCTGGCCAGGCGCTTGATTTCGGGCGAGAAGGTGGCCGAGAACAGCAGCGTGGTGCGCTGTTTGGGCAGGTAGCTCAGGATGCGCTGCAAGTCGGGCAAAAAGCCGATGTCGAGCATGCGGTCGGCTTCGTCGAGCACCACATATTCGACCTGGTTGAGCACGCAATTTTTGGCTTCGATGTGGTCCAGCAGGCGCCCCGGCGTGGCCACCAGCACCTCGACACCCTTTTTCAATTCCAGTGTCTGCGGCTTCATGTCCATGCCGCCGAACACCACCGCGCTGCGCAGGTTGGTGTACTTGCCGTACAGCTCGACCTGCTCGGCCACCTGCACCGCGAGCTCACGGGTGGGCAGCAGCACCAAGGCGCGCACCGGATGGCGGGCGGGTGAAGTGGAGGCGTTTTCGTGCTGGAGCATGCGCTGCATGAGCGGCAGGGCAAAGGCAGCCGTTTTGCCGGTGCCGGTTTGGGCGGCGCCCATCACGTCACGGCCCTGCAGCACCACGGGGATGGCCTGGGCCTGGATCGGGGTCATGGTCTCGTAACCCATCTCGGCCACCGCGCGGGCCAGAGGTGCGGCCAATTGCAATTGCGCAAAGGCCATGATGGGGGTGTCGGAGTTCAGTTCAGCGGAAAATTCAGAAGTCAAATCGGTCATTCAATGCCAGGTTTCAGATGCTATCGATCCGATAGCCGGGGCTGTCCCACGGAACGGGACAAGGCCACATTATCCTACAACGCTCACAAGTCGCGCGCCGAGAAGGTATCGCAGCCCTTGACATTGCCGTTTTTCAAGCCCGTCTCGAACCAGCGCTGGCGCTGGGCGCTGGTGCCGTGGGTGAAGCTGTCGGGCACCACCTGGCCCTGGCCGGCGCGCTGCAGGGCGTCGTCGCCAATGCGGGCGGCGGCGTTCATGGCTTCTTCCACATCGCCCTGCTCCAGCAACTGGCGCGCCGCCTGCGCGTGGTTGGCCCAGACCCCGGAAAAACAATCGGCCTGCAACTCCAGGCGCACGCTCAGGGCGTTGTATTCGGCCTGGCTGACACGGCCGCGCATCTGATCCATCTTGGTGGTGATGCCCATCAGATTCTGCACATGGTGGCCCACCTCGTGGGCAATCACATAGGCCTGGGCAAAATCCCCGGGCGCGCCCAGCTGATTTTTCAGGGTCTCGT
>JAABQI010000135.1 GCA_011391545.1 Rhodoferax sp.
GGTGTGACTTGGGCGCTCAAACAATTCGGCCGCCGAACCCACCTGCACGGCACGACCTCGCGTCATCACCACCACCTGCTCGGCAAAGGTGAGCGCCTCCACCTGGTCGTGGGTGACGTAAATCATGGTCAGCTTGAGTTCGTGGTGAATTTGCTTGATCTTTCGGCGCAGTTGCCATTTCAGATGCGGATCAATCACCGTCAGTGGCTCATCAAACAGGACCGCTGACACATCGGGACGAACCAGGCCACGGCCCAAGGAAATCTTTTGCTTTTGATCCGCCGACAAGTTGGCAGCCAATTGGTTCAACTGACCGCTCATTTCCAGAATTTCAGCGATTTCACCCACACGCTTTTTGATTTGTGCGCTAGGAACTTGCCGGTTACGCAGTGGAAACCCAAGATTCTCTGCCACGGTCATGGTGTCGTAAATCACCGGGAACTGGAACACCTGCGCAATATTTCTGGCCTGCGGCGACGCGCGCGTGACATCAATGCCATCAAACTGCACCGTGCCCTGAGACGGCACCAGCAAGCCGGACATGATGTTGAGCAAGGTGGTTTTACCGCAGCCAGAGGGGCCCAGCAGCGCGTACGCACCGCCATCTTCAAACGTCATCTTCAGTGGCAGCAGCGCGTAGTCGCTGTCCTGTTGCGGCTTGGGCGCGTAGGCGTGTGCCAGGTCTAATTCAATGCGTGCCATGTCAACGCCCTCCGCCGCGAAGGGGTGCCAACAGCAGCATCCCTTGGTCATCAAAAACATAAGCCTGGGTCGGACTGAGGTGCAAGTTGATCTGGCTACCCAATCCAAAATAGTGGACACCGGTCAACTGGGCCACCACGCCGCCCACCTGCGAATCCACATGCACAAAAGTGTCCGATCCAGAAATCTCAGCAAGCTCGACTTTGCCAGGCAAAATCACATCCCCTTCCTGGGAATGCACCCGCAACGCACTGGCGCGCAGTCCCACCGTCAGCTTGCCTGATGCATTCGCGGGCAATGCCATTGACAGCAATGGGCCACCATTGAGTTGCACGCCTGCTGCCACCGCGCTGGCAGCCAGCAAATTCATTGGCGGGTCACTGAAAGCACGCGCCACCCGTAATGATTTCGGTTTCTGAAAAACCTCGGCCGTGGGGCCGTATTGCAGCAGTTCACCTTGGTCCATCACGGCGGTATAGCCCCCAAGCAGCAGCGCCTCCCCCGGCTCGGTGGTGGCGTAGATCACGGTGGAGTCCCCCTCGGCAAACAAGGCACTGAGTTCGTCGCGCAACTCTTCACGCAATTTGTAGTCCAAATTCACCAGTGGCTCATCCAGCAACATCAAGGGTGCACCTTTCGCCAGGGCTCGCGCCAGCGCGACACGTTGCTGCTGACCCCCTGAAAGCTCGGCTGGATAACGGTCCAGAAACATCTCGATGTGCAGTTTTTCAGCCAAGGCCTTCACACGCTGATCAATATTCTGTTCACCGCTCAATTTCAGTGGCGAAGCAATGTTGTCGCGCACTTTCATGGATGGGTAATTGATGAACTGTTGGTAGACCATCGACACATTGCGCTTGCGCACCGGCACACCCACCACGCTGCGACCATTGACCTTCACATCGCCATGGCTCGGCGCATCAAGGCCGGCCATGATGCGCATCAAACTGGTCTTGCCAGCCTGGGTTGCCCCCAACAGGACCGTGACGGCGCCGCTGCATGGCTGCAGACTCATGTTGTAGAGCCAGGTCTGGCTGCCGACTTTTTTGCCGATCCCTTCAAGCGTCAAATCCATCTTGCGACCTTTATTGATGGGATATATTTTGTAATCGACTTTTTGCTTCGTCAAATTATTGTTCGTTTTAATTCTTTTTTTATCGGTATTTACCCTATTTATATTCTTTTTGATTCGTTTTAAAGTTGGACCCGAAGATTGAATGAGTCAAAAGACACCCCCATGAAACCCAACCCAAGACAGCTCAACCTACTGGCGGCAGTGCAAAGCCAGGGCTCGGTAACGGTTGAGCATCTGGCTGAAAAATTGGGGGTAACCTTGCAAACGGTCCGGCGTGACGTCCAGCGCATGGCCGACGAGGGTTTGCTGACGCGTTTTCACGGCGGTGTCAGGGTGCCCGGCTCAACGGTCGAGAACATTGCCCACCAACAACGTAAAAACCTGTATGCAGACGGCAAGAATCGCATTGCCCGGGCAGTCGCTGCGGAGGTACCCAACGACTGCTCGTTGATCCTCAACATTGGCACCACCACCGAGGCCATTGCCCGCGCCCTGCTTCACCATAGCGGATTGCGTGTGATCTCCAACAACCTGAACGTCGCCACCATTTTGAGCGCCAATCCGAAGTGTGAAGTCATCGTGGTGGGTGGCGTGGTGCGGGGCCGCGACCAGGGCATCGTGGGTGAGGCTGCAGTGGATTTCATACGCCAGTTCAAAGTGGACATCGCGATCATCGGGATTTCCGGCATCGAAGCAGACGGCACCTTGCGTGACTACGACTTCCGCGAAGTCAAGGTATCGCAAACCATCATTTCCCAAGCGCGAGAAGTTTGGCTGGCCGCTGACAGCAGCAAGTTCAACCGGCCCGCCATGGTGGAAGTGGGGCACCTGAATCAACTTGACCGGCTGTTCACCGACGCACCCCCGCCAGAACCCTTTCCAACCCTGCTGGCCGACGCCCAGGTTCGTTACGAGGTATCGCCATGACCTATTTACTGGCCCTTGATCAGGGCACTTCCAGCTCCCGTAGCATTGTCTTCAATCGGCGGGGCCAGGTGGTGGCCCAAGCACAGCAGGAGCTCACCCAGATTTACCCGCAACCTGGCTGGGTGGAGCACGACCCGCTGGAAATCTGGCGCACCCAACTGGCCACCGCACGAGAGGCCTTGGCCAAGGCGGGCATCACTGCAGCTGATGTGCGCGCTTTAGGCATTACCAACCAGCGCGAAACCACAGTGGTGTGGAACCGCAAAACAGGCCTGCCGATTCACTCGGCAATAGTCTGGCAAGACCGGCGCGCCGAGCCCACCTGCGTTGAACTGCGCGAGCGTGGACTGGCCGCCACGATCCAGCAAAAGACCGGTCTGCTCGTGGATGCCTATTTTTCAGGCACCAAGCTCAAGTGGATTCTGGACCAGGTGCCGGGCGCGCGGCAGCAGGCCGAAGCGGGTGAACTGGCCTTTGGCACCATCGACAGCTGGCTGATCTGGCAACTCACGCATGGCGCGGAGCACGCCACGGATGTCAGCAACGCCTCGCGCACCATGCTGTTCAATGTGCACAGCAACCAGTGGGACGAAGAACTGCTGCAAGCGCTGGACATTCCACCGAGCCTGCTCCCTGGCGTCAGGCCATCAAGTGCGTTCTTTGGCGACGTCAGTGCCGACCTGCTGGGTGCGGCCATTCCGATTGGCGGCGTCGCCGGTGACCAGCAAAGCGCCCTGTTTGGCCAGGCCTGCTTTACCCCTGGCATGGTCAAAAACACCTACGGCACCGGTTGCTTCATGCTGATGCACACCGGGCACCGTTTTCAAACCTCTGCCAACGGCCTGATCACCACCAGCGCCGCCCAAACCACCCAGCGACCCGAATTTGCCATGGAAGGCAGCGTGTTTGTGGGTGGCGCCGTGGTGCAGTGGCTGCGCGATGGTTTGCAGGCCATCCCCAGCAGCGCGGAAGTGCAGAGGCTTGCTGAGAGCGTGCCAGACACGGGCGGCGTCATGGTGGTGCCCGCTTTCACCGGCCTGGGCGCGCCGTATTGGAAACCTGATGCGCGCGGCTCCATCACCGGCTTGAGCCGTGGCAGCACCCTGGCGCACATCGCGCGGGCCGCACTGGAGAGCATTGCCTTTCAAAGC
>JAABQI010000136.1 GCA_011391545.1 Rhodoferax sp.
CCCAGAAGACCACCTGCACCGGCGTTGAAATGTTCCGCAAATTGCTCGACCAGGGCCAGGCAGGCGACAACGTCGGCATCCTGCTGCGCGGCACCAAGCGCGAAGACGTGCAACGCGGCCAAGTGCTGTGCAAGCCCAACTCCATCAAGCCGCACACCCACTTCACCGGTGAAATCTACGTCTTGAGCAAAGACGAAGGCGGCCGTCACACCCCGTTCTTCAACAACTACCGCCCCCAGTTCTACTTCCGCACCACGGACGTCACGGGCGCCATCGAACTGCCAGAAGGCAAGGAAATGGTCATGCCCGGTGACAACGTGTCGATCACGGTCAAGCTGATTGCCCCGATCGCCATGGAAGAAGGCCTGCGCTTCGCCATTCGCGAAGGCGGTCGTACCGTCGGCGCCGGTGTGGTGGCCAAGGTGATTGCTTAAGCCAACGGCGAAAGACAGACGAGTTAACAAAGGGGCATAGCTCAATTGGCAGAGCGTCGGTCTCCAAAACCGAAGGTTGTAGGTTCGATTCCTACTGCCCCTGCCACCTGACGAAGTCTGTCAGGTGTTCAAGAAGCCCGCTACTCACCTGGCGGGCTTGCGCATCTTAGGATCGCAAAATTTTGGTGACAGATTAAACGGGCAATATCAACACAACATGGCCACCCCTCAAGTTCAAACCGTCAATACCACTGCCGACAAAGCCAAGCTGGCGGCTGCGGTTGCTTTGGTGATTGCCGCCCTGGTCGCCTATTACGCGCTGGGCAAACAGGGCCCGCTGTTCCAGTGGTTGGGTTTGCTTGCCCTGCTGGCGTTGGCGGCCGTGATTTTCCTGGTCTCCGAATCCGGCAAAGCGCTCACGGCGTTTGCCCAGGATGCTGTTCGCGAAACCCGAAAGGTCGTTTGGCCTGCCCGCAAGGAAGCCATCCAGATGACGCTTTATGTGTTTGGTTTTGTATTCATCATGGCGCTTTTTCTGTGGTTGACCGACAAGACGCTGGAATGGTTCTTTTACGACCTTATCCTGGGCTGGAGATAAATATGACCGATGCTGTAACAGCCCCGCTGGATAGTCCCGAAACATCGCCGATGGCGCCTTCGGCTAACCCTGACCTCCGTTGGTATGTGGTGCATGCCTATTCGGGCATGGAAAAAACCGTTGAGCGCAACATCCTGGAGCGCATCAACCGCTCCGGCATGCAGAATAAGTTCGGCCGCATTCTGGTGCCCATGGAGGAAGTGGTCGAGATCAAGAACGGCCAGAAGAAGACCACCGAGCGCAAATTCTTTCCGGGGTATGTGCTGGTTGAAATGGTCATGGACGATGACACCTGGCATCTGGTCAAGCACACCAACAAGGTGACCGGTTTTGTCGGCGGCGGCAAAACACGCCCGTCGCCCATTTCAGAAGCCGAAGTCCAGAAAATCGTCAGCCAGATGCAGGAAGGCACAGAAAAACCGCGCCACAAGGTTGAATTCGTGGTGGGCGAGTATGTGCGCGTCAAGGAAGGTCCTTTTGCCGACTTCAACGGTTCGGTGGAAGAGGTTAATTACGAAAAGAGCAAGGTCCGTGTCGCAGTCACCATTTTTGGTCGCGCCACACCGGTTGAGCTTGAGTTTTCGCAGGTGGAAAAAGCCTGAGAAAGCTGAAACATTGCGGGTCAGGCCAAGATTTGCACAGCAAATTTGCTCTGTCCTCAACTGATTAGGTATTTCGCACTTTCCGACTCGGTGCGAATGTTTGAAGTGAGTCGTCAACCTCGGGGAGCCGCAGGTTTGCATTCTGCAAATTGAGGCGCTAATACCCGTTAGGAGTTAAACATGGCGAAAAAAATCGTCGGTTTTGTCAAGCTGCAAGTGCCAGCTGGTAAAGCCAACCCATCCCCTCCCATTGGTCCGGCTTTGGGCCAGCGTGGTTTGAACATCATGGAATTCTGCAAGGCATTCAATGCCCAGACCCAGGGTGTCGAGCCCGGCCTGCCACTGCCCGTGGTGATCACCGCCTTTGCTGACAAGAGCTTCACTTTTGTCATCAAGTCGCCTCCCTCATCGATCCTGATCAAGAAAGCGGTCAAGATCGACAAGGGCTCGGCCAACCCGCTCAAGACCAAGGTCGGCAAGATCACGCGCGCCCAGCTCGAAGAAATCGCCAAGACCAAAATCAAGGATCTGACCGCTGCCGACATGGATGCAGCTGTCCGTACCATCGCCGGCTCAGCCCGCTCGATGGGCATTACTGTGGAGGGTGTTTAAATGGCGCGCTTGACTAAAAAACAAAAAGCCCAGCAAGGCAAAGTGGACAGCGGCAAGCTGTACGCGATTGGTGACGCTCTGGGTCTGGTGAAGGAATTTGCCAACGCCAAGTTCGATGAGTCCATCGACGTGGCGGTGCAGCTCGGCATCGATGCCAAGAAATCTGACCAGGTGGTGCGTGGCGCTGTCGTGTTGCCCAACGGCACCGGCAAGACCAAGCGCGTTGCCGTGTTCGCCCAGGGTGCCAAGGCTGAAGAAGCCAAGGCTGCCGGTGCCGACATCGTCGGTATGGACGACCTGGCTGCCATGATCAAAGCCGGCGACATGCCGTTTGACGTGGTCATTGCCGCGCCTGACGCCATGCGCGTCGTCGGTACCCTGGGTCAGATCCTCGGCCCACGTGGCCTGATGCCCAACCCGAAGGTTGGCACCGTCACGCCTGACGTGGCCACAGCAGTCAAGAACGCCAAGGCCGGTCAGGTGCAGTTCCGCGTTGACAAGGCCGGTATTGTGCATTCCACCATTGGTCGCCGCTCGTTTGACAGTGACAAACTGCAAGGCAATCTGGCCGCTTTGGTCGATGCGCTGGTGAAAGCCAAGCCCGCCACCAGCAAAGGCCTGTATTTGCGCAAGGCCGCCATTTCCAGCACCATGGGTGTTGGCGTGCGCGTCGACCTGCAAACGATCGCCGCGTAAGGTGAGAAATTGGGCTGTCCGAAAGGACAGCCTGACGTGGTGGGCTGCGGTGGCTTCCAAGCTGCCGCAGGCCATCCAAGACCGTTGGTGTGCCGAGCCTTTGGGCGAACGCACTTAATCCTAAACAGCCAACGCAGATGGCGATCCCGCTGCCAAAGAATTGAAAAGTTCCTAAACAGTTGGTCGCTGCAATATGGTGTGCCCTGATGTGACGTTGTTAACAGCACAAACGGGTACTTTTTTAAGGAGTTGACCTTGAGTTTAAATCGCAGTGAGAAAGAAGCGGTCATCAGTGAAGTGACTGGCCTCGCAGCTAAAGCTCAAACGCTCGTGATGGCGGAATACCGTGGCATCACGGTCGCTGACATGACCAAATTGCGCTCAACCGCGCGCAGCAGTGGCGTGGAGTTAAGCGTGTTGAAAAACACCTTGGCCCGCCGCGCTGTTGCCGGTAGCAGCTTTGAAGTTGTGTCCGACCAGATGACCGGTCCGCTGATCTACAGCTTTTCCGAAGATGCAGTGGCTGCCGCGAAAGTGGTGGCGGACTTCGCGAAAACCAACGCCAAGTTGGTGATTCGCGGTGGCGCATTTGCGGGCAAGGCTCTGGATGTCGAGGGCGTGAAGCAATTGGCAAGCATTCCTTCCAAGGAAGTTTTGCTGGCGCAATTGCTGGGCTTGATGCAGTCTCCTATTTCACGCATTGCGCGTGTGATGGCGGCTTTGGCAGAGCAAAAGGGCGGTGGTGCAGAAGAAGCACCCGCCGAGGCCGTTGCAGCATAACGCTTGCAATGCACAGAAATTAATCAATTGTTAGGAATCAAAATGGCATTCGATAAAGACGCATTTTTGACCGCGCTCGACAGCATGACGGTCATGGAACTCAACGACCTGGTGAAAGCCATC
>JAABQI010000137.1 GCA_011391545.1 Rhodoferax sp.
ATATGCCTGGTGCCTTCGTGGATGCGGGAAAACCCTGATTTGCCCGGTTCAATAAGGTCAAGCTTATCTTGGCTAGACTAGAGCCCCCTTAGGAGAACCAAATGGCAGTAGTTGAGCAGACAGTGTTAGATGCCCTCAAGGGCGTCATTGACCCCAATACCGGGCGCGACTTTGTGTCGAGCAAATCCATCAAGAATTTGACCGTGACCGACGGCGATGTGGCCTTCGATGTGACGCTGGGCTACCCCGCCAAGAGCCAGATTCCGGGCTTTCGCAAAGACCTGATTGCTGCTGCCAAAACTGTTGCGGGCGTGGCCAATGTGTCCGTCAACATCATCACCAACATCACGGCGCACGCGGTGCAGCGCGGTGTGGCCTTGCTGCCAAAGGTGAAAAATATCGTGGCGGTGGCCTCGGGCAAGGGCGGCGTGGGCA
Organism: Rhodoferax sp.; assembly: GCA_011391545.1. Lineage (GTDB taxonomy): Bacteria > Pseudomonadota > Gammaproteobacteria > Burkholderiales > Burkholderiaceae_C > Rhodoferax. The sequence continues at coordinate 436 of JAABQI010000137.1, forward strand.
AGAGCACCACGGCGGTCAACCTGGCGCTGGCGCTGGCGGCTGAAGGCGCCAATGTCGGTATTCTGGATGCCGACATTTACGGCCCCAGCATTCCCATGATGATGGGCATCGAGGGCCGGCCCGAGAGCGATGACGGCCAGACCATGGAGCCCATGGAAAATTACGGCGTGCAGGTGATGTCGATCGGATTCCTGGTGGCGCAGGACGAGGCCATGATCTGGCGCGGTCCCATGGCCACGCAGGCGCTGGAGCAGTTGCTGCGCCAGACCAACTGGAAAGACCTCGATTACCTGATCGTCGACATGCCTCCGGGCACCGGCGACATCCAACTGACGCTGTCCCAGCGTGTGCCCATGACCGGCGCCGTGGTGGTGACCACGCCGCAGGACATCGCCCTGCTCGATGCCAAAAAGGGCATCAAGATGTTTGAAAAAGTGGGTGTGCCGATTTTGGGTATCGTGGAAAACATGGCGGTGCACGTGTGCAGCAACTGCGGCCATGTCGAGCATATTTTTGGCGCCGATGGCGGCAAGAGAATGGCCTCGGAATACGGCATGGAATACCTTGGTGCCCTGCCTCTCGCCATGCAGATTCGCCTGCAGGCGGACAGCGGCAAGCCCACGGTGGTGTCGGACCCCGACAGCGACGTGGCCGGGCTTTACAAAGCCGTGGCGCGCAAGGTGGCACTGGCCATTGCGGCCAAGAACAAGGACTTTTCCAGCAAGTTTCCGAGCATCAAGATTTCCAAGGAAACCTGAAGCGGCGAGGCGTGGGGAGCGTGCAAGCCGGACTGGGGCTTGGCCACGGCGCACCACAATCAGCCGAGTTGCGCGTCACTCACAACTTTGAGGTGACCTGTCTGGAATAGATGCTGGACGCCACCCTGCGTAAAGTCCTGAGCAGCAGGCTTGCCCCCGGCGCCAGCACATGATCGGAGCGCATGATGAGGCCGTAACTGTCCATGTTACAGGGCAGTTCAATCGGCAGGATCGACAACTCGCCGGATGTCGCGTAGTAGCGCGCGACCTCCATGGGCATCAGGTGCAAAAAGTCGGTCTGTTGCAGCAGCGCTTTGATCACCGACATGGCGGTGGTCTCGATCACGTTGATCGGTGCGGCCAGGCCATTGCGCCTGAACAGCATGTCAAACTGGTGGCGCAGGATGCTGCCCCGGGGAGACAGGATCCAGACACTGTTGCAGAGGTCCTGCAGCGTGAGCGCAGGGTGTTCCAGCAGGGGGTGTCCAGGTCGCACCACGGCACACTCGGTTTCTTCGGAAAGGTCTTCGTAGATCAGGTTCAGGTCGTCTTCCTGGGCCGGAATACGGGCGATCAAAAAATCGAGCCGGCCGCGCTTGAGCCCGTCCACCAGCACGTCACTGGTGCCTACTTCGACACCGACGCTCAAGTGCGGAGCCTCGGCTTTGGTGGCGGCGATGGCCTGTGGCACCAGCGTCATCGACGGCGTCAGGATCACGCCCAGATTGACCTGCCCGGACAAGCCGGCTTGCAACGCCGTGATGGCGCTCTGGCCTTGCGTTAGGTTGTCAAGCGCCATGCGGACATGGCGAATGAGGGTCTCGCCATAAATCGTCGGCCGCATGCCCCTGGGCAGCCGTTCAAACAAGGCCACACCAAACAGCTCTTCCATGTCCTTGAGCATTTTGGATGCCGCTGGCTGGCTCATGTGTGTTGCCAGCGCGGCCTGGTGCAGGTTGCGTGCTTCGTCGATGGCCATCAGCAAGGCCATCTGGCGGGTCTTGAGTTGGTGGCGGGGTCGCCGTGCGAGTTGGCTGTCATCCATGGTGCGCATTTTTAGCTTGTGGATATTGATATAAAAAAGTATATCAAAAGATCATAAATATTCACTTGATATGTATGGATCAAGCGCCTACGATGCGCCCACTTAAGATTTCACACTGACCTGAAAGACGCCCCATGTCCCCTACGCCCAAGAAGCCCCTGCGTTCCGCCGCCTGGTTTGGCACAGCCGACAAAAACGGCTTCATGTACCGCAGCTGGATGAAAAATCAAGGCATTCCTGACCACGAGTTTCAGGGAAAACCGATCATCGGCATCTGCAACACCTGGTCCGAATTGACGCCCTGCAACGCGCACTTTCGCAAGATTGCCGAGCATGTGAAGCGCGGCATTTCCGAAGCCGGCGGTTTCCCGGTCGAGTTCCCGGTGTTCTCCAATGGCGAGTCCAACCTGCGCCCCACCGCCATGCTGACGCGCAACTTGGCCAGCATGGACGTCGAGGAATCGATCCGTGGCAACCCGATGGACGCCGTGGTGTTGCTGGTGGGCTGCGACAAGACCACGCCGGCGCTGCTGATGGGCGCGGCCAGTTGCGACATTCCGACCATCGTGGTCACCGGCGGGCCGATGCTCAACGGCAAGCACGAGGGCCGCGACATTGGCTCTGGCACGGTGGTCTGGCAATTGCACGAAGCGGTCAAGGCCGGCAAGATTTCGCTCAATGAGTTCATGTCGGCCGAAGCCGGCATGTCACGCTCGGCCGGCACCTGCAACACCATGGGCACGGCCTCCACCATGGCCTGCATGGCCGAGGCGCTGGGTACCTCGCTGCCGCACAACGCCGCCATTCCGGCAGTCGATTCGCGCCGCTACGTGCTGGCGCACATGTCGGGCATGCGCATCGTCGAGATGGTCTGGGAAGACCTGAAGTTGTCCAGGGTGCTGACGCGCGAAGCCTTTGAAAACGCCATTCGCGTCAATGCGGCCATCGGCGGCTCGACCAATGCGGTGATTCATCTGAAGGCGATTGCCGGGCGTATCGGCGTGCCGCTGGAACTGGAGGACTGGACGAACATTGGCAAGGGCACCCCGACTCTGGTGGATTTGCAGCCGTCCGGCCGCTTCCTGATGGAAGAGTTTTATTACGCCGGCGGCCTGCCGGGCGTGCTGCGCCGCATGGGCGAGGGCGGTTTGCTGCCCCACAAGAACGCCCTGACGGTGAACGGCAAGTCGCTCTGGGACAATGTGCTGGATGCGTCCATCCACAACGATGAAGTCATCCGGACGCTGGAAAATCCATTGGTCGCAGATGGCAGCATGTGCATTTTGCGCGGCAACCTGGCGCCGCGCGGTGCGGTGCTCAAGCCCTCTGCGGCCACGCCCGCGCTGATGAAGCACCGGGGCAAGGCGGTCGTTTTTGAAGACTTCGACCATTACAAGGCGCGCATCGGCGACCCCGATCTGGTGGTCGATGCCAATTCGGTGCTGGTGATGAAAAACTGCGGTCCCAAGGGCTACCCCGGCATGGCCGAGGTTGGCAACATGGGCTTGCCGCCCAAGCTGCTGGCGCAGGGCGTCACTGACATGGTGCGTATTTCGGATGCGCGCATGAGCGGCACCGCCTACGGCACCGTGGTGCTGCATGT
>JAABQI010000138.1 GCA_011391545.1 Rhodoferax sp.
CCGTCAGTGTTTACCGTGATGGACGATTTTGAACACTTTCTGGGTCGGGTCAAGCGCTGGGTGTGGCGTGAAAAAGCCGGGAATGACGGCCAGGCGAAGCAAGCCGTGAGTGGTTCTGGCGGTCTGTAAAAATCAGCTTTGCGGATTACACCGCGGCCACCACCGACACCCCGTGGTCGGCCAGCGTCAGGCCCACTTCATTGCCGATGGTCAGCACATCCGTCAGGTCAGGCGAAACCACAAAAATCGGGCCAAGAGCGGTCTCGAAGGTGTACTCAAAAAAGCTGCCCAGATAAGCCAGCTTGAGCAGCTTGGCGGCCAGCCCACTGCCATCCCTGTGAATGTGCCAGGCCTCGGGGCGCACCGCCACCTTGACCTGGCCGGCCGCCACGGCCTGGCGCGAGGTGACCTGCAACGGGCCGAGTTGCACCCTGCCTGCCGCATCTGCGGCTCCGGGGAACAGCATGGCCTCGCCCATGAAGCCGGCCACAAACTCGCTGCCCGGGCGCTCGTACATGTCTTGTGGCGTGCCGCGCTGGGCGATCAGGCCGTCATCCATGACGATGATCTGGTCACTCACGGCCAGCGCCTCGCTCTGGTCATGGGTGACGTAGGCCACGGTCAGGTGCAGGCGCTGCTGCAAGCCGCGGATTTCTTCGCGCATCTCGCGGCGCAGGCGCGCGTCGAGGTTGCTCAAGGGTTCATCAAACAGCAGCACGCCCGGCTCCAGCACCAGCGCACGCGCCAGCGCGACCCGCTGCTGCTGGCCGCCCGAGAGCTCGCTGGGCAGGCGTTCGTCGTAGCCGACCAGGCCGACGATTCCGAGCGTCTCGATCGCGCGCCTTGCGGCCTCTGTCTTCTCGATGCCCGACATCTTCAGGCCGTACATCACGTTTTCGAGCACATTCATGTGCGGAAACAGCGCATAGCTTTGAAACATCATGCTGACATTGCGGTCGGCCGGACCCAGCGTGGTGACATCCTTGCCGTCCATGATGATCTGGCCGCTGGTGGGTGTTTCCAGCCCGGCAATCATGCGCAGCACGGTGGTCTTGCCACAGCCTGAAGGGCCCAGGATGGTGGTGAGCGAGCCTTTTTCAATCTCGAAATTGATGCCCTTGATCACCAGCGGGGCGCTGGCATCGATGCCGTAGCGCTTGGTGATGTTCTTGAATTCAACGCCGTGGTTCATGGTTTTCTCATTCGAAGTTCAGTGCACCGCAAGGGGCTTGATCACGACGCCGGTCTTGCGCCGACCCAGTTTGCGCTCGCCCACCAGAAACTGGATCAACGCAATCGAGGCGGACATCAGAATGATCAGCACCGTGCAATACGCCAGCGCCACACCGTAGTCGCCGTTGCCGACGCGACCAATGATGTAGGTGGTGGCCAGCTCGTTCTCGGCGGTGACCAGAAAGATGACGGCGCTCACGGTGGTCATGGCGCGCACAAAGCTGTAGACCAGTGCGGCCACCAGTGCGGGCTTGAGCAGTGGCAGCACCACAAAACGCAGCGTCTGGAAGGTGGAGGCGCGCAGCATCAGCGAGGCCTCATCGAGTGACTTGTCGAGTTGCTTGAAAGCTGCCGTGCCGGCGCGCACACCCACCGGCAAATTGCGGAACATGAAACACAGCACGATGATCAGACCGGTGCCTGTGAGTTCCACCGGCGGCACGTTGAACGCCAGGATGTAGCTCACCCCGAGCACGGTGCCAGGAATGGCAAAGGCCAGCAGCGCGATGAATTCAAACCAGCCCTGGCCGCGAAACTCGGTGCGCGCCAGCAGATAGGCAATCAACAAACCCACGGTGGCCGTCATGGGCGCCGCCAGGCCTGCCAGCTTGACCGTGGTGAACAGCGAGTTCCAGGCGGTGCCCGCCCACACCATGCCGAACTCGCCCCACTCCAGCCCGAACGCGGTCCGGAAGTGCGCCAGCGTCAGGGTGTAATCGCGGCCCCAGGTTTGCACAAAACCGCCGGCAAAGGCAAACAGGTAAACAATCACGGTGAACGCCAGCCACGGATACACCACAAAATTGAGCGTTCGGCGCACGCCGTCAGGCAAGGCCATCGGAATGCCCGCGTCGCCCTTGCCACTCACCGTGGTGTAATTTTGCTTGCCCAGCAAGCCACGCTGCAGGGCAAACACGCCCAAGGCAAACAGCGTCAGGATCCAGGCCAGCGAGGCCGCGCGCCCCTGGTCGTATTGGGCACCCACAATGGCAAAAAAGATGTCGGTGGACAGCACCGAATACTGGCCGCCCACCACGATGGGGTTGCCGAAGTCGGCAATGCTTTCGATGAAACCCACCAGAAACGCATTGGCCAGACCGGGCTTGAGCAATGGCAGGGTGACGGTGAAAAATGTCTTGCTGCGGCTGGCGCGCAGCGTCTGCGCGGCCTCTTCCATGCTGGGCGCCACGCCCTGCACCACGCCGCGCATGATCATGAAGGCGATCGGCGTGAAGGCAAACAACTGGGCGATCCAGATGCCAAACAGGCCGTAGAACCAGCGCGTGGGCTCCATGCCAAAGGCATACTCAAGAAACTGGTTCACCACACCGGCCCGGCCAAACAGCAGGATCAGGCCCAGTCCCACCACAAACGGGGGCGTGATGATGGGCAGCAAAGCCACCACGCGCAGGGGTGTTTGCACGCGCGGGCCGGCGCTGCGCTCAGCCAGCAGCGCCATCATGGTACCCAGGATCACGGTGCCGGTGGCCGTGAGCAGCGCCAAAAACAGCGTGTTCCACGCCACGCCGCAGCGCACGCCGCCGTTGAGGCAGCTCAGACCCCAAATGCGCTCATGGCCGATACGCTCAAAAATGGCCGAAACCGCCCACTGCCCTTCTTCATTCAAAAAGGCGCCGTACAGGGCTTTGGTGACGGGAAAGGCGATGAACAACAGCAACAGCACCGAGCAGCTCAGCACCGCCGAGGCGATGAACAGGTCGCCCTTGAAATAGCCCCGGCGCGCCACGCCGAAGGCGGTGATCATCACCAGCGCCAGCAGCGCCATGAAGGCGCCGATACCGATGCCAAACTGGTTGACCGCCAGCTCGCCAAACTGCGCATTCAAAACCTCGAACGACCAGCCCCTGGCGCCAATCATGAAGCCGCTCAGCAGCAAGCCCAAAAATCCAAGCAGGCCCCCAGCCAACAGCCAGGTGCCTTGAGATTTCCCCGGAGGAACAGTCAGGCCCATGGCGGCAACGCCCAGCCCGGCCAGGCCCAAAGCCAGCCAGACCCGGCCGTAAAGCAGCGCCTGCAGCAAACCGTTGGCGGTCTCGGTGCCGCCAAAGATCTGAGGCAGCACGCTGTACCAGGCGGTGTCCTGGATGGCATACCAGGGCAGCACCAGGTAGGCCAGCAGCCCGGTGATGAGCCAGAGGCGTATGGCCAGATTGGGATTTTTGTTCATGGTTTTTGTGGGGCAGACTTGCACCTGCCGTGGTCGACTGAAGTCGCCCCCACAGACGACAGCAAATCAGCGCGGCAGGGAGTTCACTTCTTTTTCCCACTTGGCGATCAGGCGTTTGCGCTCAGCCGATGCGCCGTACTTGGCGTAGTCGTAATTGATGAACTTGATCTTCTTGAAGTCGGGCACGTTTTTGTCGACCTTGGCGGCCTTGTTGGACGGCACTTGGAACTGCTTGGCCGCAGCCGCCATTTCTTGGGCCGCGGGGGTCAATGCCCACTCATAAAACTTCTTGGCCGCCTCAAGATTGCGCGCGCCCTTGATGATGCTCATGGAGCCGATTTCGGCGCCAGTGCCGTCGGTCGGCGTGATGGCATCCACCGGGAAACCGTTGAGCCTTTCACCCGGCGCA
>JAABQI010000139.1 GCA_011391545.1 Rhodoferax sp.
GTTACAGCGACCTCACGCCCAAAGGGCTGCCTCGCTTTGCATCGTTTTTGCGGGTGCAGCCACAATAACAGGCATGAGCAAAGCCTTTACCAAAGAATCAGACAACATTGACGACGAAGACGAGCTTCGCCTGCCGCCTCTGCCAGCGGGTGGCAAAAACTACATCACGCCCCAAGGCTTTGCCACCCTGCGCCACGAACTCAAAACGCTGATTGACGTGACCCGTCCCAAGATGGTGGAGGCGGTGCACTGGGCCGCCAGCAATGGTGACCGTTCCGAAAACGCCGACTACCACTATGGCAAAAAGCGCCTGCGTGAAATCGACCGGCGCATCCGCTTTTTGATCAAGCGTCTTGAAATTGCCGAGGTCACCGACCCGTCGCTGCACTTTGGCAATACACAGATATTTTTTGGCGCCACCGTCACCTATGCGGATGCAGGGGGCCAGTTGCGCACCGTCAGGATCATGGGCATCGACGAAGCCAACAGCGCCCACGGCGAGGTCAGCTGGATCTCGCCGATTGCGCGCACTTTGCTCAAGGCCGAGGAGGGTGATGTGCTCAAGCTGGTCATGCCGGACCGGGTCGATGAAATTGAAGTCATCACGGTGAGTTACCCGAGCCCCTGAGTCGATGGCTTGCTGAGCGACAGCCCATCAACGTCTCATCGCTTGGCATGATTCCAACGGGACCATGAGAATTGTCATTACCGCGCTGATGAATCGCTGTAGCGTACAAAGTGTCTCGCTCACTAGCGGGTATCCAATCTCAACAACACTTTCAAAGGAGTTTGATCATGATCATCCGTACCACCCTCGCCGCCGTTATTACTGCCGTGGCGCTGCTCACTGTGTCGGGTTGCGCCGTCGTCCGTGGGCAGGAAACTGTAGGCGCCTACGTTGACGACACCACCATCACGACCCAGGTCAAGGCCCGTCTCCTGGAGGATCCGAACGTGGCAGGCACCTCCATCAGCGTCGAAACACTCAACGGCGTTGTGATGCTATCGGGGTTTGCCAAGAATGCCACTGAAAAATCCACGGCCGAGAGCATTGCGCGCAAGGTCACCGGCGTGAAGTCAGTCAAGAACGAGATCGCCGTTCGACCTTGAGCATTTCGTTGTGCATTTGTAAGTAGAGTACCCGTTCGGCGCTTGTCGGGTCGGTCCGCTGGCGTCGTCATTCACCGATTTTTGACACAAGGAGAAATATCATGCTTGAAACCATTGCAGTCGTATTGATCATCCTCTGGCTTCTGGGTTTGGTCACCTCATACACCGCGGGCGGGTTGATCCATGCCCTGCTGGTGATCGCAATCGTGGTCATCCTGATTCGCGTCATTCAGGGCAGACGCCTGTAGCGAGCCAGACAACACACCCTTTCGAAAGGGATTCACATGCACACCCAGCGCCTCTTGCTCCGGTTTCTGAACCTGCTGGTCGGGATCGCCATCTTGGTCTTCAGCGGCCTGTCCAGCGCCGACCCCCCATCACGCGTTGCGCGGCTGGGCTACGTGACCGGCGCTGTTTCCTTCTCCCCCGGCGGCGAGAACGACTGGATGCAGGCCACCCTGAATCGGCCTCTGACCACCGGTGACCGCCTTTGGGCAGAGGCCGGTTCGCTGGCGGAAATCGAGATTGGCGGGGCCATGATCCGCATGAATGCCGACACCGGCATTGCCATGCTCAACCTGGATGACCGGATCATTCAGCTGCAATTGACGCAAGGGGCGTTGATCGTCCGGGTGCGTCGTCTAGAGCCCGGCCAGGTGGTCGAGGTGGATACACCCAATCTCGCCCTGACGCTTCGGCATCCGGGCGAGTTCCGCATTGAAGTGGATCCTTATGGCGACGCGACGACGGTCTTTGTGCGCAACGGTCAGGCCGAGGTGTATGGCCAAGGTGCGTCGTATGTCATCAATGCCCGCCAGGCGTATCGGTTCATGGGGACTGGCCTGCGCGACGTGCAAACCGTCTTCGCGGCGCGTTCCGACGAATTCGATCTCTGGGCAAGCGATCGAGACCGCGCTTTCGACCTCTCGGTTTCCGCGCGTTATGTGTCACCGGACGTGATCGGCTTTCGGGATCTCGACGTCTATGGCACCTGGCACGTCGACGCCACCTACGGCAATGTCTGGTTTCCGAATCAAGTGGTGATCGGCTGGGCACCCTATCGCGACGGGCACTGGATCTGGATCGATCCCTGGGGCTGGACCTGGGTTGACGACGCACCCTGGGGCTTTGCGGTGACCCACTACGGCCGCTGGGCTCACCTGCGGGGCAGGTGGGGCTGGGTGCCGGGGCCGTTGCGCGCCCGGGCTTACTATGCCCCGGCCTTGGTGGTGTTCGTGGGCGGCGTCAATTTTCAGATCACGATTTCCAGTGGCCTGGTCGGTGGCATTGCATGGTTTCCTCTGGCGCCGCGCGAGATCTATCTTCCTGCGTATTCCGTGAGTCGCGACTATTTCGAGAAGGTCAATATCAGCAACACGGTCATCAACACCACCGTGATCAACAACTACTACTACAACCCGAACATCACCAACATTGTTTATAACAACCGGCATGTGCCAGGGGCCGTTGTCGCCGTGCCTAAGACCACTTTTGTTCAATCGCGGCCAGTGGCCAGAGAGGCCGTGCATGTACTCCCGGACATCACTGAGAACGCGCCCGTGGTCATCGCTCCGCCTGTGGCTCCGACACAAAGAAGTGTGCATGGCGCTGGTGCCGAGCGCGGTCAGCCCCCGGCGCGCGTCTTTGAGCGGCCGGTCCTCGCTCGCACGGCTCCGCCCGCGGCGCCCCCCGGCTTTGCTGCGCAGCAGCCGCAATTGACGGCCAGGCCGGGTAAGCCGCTGGACGATGCCGCACGTCGGGAACTCAAACCTGCTGTGGCGGCGCCGGCGCCAGTCGTCAGAGTGGTTCCGCCCGCGCGGGAAGCAACGCGGACGCTGCGGCCACAGCCACAGCCACAGCCGGCACCCAAGGCGGGGCGACGCGCTGAGGAGCCGTTGCCTGCGTCAAGCCAGCCGGCTGGGAAGAATCGTCGCAGCACCAAGCAGGAGCTTGAAGAAGAGGCACGCAAGCTACAGCAGTAAACCGCAGCGGCAATGTCGAAAGTTCGCGGGCGCATGAGAATTCTCATGGCGCAACTCATGCGTTGCTGTATCGTGTGGCCTCGCGCTCACCTTCGGGTGGGCGTGCCGTCTTGTATTCACTTTCACAGGAGATTGACCATGTTCATGCGAACTACCCTTGCCGCTATCGTTTCTGCCGTGGCGCTGCTCACCGTGACCGGCTGTGCTGTCACCCGGGACCAGCAAACAGTCGGCGCCTACATCGACGACACCACCATCACGACCCAGATCAAGAGCCGTTTCTTTGAAGACAAGGCAGTGGCAGGCAGTTCCATCAGCGTCGAAACGCTCAACGGCGTCGTGTTGCTGTCCGGCTTTGCCAAGAACACCACCGAAAAAACCACCGCCGAGAGCATAGCGCGCAAGGTCAATGGCGTGAAGTCGGTGAGAAACGAGATCGTCATCCAGCCTTGAGCCCGAGCAAGTAGCGCATCCCATTTGGCGTTTGTCAGGACGGGTCCGCTGGACGATCTCTTTTGCCGAATGATCGACTACACGGTAAAAAGGGGAAAACAAAAAAGCCCGCTATATTAAAAATAGCAGGCTTTCTATGTTTTTAAGTACCTGTACTGGTGGGAACTGAGAGATTCGAACTCTCGACCTACGGATTAAGAGTCCGCTGCTCTACCAGCTGAGCTAAGTTCCCT
>JAABQI010000140.1 GCA_011391545.1 Rhodoferax sp.
TGATGGCTTTGTATGCTCAAGGCACCACCAACCTGCGCAATATCGCCAGTTGGCGTGTCAAGGAGACCGACCGCATTGCCGCCATGGCGTGTGAGTTGCGTAAACTCGGCGCCACGGTGGTCGAAGGGGCCGACTTCATCCAGGTCACACCGCCTGCCAGCCCCGCGCATTGGAAAGCCGCCAGCATCCACACCTATGACGACCACCGCGTGGCCATGTGTTTTGCGCTGGCCGCCTTCAACCCCGCCGGCTTGCCGGTGCGTATCGAAGACCCCAAATGTGTCGCCAAAACCTTCCCGGACTTTTTCGAGGCGCTGTTTTCGCTCGTGCAGGCTGACCCGGCGCAAATCCCCGTCATTTGCGTAGACGGCCCAACCGCCTCGGGCAAGGGCACGCTGGCCGCGCAACTGGCCAGTCAACTGGGCTACCACCTGCTGGACTCGGGCGCGCTGTACCGCATCACGGCGCTGGCGGCGGCGCGCGCGAATTTGCCACTCGATGCCACCGGCGAAGAAGCGATCGCCAAGCTGGCCCAATGCCTGCGTATTGAATTTATGGCGGACAAAGTGCTGCTGGAAGGCGAGGATGTCACAGAGGCCATTCGTACCGAAGAAGCCGGCATGAATGCGTCCAGTGTGTCAGTCTTGCCCAGGGTACGCGACGCGCTGGTGAACCTGCAGCATGGTTTTCGCCGCCTTCCCGGCTTGGTGGCCGATGGCCGCGACATGGGCACCGTGATCTTTCCCGAGGCCCCGCTCAAGGTATTTTTAACGGCCGGCGCCGAACAGCGCGCCCAAAGGCGATTTAAACAGTTGATTTCAAAAGGAAATTCAATTACACTCCACAGTCTTCGCGCTGACTTGGAGGCGCGTGACGCACGGGATTCATCCCGCAGTGTTGCGCCTCTCAAGCCAGCACAAGATGCCATGCTGCTGGACAATTCCAGGTTGCCGATTGAAGAATCGGTCAAACTGGTGCTGGATTGGTGGCAAGGCAAGCTGCCCTTCTGATCATTCTCAAGGACACAACCCGCAAAGGCTTTTGCCGATGCACCGGTCCTCATCCGTCTTATCGCGCTGCACTGGCGCACTGCGGATGAGGTTCAAAAACTTAACCCCGCGGTTTTCATGACCGCATTGAAAATGTCTGAATCTTTTGCCGACCTGTTTGAAGAGTCCCTGAAACGCACGGAAATGCGCACGGGTGAAGTGATCACTGCTGAAGTGGTTCGTATCGAGCACAGTTTTGTGGTGGTGAACGCCGGCCTCAAGTCCGAAGCCTACGTGCCGCTGGAAGAATTCAAGAACGACCAGGGCGAAACCGAAGTGCAAGTCGGCGACTTCGTGTCGGTGGCCATTGGCTCGATCGAAAACGGTTACGGCGACACCATTCTGTCGCGTGACACGGCCAAGCGCCTGGCTTCATGGATGAGCCTGGAAAAAGCCCTGGAATCCGGAGAATTTGTCACCGGCACCACCAGCGGCAAGGTCAAGGGTGGCCTGACCGTGCTGGTCAACGGCATCCGCGCCTTCCTGCCCGGTTCGCTGGTGGACACCCGTCCGACAAAAGACCTGTCTCCGTACGAAAACAAGACGATGGAGTTCAAGGTCATCAAACTCGACCGCAAGCGCAACAACGTCGTGCTGTCACGTCGCGCAGTGGTCGAAGCGTCCATGGGCGAAGAGCGCTCCAAGCTGATGCAAACGCTCAAGGAAGGCGCGATTGTTCAAGGCGTGGTCAAGAACATCACCGAATACGGCGCGTTTGTGGACCTGGGCGGCATTGACGGCCTGCTGCACATCACCGACATGGCCTGGCGCCGTGTCCGTCACCCGTCTGAAGTGGTGACCGCTGGCCAGGAAATCACCGCCAAGATCCTCAAGTTTGACACCGAGAAAAACCGCGTCTCTCTGGGTCTGAAGCAAATGGGCGACGACCCGTGGATGGGCGTGAACCGCCGCTACCCACAAGGCACGCGCATGTTCGGCAAGATCACCAACATCGCCGACTACGGCGCATTTGTGGAACTCGAACCCGGCATCGAAGGTCTGGTGCACGTCTCCGAGATGGATTGGACCAACAAGAACGTGGCACCCAGCAAGATCGTTGCCCTGGGCGACGAAGTCGAAGTCATGGTTCTGGAAATCGACGAAGACAAGCGCCGCATCTCTTTGGGCATGAAACAGTGCAAGGCCAACCCTTGGCAAGAGTTCGCGCAAAACACCAAGCGTGGCGACCGCGTCAAGGGTCCGATCAAATCGATCACCGACTTCGGCGTGTTCGTGGGTCTGGCTGCCGGTATCGACGGCCTGGTGCACCTGTCTGACCTGTCCTGGAACGAGCCCGGCGAAGCCGCTGTGCGCGAATACAAAAAGGGCCAGGAAGTGGAAGCGCTGGTGCTGGCTGTGGACGTGGACCGCGAACGCATCTCGCTGGGCATCAAACAGCTCGATTCTGACCCCTTCACCACCTTCTCGTCGATCAACGACAAGGGTTCCGTGGTCACCGGCAAGGTCAAGACGGTGGACGCCAAGGGCGCTGAGATCGACCTGGGCGACGACATCATTGGTTACCTGCGTGCTTCCGAAATCAGCCGTGACCGCGTTGAAGACGCGCGCAACGTGCTCAAGGAAGGCGACGAAGTCAACGCTGTGGTGGTCAACGTGGATCGCAAGACCCGCAACATCCAGTTGTCGATCAAGGCCAAGGATGCTGCTGACCAGAACGAAGCCATGGCATCGCTCAGCCAGCAGTCGGCCCGTGAAAACGCTGGCACGACCAGCTTGGGCGCTTTGTTGCGCGCCAAGCTTGACAACAATAACTAATCCGTTATTGACCACCTGAATTGACGACCGGTTGCCCTGCGCACCGGTCGTTTTTTTCTTCCTATCAGTTGGGGATAGAGTTAAAGGTCTGTCCCGCAAAGGTATTGGTTTATGACCCGCTCCGACCTCGTTGAAGAACTTGCAGCCCGATTTGGCCAGATCACCCAGCGCGATGCCGAATTTGCGGTCAAGGCGATCCTGGAGGCCATGAACGACGCCTTGGCGCGCGGACACCGCATTGAGATCCGGGGCTTTGGCAGTTTTTCTGTCAATTACCGCCCGCCACGCATGGGACGCAACCCGCGCAGCGGTGAAAGTGTCGCCATTCCTGAAAAACAAGTGCCCCACTTCAAGCCCGGCAAAGCCCTGCGCCAGGCCGTTGATCAAGGCACCGGTGCCTTGGTGCCGCCGACTTGACGGCAGCGTCAAACGGTAGAATCTTCCCATCACTGGGAATCATCGATGAAACACATTCTGTGGTTGCTAAGGCTGATCGTCAAGGCAGCCATTTTTTTTACACTGTTTGCCTTTGCGCTGAACAATCAGCAAGTCACGACAGTCAACTTTTTCTTTGGCAACCAATGGCTCGCGCCCATGGTGCTGGTGGTGCTGGGTGCCTTTAGCATCGGCGTGGCGGTAGGCGTCTTGGGCATGGCTCCCTGGTGGTGGAAACATCGCCGCGCCAAAGAGGAGCCCGAAACACCGCACGCCGAGCCTGCTGCACCAACCCAGGCGCCTGCCGCCACACCAGCCTACGCTGATGGAATTTGATCTGAGCTGGGTCTTGTTGGGACTGCCGCTGGCGTTCGGTCTGGGTTGGCTGGCGTCACGCCTCGATCTGCGCCAAATCCGGCTGGAAAACCGCCAGGCACCCAAAGCCTATTTCAAGGGTCTCAATTACCTGCTCAACGAGCAGCAAGACCAGGCCATCGAC
>JAABQI010000141.1 GCA_011391545.1 Rhodoferax sp.
AGGTCAAGGACGGCGCCGCCCAGGCTGCGGTGTCGGCGGGCAATACCGGCGCCTTGATGGCCATTTCGCGCTACCTGCTGAAAACCCTCGACGGCATCGACCGCCCCGCCATTGCCGGGCAAATCCCCAATGCCAAGGGCCGTGCCACCACCGTGCTCGACATGGGCGCCAATGTCGATTGCACGGCCGAGCACTTGCTGCAATTTGCGGTCATGGGGTCGGCGCTGGTGTCGGTGCTCAGCGGTGAAGACAATCCCACCGTGGGCTTGCTCAACATTGGCGAAGAAGCCATCAAGGGCAATGAAGTCATCAAGAAAGCCGGCGAGCTGCTGCGCGCCGCCGGCAAGGCGGGCGACCTGAATTTTTATGGCAATGTCGAAGGCAATGACATCTTCAAGGGCACGGCCGACATTGTGGTGTGCGACGGCTTTGTCGGCAATGTGGCGCTGAAGGCCAGCGAAGGTCTGGCCGGCATGATTGTGGATTTCCTGAAAAAAGAGTTTTCGCGCAATGTCTTCACCAAAATGTCGGCCATCGCTGCCTACCCGGTGATTGCCGCGCTCAAGAAGCGAATGGACCATCGGCGTTACAACGGCGGCGCCCTGCTGGGCTTGCGCGGCCTGGTGTTCAAGAGCCACGGCTCGGCTGATCAACTGGCCTTTGGCTACGCCCTGTCGCGGGCGTATGATGCATCCCGCAATAATCTGTTAGATCGTGTTCGGGTTCGGATCGCCCATGCAGCCCCGCTACTGGCGGCTGATGACGTGTCCATTTAACCGTAGACACTCCCTCGGTTTGATTCATGAAACTCTATTCTCGTATTACCGGCACCGGCAGTTATTTGCCGCCGCGACGCCTCACCAATGCAGACCTGGTCGCTGAACTTGCCGCGCAAGGCATTGAATCCAGCGACGAATGGATCGTCGAGCGCACCGGCATTCGTGCCCGCCATTTTGCCGATACCGGTGTTGTCAGCAGTGATCTGGCGCTGGTGGCTTCAAACAATGCCCTGCAGGCGGCTGGTGTCGATGCCAAAGACCTCGACCTGATCATCGTGGCCACTTCCACGCCTGACATGGTGTTTCCCTCCACCGCGTGCATTTTGCAAAACAAACTGGGCAACCATGGCGCCCCCGCGTTTGACGTGCAGGCGGTGTGCAGCGGTTTTATTTATGCCTTGACGCTGGCCGATGCGATGATTCGCACCGGCGCGGTCAAAAAAGCCCTGGTGGTGGGGGCCGAAGTGTTTTCGCGCATTCTGGACTTCAAGGACCGCACCACCTGTGTGCTGTTTGGCGACGGTGCCGGGGCGGTGGTGATGGAGGCTTCCCGCACCCCGGGCATCCTGGCCACCGACCTCCACGCCGACGGTCAACATGCCGATATCCTGTGCGTGCCGGGGCAAGTTTGCGGCGGCCAGATTTTGGGCGATCCGCTGTTGCGCATGGACGGGCAGGCGGTGTTCAAACTGGCGGTGGGCGTGCTCGACCAAGCCGCGCGGTCGGTGTTGGCCAAGGCGGGAATGGCCGCCTCCGAGGTGGACTGGTTGATTCCGCATCAGGCCAACATCCGCATCATGCAGAGCACGGCGCGCAAGCTCAAGTTGCCGATGGACAAGGTGGTGGTCACGGTCGATCAGCATGGCAATACCTCGGCCGCGTCGGTGGGGCTGGCGCTCGACTCTGCCGTGCGCAGTGGCCAGGTGCAGGCGGGTCAGACACTGCTGCTGGAAGCCGTGGGCGGTGGCTTCACCTGGGGCGCGGTGCTGCTTAAACTGTAGATGCTTCAATTGGCATCTGAAACTTATTTTTATCCATTGACGACATGTTCATGAAACCGTTTGCTTTTGTTTTTCCGGGCCAAGGCTCGCAGTCGGTCGGTATGCTGGCGGGCTGGGGCGACCACCCCCAGGTGCTGGCGGCTTTGCAGGAAGCCTCTGATGCGCTGGGCGAAGACATCGGCCGCTTGATCCAGGACGGGCCCAAGGAAGCGCTGGCACTGACCACCAACACGCAACCGGTGATGCTGGTTGCCGGTGTGGCCGCTTACCGGGTCTGGATGGCCGAAGTCGGCGTGGCGCCGCAGGCCTTGGCCGGGCATTCGCTGGGCGAATATTCGGCACTGGTGGCCGCCGGTGTCTTGACATTGAGTCAAGCCGCGCCGCTGGTGCGCTTTCGGGCCCAGGCGATGCAGGACGCGGTGCCCGTGGGTGTGGGCGCCATGGCGGCCATCCTGGGGTTGGAGGCAGCCAAAGTGATGGCCGGCTGTGCCGATGTGACCGCCTCATTCGGTGCTGGCTCTGCCGAAGTGGTGGAAGCGGTCAATTTCAATGACCCCGGCCAGACCGTGATCGCCGGCTCCAAAGCCGCCGTTGAGCAGGCCTGCGTGGCGCTCAAGACGCTAGGCGCCAAGCGCGCGCTGCCATTGCCGGTGTCGGCACCTTTTCACTCCAGCCTGATGAAGCCCGCGGCGCTCAAGCTCAAGGACCAACTGGCTGCCACTGAATTTGCCGTGCCGCAAATCCCGGTCATCAACAACATCGATGTTCGTGTTGAGCAGGACGGCGACCGTATCCGTGATGCCCTGTTTCGCCAGGCTTTTGGCCCGGTGCGCTGGGTCGAATGCGTGCAAGCCATTGGCGTGCGCGGTTTGCCCAACCTGGTAGAGTGCGGCCCCGGCAAGGTGCTGGCGGGCATGACCAAGCGCATCAATGCCGAGATGCAGGGCCTGCCATTGTTCGATCTCGCCAGCCTGGCTGAAGTCAAAACTTTTATTCTGGATGCAGACCCACATGAGTGATATCAAGTTTGAAGGCCAGGTGGCACTGGTCACCGGCGCATCGCGCGGCATTGGTGCTGCCATTGCACTGGAGCTGGCGCAACGCGGCCTGAAGGTTATAGGCACCGCCACCACGGATCAAGGCGCTGGCAAAATCAGCCAGACGCTGGCAGCCTTTGCCGGTTGCAGTGGCATAACCCTCGATGTCAACGACGCGCCAGGGGTGCAGGCCCTGATCGACACGATCGTCAAGGAACAGGGTAGCCTGCAGATTCTGGTGAACAATGCCGGCATCACGCAGGACAACCTGGCCATGCGCATGAAGGACGAGGAGTGGGATGCCGTGCTCGACACCAACCTCAAGGCTGTATTTCGCATGAGCCGTGCCGTCATGCGCACCATGATGAAACAGCGCTACGGCCGCATCATCAACATCACCTCGGTTGTGGGCGCCTCCGGCAACCCCGGGCAGGCCAACTACGCCGCCGCCAAGGCCGGCGTGGCCGGCATGACGCGCGCGCTGGCGCGTGAACTGGGCTCACGCAACATCACAGTCAACTGCGTGGCCCCCGGTTTCATTGAGACCGACATGACCGCCAAACTGGCCGATGAACAACAAAAGGCCTTGCTCACGCAAATCCCGCTGGGCCATCTGGGCAAGCCCTCTGACATTGCCCATGCGGTGGCTTATCTGGCATCGCCCCACGCTGCTTATGTGACGGGGCAGGAATTGCACGTCAATGGTGGTATGTTCATGGCCTGAGCTTGACGCCAATTTGATGACAAAATAAAGCCGCATTGTCCGTACGGCCGTCGGGTTTGGAAACACATTTCAGGCCCGGCTAAAATCACGGATCTTTTCACAACCCTCTGAGGGAACCCATGAGCGATATTGAAGCACGCGTTAAAAAAATCATTGCCGAACAACTCGGTGTTGAAGAATCCCAAGTCACCAACGAAAAAGCCTTCGTGGC
>JAABQI010000142.1 GCA_011391545.1 Rhodoferax sp.
CTGCCTGCGCTCGATGAAGTCGTTCAAAGCCTGGCGCGCTACCCTGACTTGAGCTACGCCCTGGTGCTCGACAGCGGTGGCCAGCTGCTGGCCCACAACCACGACCCAAGCCGTGTCGGGCAGCATTTGAGCGATGCCGCCGTATTGGCTGAGATCAATGTGCTGAAAAACGAGGCCAACGCGCTGGATGTGGCCAGCCCGGTGATGCTCAACGGCGCCTTGATTGGCTGGGTTCGCCTGGGCCTGAATGGCAACTTGATGGAGGCCCGGCTGGCCGACATCACCCGCAGCGGTTTGATTTTCACGCTCGCGGGCCTGGGATTGAGCGTTATCCTGGCCCTGCTGACCAGCCACTTCCTGACCCGCCGGCTTTCTGCCATCGCACGGGTGGCACATGGCGTTCAGGGTGGCAGGACGGAGATGCGCGTTGCGTTGGGTGGTCCTGACGAAGGGGCGCCGCTCGCCCGGCAGCTCAACGACATGCTTGACACGCTGGCGCAACGTGACCAGGCGCTCAAGGACAGCGCGAAATACGAGCAGAGTCGCAGCCACATTCTGGAGCTGGTGTCAGCCGATGCCCCGCTGCCCGAGGTGCTCGACGCGGTGGTGCGTGGCGTGGAGCAGTTCCACCCGGCCATGCTGTGCAGTATTGTGCTGCTCGACGACTCGGGCCAGCACCTTGGGCAGGTGGTGGCGCCGAGCTTGCCAGATTTCTACAACGCCGCCATGGAGGGCATCAAGATTGGCCCCGGCGTTGGATCCTGCGGCACGGCGGCCTTCAGCGGCGAGCGCGTGATCGTGAAGGACATTGCCACGCATCCCTACTGGGCCGATTTCAAAGGCCTGGCAGCGCAAGCCGGTTTGGCAGCCTGCTGGTCGCAGCCCATTCTGTCGTCAACAGGCCGGGTGCTGGGCACCTTCGCCATTTACCACCGCCAGGTCAACACGCCGACGGCGCAAGACATTGTGGTCATTGAAAACGCCGCCCGGCTGGCGGCCATCGCCATCGAAAAGAAGCAAACCCAGGCGGCGCTTATCGACAGTGAGACCACGTTTCGCACCCTGTATGAAACCGCGCCGCATGGCGTGATCTATCAGGATACGGGTGGCCGCATCACATCGGCGAACCCGGCGGCGCAGCGCATTTTGGGCCGGACGCTGGACCAGTTGCGGGATCTCACCTCGATGGATCCGAGCTGGCATGCCGTCCACGAAGATGGCAGCCCGATGCCTGGCGATCAACATCCGGCCATGCTGGCGCTCATGTTTGGCCAGCCGGTCAAAGATGTGCTGATGGGGGTGCAGTTGCCGGACGGCGCCTACGTCTGGGTATCGATCAGCGCCACGCCCTTGTTCAAGGACGGGCAGATGACACAGGTCTACACCATTTTTGAGGACGTGACGGAACGCCACCGCATGCAGCAACAAGTGCGGCAATTGGCGTTCAACGATGAACTCACCAAGTTGCCCAACCGGCGGCTCATGCTCGACCGCCTGAGCCAGGCCCTGACGGCCAGCAAGCGCAGCGCGTCTTATGGGGCGCTGATGTTCATTGATCTGGACAACTTCAAGCCCCTCAACGACCGCAGTGGCCATGACGCGGGCGATTTGCTGCTGATCGAGGTGGCCAGCCGGCTGAAAAGCTGCGTTCGCGAGGTCGACACCGTGTCACGCTTTGGCGGCGATGAGTTTGTGGCGATGCTGGTCGATCTGGACGTCGACCCGGTGCAAGCCCATGCGCTGGCCCAGAACGTGGCCGAAAAAATCCGCGTCAGCCTGGCCGAGCCCTATGTGCTGGCATGCAGCCAGTCAGCGGACGCGACCTCCGCCATCCATCATCATTGCACCGCCAGCATCGGCGTGACCCTGTTCATTCACCACGAAGGCACGCTGGACGTGTTTTTGCATCGCGCTGACCTGGCCATGTACCAGGCCAAGGAAGCCGGCCGCAACACAGTGCGGTTTTATTCAGCGCACTGAGACGGTCGCCGACAGCGCGTGCGACCGGCCCGGCGCCAAAGTGATCTGATCAGGCCCGGCGTTGCAGGTTTCCACACACAGCATCTGCCGGTAGCCGCCAGCGGCCATGTCGGCAAAGGTTTTTTCGCGCCAGGGGTTCCAGACCACGGTGGAACTGCTGCCGCTTTTGCTGACCCGTATGTTGCGCTGTTGCACCCGGTCCTCGATCACGCAGTCGGCCGTGGTGTCGACGTAGATGCGGTCGGTCTCGCCGGTGAATTCAACCGCGCCCGTTTGCCTGCCCCGCGCAAAGCCGTGCACCTTGTCGAGGTAATCACAGCCGTCGAGCCCCTGCACCGTGGTTTGATGGATGTCTTCTACGCAAAAATAGGTGTGCAGCGCATCGGTGATGGTGAGGGGCTGCTCGCCGGTGTTGCGGCTGGTCAGCGTCAGGCTCAGCGTGGTGCCGATGCTCACCAGCAGTTCCAGGTCAAAGGCATGGTCCCACAACGCGCGGGTGTCGGCGTCGTCCTGCAGGCCGAGGCGCAACACCACCTGCCCGGCCGGGTCCATCGATGCCTCACGCACCTGCCACAGCCGGGTGCGAACAAAACCGTGCGCCGGCAAGCCCTCACGCGCGCCAAACCAGGGCCAGCACACCGGCACTCCGCCGCGCACCGGTTGGCCAGGCGCAAACACGGCCGATGGCGACAGCCAGATGACCGGCGCTGCGCCTGCCGGTTGCCACGCCAGCAGGTGCGCACCCTGCAGCGCCACGCGCGCGCTGGCCTGGGCCGTCTGTATTTCAGCCACCGGTAAATCGCCGCTGCCATGCACAAAATGCAGCGAGCCAGGCAGGGCAAATTGACGGTTGAGCGTGTCGATGTCTTGGTTCAAAATGAAATCTCCGGAGGTGTGGGTCGGTTATTGTCTCTGAGTGGCAGCGTGGCATGGCAGGAGCGCTTCGCCCAGTCGTGGCATGATCTGCCATTCGTTTGACGCATCACGCAAGGACTCTCCAATGAACGCACGCATCGCCCCATCGCTTCTCAACCCCGCCCAGGCGCTGACCCAGGTCAGCCAGGCCTGGGACGCTGACCTGGTCAAGCAGCTCACCGACTACATCGCCATTCCCGCCAAATCGCCCATGTTTGACGCCGACTGGGCGCAGCATGGCCTGATCGAGAAAGTGGTGCAGAACGCCTTTGAGTGGGTGCAGGCGCAAAAGGTGGCGGGCCTGACGCTGGAAATCATCCGCCTGCCCGGACGCACGCCGGTGCTGTTTTTTGAAGTGGCGGCCTCAACAGGCAACACCAATCAGGCCGTGTCCAGCCAGACCGTGCTGATGTACGGCCACCTCGACAAGCAGCCCGAATTCACCGGCTGGCGCTCTGACCTCGGGCCGTGGACGCCCAAATACGAAGACGGCAAGCTCTACGGCCGGGGCGGTGCCGACGATGGTTACGCCATTTATGCCGCCATCACCGCCATTCAGGCGCTCAAGACCCAGCAGGCCGCGCACCCGCGCATCGTCGGGCTGGTCGAAACCTGCGAAGAAAGCGGCTCGTACGACCTGCTGCCCTACATCGACACGCTGCGCACGCGCCTGGGCGATGTCGGTCTGGTGATCTGCCTGGACTCGGGTGCCGGCAACTACGACCAGCTGTGGATGACCAGCAGCCTGCGCGGCATGGCCAGCGGCACGCTCAAGGTCGAGGTGCTGACCGAGGGCGTGCACTCGGGCGACGCCAGCGGCCTGGTGCCGTCAAGCTTTCGCATCCTGCGCCATCT
>JAABQI010000143.1 GCA_011391545.1 Rhodoferax sp.
CGGAATTTTCCGGTGTGATTGGCACGTTTGCCAACGCCAACCATTTTGCAAATTTTCTGGCCATGACACTGCCGCTGGTGGTGCTGGAGCTGTGGCATGCCCTGCGCGACGCGCCCGCGCTTCACCACCGGGCGGGCAATGCCGGACTGTTGTGGGGCGTGGCGCTGTTTGTGCTGCTGGCGGCGGTGCTGGCCACAAGTTCGCGCGCCGGCATTGCCACGGCGATGCTGGTGACGATGGTCACCACACTGCTTTTGCCGGGGCGCCAGGGCGCGCGGGGCGGCCTGCGCTGGCGGCTGTGGGCGCTGGCGGCCTTGCTGCTGGTCACCGTGGCCACGGTGGGGTTGGGCTGGCTGGGCCGCTTGCAGGGCGATGTGCTGGCCGGCGATTCGAGCATCCGAAGCCTGATGCGGGCCGCCACCTGGACGGCCGCGCTTGAGTTTTGGCCGCTGGGTTCCGGGCTGGGGTCTTTCGCAGTAATATTTCCGCGCTTTCAGCCGGCTATGGTGACCGGTTTTGTCGAACACGCGCACAGCGACTATGTGCAACTGCTGATGGAATGCGGCGCGTTGTTTGTGCTGCTGGCCGCTGTGCTGCTGTGGCTCATGGTGCGCCGCGTGAAGTGGCTGGCCCACCGGGCGCTGCAGGGCAACGGGCTGGACGCGCAGGACCAGTTGATGATGGCCTGCGGGCTGGGGCTGCTGGCGCTGCTGTTGCATTCGTGGCTTGACTTCAACCTGCGCATTCCGGCCAACGCGATGCTGGGCGCGTTCTTGCTGGGCGCAATGCTGCGGCCTGAGGGGAGGGCAGGAATTCATTCCGCCATGACCGGTTGAAACCCGGCCAATTAGAATCATTAGTTGTCGAGTATTTGCTTCGTGTTTTGATGGGAGTTTTTGTATGCATTACGTTTTAACCCGGGTGCTTGCTGTGTTCATGGCTGCCACGCCGGTTTTGCTCTTGGCGCAGCAGCAGGTGGCTGCCGCGCGCCAGCCGGTGGCCACCGATGTGGCCGCCAGCCAGGCATTGCGCACCGATGCCGCAGCGCAGCTGTTGCCCGGGCAGGCGCAGCCCCTGAACTCGCTGGCCGGCTTGGGCGCAGACTACCGCGTGGGCCCCAACGATCTGATCGACGTGGAGGTGTATGGCGTGCCCGACCTCAAGCGCACCGTGCGCGTGAATTCGTCCGGCATGGTTTCCCTGGCGCTGGTGGGCAACATGGCGCTAGCCGGCCTGACGGCGCAGCAGGCCGAAGCCGCCATTGCCGCAAAGTATGCCGAAAAGTACCTGCAGGACCCGCAGGTGTCGGTTTTCATCAAGGAATTCACCACGCAGCGCATCACGATAGAAGGCGCGGTGGCCAGGCCCGGTATTTATCCGGTGACAGGGCAGCTCACCTTGCTGCGGGCGCTGGCGCTGGCCGGCGGTGGCGGCAGTTATGCCGACCTGAGCGAGATCAATCTGTTTCGCTCGGTCAATCAAATGCCGCAGCAGAGGCTGACATTTGACCTTGACAAGATTCGCCAGGGTGAAGAGGCAGACCCGGCCATCATGGCCGACGACGTGATTGTGGTCAAGCGCAGCCCCGCTCGCGCCGCATTGCGGGATTCGCTGTTCAGCGACGTAGTTAACACACTCAACCCCTTCTCGATATTTAAAAACTGATGTCAAAACCTGAAAATTTTGCGGTTGACCCGCTGGTCTCCCGCGGCCTGTCCCTGCGCCCGGCGCGCAGTTTGCAGGCTTCCGTGTTGCGCGAAGAAGCGGAAGAGTTGGACAATGACGCGCTTGACCTCAAGGCGCTGTTTCGGGTTGTTCTCAAGTACAAGTGGATGCTGCTGGCGCTGACCTTGCTGTGCGGGTTGGCCGCCACCATCCAGAGTTTGCGCGCCACACCCATGTACCGCTCCAGCGTGACGCTGCAGATCGACCGCAGCGCCCAGCGCGTGGTGGATTTCAACAAGGACGTGGACGCTGAACTGCAAATGTACGACGATGGCTCGCAGTTGCAGACCCAGATCGAACTCCTCAAGAGCCGCGGTCTGGCCGAGCGCATGGTCGACGAAATGGGGCTGGACAAGACCCGCCCTGCGCTCAACCCCATGGCAGCCTTGCCGCAAGAGGCTGCGGCCAGCGCGCCTTTCGGTCAGGTGCCAACCGAGGCTTCGGTCCCAGTCAGCGACGAGCCTGGTTTTGTCGATCGGTTGTTGTCGAATTACCGGCAACTGGCAACGCCGTCGGTAAAGGACGCGCAAGTGCTGGGGCGCGACGGCGTGGTGGGCGCCTTTATGGGCTCGGTCAAGGTGGAGCCGGTGCGCAATACCCGGCTGGTCAACGTCTCGGTGGTCAACAGCAACGCCGAACTGGCCGCGCGCATTGCCAACAGCATGGCCAAGACCTTCATTGCCATGAATCTGGAGCGCAAGATGGAGTCCTCGGTGTATGCCAAGACCTTTCTGGAGGACCAGATCAAGATCACCAAGGCCAAGCTGGAGGAGTCGGAGCGCGTGATCAACGAGTATGCCAAGATCAATTCGATTTTGGTGTTGGATGAAAAGACCGATGTGGCGAGCCAGAATTTTGTCGACTTTTCGGCCGGGCTCTCGCGCGTGGAGCAGGAGCGCATCAAGGCCGAGTCCTTGTACAAAGAGGTTTTGCGCAGCCCCGGTAGCGCCCCCCAGGTGTTGGAGAGCAAGGCGGTGCAGGCCTACAAGGAGCAAAAAGCCAAGCTGGAGGCCGAGTATGCGATGAACGTCAGCGTGTACAAGCCCGAGTACCCGAAGATGGTTCAGCTCAAGGCGCAGATCAGCGAGCTCGACACCCGCATCAAGGCCGAGATTGCTGTGGTGAGCGCTTCTGTCAAGGGCCAGTTCGAGGCGGCCAAACGGCAGGAGGAACAGTTTCGGGCGCGGCTGGGCGAAACCCGCAGTGAGGTGCTGGCGGTGCAGGATCGCAGCGTCGACCTGAACTTGCTCAAGCGCGAGCTCGATACCAACCGGCAGGTGTACGACAGCCTGCTGCAACGCCTCAAGCAGGTCAGCGTGACGGGTGGTTTGACCAGCAACAACATTTCGGTGGTGGACGAAGCCATCACGCCGCTGTACCCGTTTAGCCCGCAGCTCTCGCGCAATGCCGCCATTGGCATGGGCGTGGGCTTGTTGCTGGCTTTGGGCTTGGCTTTCCTGCGCGAAAACCTGGACGACTCAGTCAGGCATTACGACGAGATCGAAAGCCAGTACGGCTTGCCGCTGCTCGGCCTGATTCCGCTGGTGAAGAAAAAGGCCGGCGAGGCGGTGGCGCTGGTGGCGCACGAGGAGCCGCGCAGCGCGTTTGCCGAGGCCTACCGCTCCATGCGCACGGCGCTGCAGTTCTCCACCACCGAGGGCGCGCCGGAGCGCCTGATGGTCACCAGTTGCGGCCAGAGCGAGGCCAAGTCCACCACCGCTTTGGCGCTGGGCATCAATTTTGCGCAGTTGGGCCGGCAGGTGCTGCTGATCGATGCCGACATGCGCAACCCGTCGCTGCACAAGACGCTGAAGCTGCCCAATGAAGGCGGCTTGTCCAACTTTTTGTCGGGCGACCAGCCCTGTGAGATGTACATCCAGCCATCGGGCATCGCCAATTTGTCGGTGCTGCTGTCGGGTCCCAACCCGCCGGACCCGGTTGAGTTGCTGATGGGGCCGAAGTTCATGCTGCTGCTCGACCGGGCGCGCGAGCTCGGGTATTCGCAGGTCATCATC
>JAABQI010000144.1 GCA_011391545.1 Rhodoferax sp.
GCATCGCCGGTGTAGTCGAGCACGTCGTCGATGACCTGAAATGCGGTGCCCAGCGCTTGGCCGTATTCGGCGCAGGCGGCCTCTGTGCTTGCATCGGCGCCCGCCAGAATGGCACCCACGCGCGCGCTGGCCGAGGTGTATGCCGTGATGGCCTTTGAGCGCCGCCACGAAATTGACCCGTCCAGCCTGCCAAAAGCAGCCATGCAGGCCTGGCTGGCCTGGTTCGAGAGCACGCCCGACACGCCCTGCATCGCGATTTGCTCGACCAGCCAGGGCGACGACGTGTGCAAGGGCTGCGGCCGCAGCTTTGCCGAGGTGCAGTACTGGACCGAGATGCAGCCGGTGCAAAAACGCGCCACTTGGCGCCGCATCACGCAGGAGGGAACGGCCTGGCGCTTTAACAAATACGCCGAGCGAGCCGCTGAAAGGAGAGCGGTGCCCGGCGGGTAGTCCTGATCGGTTGGGGTCAGAGCACGTCGCGTTGCGAGTGGTCTGACCCGCAAGGGTTAGAGTGAAATGCCGCCCGAGACCTCGATCACCTCGCCATTGATGTAGCTGGCTTCGTCACTGGCCAAAAAGGCGTAGACGTTGGCAATTTCCTCGGGCTTGCCGAGCCGGCGCAAAGCAACCTTGGCACTCAGGTCGGCCAGCACCTTTTCGGGCATGGCCGCCACCATCGGGGTGGTGATGAAGCCGGGGGCCACCGCGTTGGTGCGCACACCCTTGGGGCCGAGCTCGCGGCTCCAGGTCTTGGTAAAGCCGATCACGCCGAACTTGGTGGCGGCGTAGTTGGTCTGGCCAAAGTTGCCATACAGGCCGACCACCGAGCTGGCGTTCAGGATCACGCCGCTGCCCTGGGCCACCATGCCGTCGGCCACGGCCTGCGAGCAGTGGAACACGCCGCGCAGGTTGACGTCGATGACCTTGTCGAATTGCTCCACCGTCATTTTTTGCAGACGCGCATCCTGCGTGATGCCGGCGTTGTTGACCAGCACGTCGATGCGGCCGAACTTGGCCTTGACCTGGGACACCACGTCGTCAACCACGGCGCGCTGGGTCACGTCCATCACAAAACCTTCGGCCGTGGCACCCAGGGCGCGGCACTGTGCCACGATCTCGTCAACGCCGGCCTGCTTGACGTCGCAGGCGATGACGATGGCGCCTTCCTGGGCAAATTTGAGCGCGGTGGCCTGACCAATGCCTTGTGCGGCGCCGGTGATGATGGAAACTTTGTTGGAAAGACGTGCAGACATGATGATTGAGTAAGTAGTGAAAGAAACAGGCTGATGGTAGCCCTGTGACATTTCATGAACTTGACGTCGGTCAACTACTTCCAGATTAGCGGCTCAATATCAACGTTATGGGTACCGTCGCCGAGCATCAGCACGCCCTCCTGGATGGTGGCCTGCAGCGCCATGTTGCGCTGCGCCATCGGAATCAGGGCCTGGGCGGCCGCCGTGGGGATGCGCCAGACGCGCAGGTTTTTGGGGCGTGCCAGCTTGCTTTCCATGCCGCGCCACCACACCTCGGCGGCCTGGCTGAAACAGTACAGCACCACGGTATCGGCCTTGCCGCAGGCTTTCAGCAGCGGCTTGTCCTCGGGCTGACCCACCTCAATCCACAAGCGCGTGAGCCCGGTGAAGTCACGCAGCCAGACATCGGGCTCGTCGGGGTCACTCAGGCCGGCGCCAAAGGCCAACACGCCGTCGCCGCCACAGATACTTTGCAATTGGTGCGCCTGCAGGGCCAGCGCGCACAGCCGCACCATCATGCGTTCGTCGGTTTCGCTGGGGTGGCGCGCAAGCGTCAGGGCATGGTCGGCGTAGTAGCTGTGGTCAATGTCCGCAATCTGCAGGCTGGCCTTGAAGATGGTGGATTTAATGGCCATCAGACCATGCCGTATGTGGGGGCCATATCAGACCCGGCGTGCCAACTCGGCCGCTTTGCCCACATAGCTGGCCGGCGTCATGGCCAGCAGGCGCTCTTTTTCGGCTTCCGGCAGTTCCAGCCCGGCAATAAAGCCCTGCATCAGCTCACGCGTCATGGCCTCACCGCGGGTGAATTTTTTGAGCTGCTCGTAGGGTTGCGGCAGCCCAAAGCGGCGCATCACAGTTTGAATCGGCTCGGCCAGCACTTCCCAGGAGCTGTCGAGGTCGGCGGCAATGGCAGCCTCGTTGATTTCGAGTTTGCCCAGGCCGGCGGCGAGCGACTGGTAGGCCAGCACGGCGTAACCCAGCGCCACGCCCATGTTGCGCAACACGGTGCTGTCGCTCAGGTCGCGCTGCCAGCGGGAAATCGGCAGCTTTTCACTCATGTGGCGCAACAGCGCGTTGGCCAGGCCCAGATTGCCCTCGGCGTTCTCAAAATCGATCGGGTTGACCTTGTGCGGCATGGTGCTGGAGCCGACCTCGCCATCACGCAGTTTTTGCTTGAAGTAACCCAGCGAGACATAACCCCAGACATCACGCGACCAGTCGATCAGGATGGTGTTGGCGCGCGCCACCGCGTCAAACAGTTCGGCCATGTAGTCGTGCGGCTCAATCTGGATGCTGTAGGGCTGGAAGGTCAGGCCCAGGCCCAGCGGTTCGGGGGTCTCGATCACCTTGCGACTGAAGGCTTCCCAGTCAAAGTCGGGCCATGCCGACAGGTGGGCATTGAAGTTGCCGACCGCGCCGTTCATTTTGCCCATCAGCTTGACGCCGGCGATTTTTTCGCGAGCGGTCACCAGACGCACCACCACATTGGCAATCTCCTTGCCCACCGTGGTCGGGCTGGCCGTCTGGCCGTGGGTGCGGCTGAGCATCGACACCTCGGCAAAGGCGTGCGCCATCTCGCGCAGTTTTTCAATCACCTCATCGAGCTTGGGCAGCAGGACCTGATCACGGCCACTTTTGAGCTGCAGCGCCTGGCTGGTGTTGTTGATGTCTTCGCTGGTGCAGCCAAAATGGACAAATTCCTGTGCCGCCACCAGTTCGGGCCGGCCTTCGAATTTGGACTTGATCCAGTATTCCACCGCCTTGACGTCGTGATTGGTGGTTTTTTCGATGGTCTTGATCGCCTTGCCTTCGACTTCCGAGAAGTTCTTGACCAGGCCCAGCAGGTAGGTGCGCGCGCCCGGAGACAGCGGCTTGAACTCCTTGAAGCCGCAGTCGCTCAAGGCAATGAACCAGGCCACCTCGACCTGCACGCGTCGGTGCATGTAGCCCTGTTCGCTCATGGCGGGGCGTAATTTGGCGAGTTTGGCAGCGTAGCGGCCGTCCAGCGGCGAGAGGGCAGAGATGGCAGAGGTAGTCATGCACGGGATTGTAGGAGGATCAAAACCCGCACGATGCAAGCGCTGCGTCAGTTCGCCAGACCGGATGCCGGTGCCAGTGGCCCGTCGGCCGCGTTGACTGCGCCTTGGTCCTGCACCGGGCAAGGTGCGCTGTATAGAATGCGCCAACTCTCATTTTTCCACCTCTGTCACATGCCCATGAAACTGATCGGTTCCAACACCAGCCCCTATGTGCGAAAAGTGCGCGTCGTCATGGCCGAGAAAAAACTGGACTATGAGTTTGTGCTGGAAGACGTGTGGTCGGCCAATACCAGCATCGCGGCCACCAGTCCGCTGGGCAAGGTGCCCTGCCTGGTGATGGAGGCGGGCGATGTGATCCATGATTCGCGCGTCATCGTGGAGTACCTTGACACCCTGTCGCCAGTGGGCAAGCTCATTCCAGCGGTGGGGCGCGAGC
>JAABQI010000157.1 GCA_011391545.1 Rhodoferax sp.
ACACCGCTTCTTGTTTGCTTCACTGTGATCAGCGAAGCCTTGTATTCTAGCACGCCTTTTTTGCGTTTTTCTTAGAAATTTTTAGGATCTCTAAGAAAATTTTATTTCGCAACTGAGGCTGCTTGAGACTCACTCCGCCGTGATCAGCGAAGCCTTGAATTCTAGCACGCCTTTTTGCGCATTGGTGGATCAAATATTACATTTTTCAAGCCGTCACGCACTTGTGGACGATCGGTCTCGGGATTTGGTTTGAAAACAGCCGAAACGCCGTTGACATGCGCCAGCCGTCATGATTCTGACGCCCACTGGCAGTGCTGACCGCAGCGAACACCCCCTTTATCGGGCGATACATCCGCTCTGTTACTCTGTAACATTCCCCGTGCTTAAACTGACTTATGAGAGCTTTTCACAATGACTATACCAATGTTAATCCAGCCCGTGATCCTCTCCGGCGGCTCTGGCACCCGTCTGTGGCCACTGTCTCGGGAAAAATATCCCAAACAATTGCTCAGCTTGGTCGGTGACGATTCACTATTGCAGGCCACGGTCAGGCGCGTGCAGGGGACCCCTGGCGTCGAACTGGCACCGCCCATGGTCGTGTGCAATGAAGAATACCGTTTTGTCATCGCCGAGCAACTGCGTCTGCTTGGCGAAAGTGGTACCGTGGTGCTGGAGCCATGTGGCAGGAATACGGCGCCAGCCCTGACAATCGCAGCCTTGGCCGCCCAAAAAAATCAGGTCGATCCGGTCCTGCTGGTGATGCCCGCCGACCATGTGATTACCGATGTCGCCGCCTTCCAGCAAGTGGTCAGCCAGGGTGCGGCCTTGGCTGAGGCCGGTGCCGTGGTAACTTTTGGTATCAAGCCCGATGCCCCGGAAACAGGCTATGGCTATATCCAGTCAGGGGATGCCTGCGGTGGCGCGAACGGCGCAGACGCCCGGGTGATCAAGCGTTTTGTCGAGAAGCCTGACTTGGCAACCGCCCAGTCCTATTTGGCAGAGGGCAGCTACCTGTGGAACAGCGGCTTGTTCATGATGCGCGCCTCGGTCTGGCTGGCCGCCATGGGGCGCTGCCGCGCCGACATTCTGGCCGCCTGCCAGGCTGCCTGGGACCAGGGCCAAACCGATGGCGACTTTGTCCGCGTCGGCAAGGAGGCGTTTGCACAATGCCCCAGCGACTCGATTGATTACGCCGTCATGGAGCGCATTGCCGCCAGCGGCCAAACTGGCGCAGCCGAATTACCTGTCGGAGTTGTATTGCCCCTGTGCGCTGGCTGGTCTGACGTCGGCGCCTGGGATGCTTTGTGGCAAGTGCTGCCCAAAGACAAGCAAGGGAACGTGATCCAGGGCGACGTGCTGCTGCAGGATTGCGAAAACACGCTGGCGCTCTCTGAGGGCCGGTTGATTGCCTGTGTCGGCGTGCGCGACCTGGTGGTGGTGGAAACGTCCGATGCCATTTTGGTATCGCACAAGGACACAACCCAGGATGTGAAAAAGATCGTTGATGAACTCAAAGCCAAAGGCCGATCAGAGGGCAGTATCCACCGCAAGGTGTTCCGCCCCTGGGGCTGGTACGACGGCGTGGATGCGGGAGAGCGCTTTCAGGTCAAGCGCATTGTCGTCAAACCGGGTGGCACGCTATCGCTGCAAATGCACCATCACCGCGCCGAGCACTGGATTGTGGTCAGCGGCACCGCCAAAGTCACCAAGGGTGATGAGAGCTTTTTGCTTTCAGAGAACGAATCCACTTTCATCCCGCTGGGCACCACCCATCGCCTTGAAAACCCTGGCCGCGTGCCGCTGGAAATGATCGAGGTGCAGTCGGGCTCCTACCTGGGCGAAGACGACATCGTGCGGTTCGAGGATGTGTACGGGCGTTAAGGCTTCAAAGCCCCAGTCGCCTGCAAATCTCCAGCGTTGGCGCACTTTGGTTCATGCTGTAAAAGTGCAGGCCGGGAGCGCCACCGGCGCGCAGTTGCTCACACAAATCCGTCACCACATCCAGGCCAAAGGCCTTGATGGAGGCGCTGTCATCACCAAAGCTATTCAAGCGCAGCCTGATCCAGCGCGGAATCTCGGCGCCACAGGCATCGCTAAAGCGCATCAGTTGCGATGAACTGGCGATGGGCATGATGCCTGGCACCACGGGAATCCGCACACCCAGCGCGTCCACATCCTCGACAAAGCGGAAATAGGCATCCGAGTTGTAAAAATACTGGGTGATGGCCGAATCGGCCCCCGCCTGAACCTTGACGGCAAAAGCTTTCAGGTCAGCCTCGGGCGACCTGGCTTGCGGATGCGTTTCCGGGTAAGCCGCCACTTCGATGTGAAAGTCTTTGCCCATCTCGGTGCGGATAAAGGCCACCAGGTCGCTGGCAAAATGGAATTCACCCCCGGTGCCGTAACCGCTTGGCAAATCGCCGCGCAGCGCCACCAGACGCTTGACGCCCATGGCCTTGAGCGTCGCCAACTGGTCGCGCACCCGCGCGCGCGTGGCGCCAATGCACGAGAAGTGCGAAGCGGCGTTGACGCCCTCGTTCAGTATGTCGCGCACCGTGCTGAACGTGCCCTCTTGCGTGGAGCCGCCGGCGCCAAAGGTCACCGAGCAAAAATCGGGCTTGAGTGCATAAAGCTGTTGGCGAACCATGCGGAGCTTCTCAACCCCCTCCGGCGTCTTGGGTGGAAAAAACTCAACGCTGACAGGAAAACTTGCACTGGAAGTCATGACGACCTTCTTAATCAATGGAGACAATGCCTATGCCCACTGGGGCGGCAATCAGTCCCGCGTAGTTTCAGGATGTTGCGTCTTTGGTCGCACCAATAAAAAATTCACGGTTGCCATCGCCGCCAGTGATCGGTGAGTCAAACCAGTGCGTCACCTTCAACCCCAGTTCAGCACAGGCCTCGCGCAAACGCTGCTCGACCAGCAGGTACAGCGTCGCATCTTTCACAATGCCGCCCTTGCCGACCTGGCCGGGTTGCAGTTCAAATTGCGGTTTGACCAGCGTCAGCAGCGTGCCGCCAGCTTTGAGCAAGGGCACCACGGCCGGCAAGACCAGCGTTTGCGAGATGAACGACAAATCGGCCACGATCAAATCGAACGCGGGAACGAACGCAAGATCCAATGCGCCATCGTCGTCTTCAACATCGAACTGGCCTTCAGCCCCGGTACTTTCCTCATAGGCAGCCACCAGGTCAGCAGCCTCCAGCGCACGTGCATTCAGACCCTCCACGCACAAGACGCGAGGATCAGCGTGCAATTTGGGGTGCAATTGTGCGGTGCCCACGTCCACCCCCACGACAAAGCTGGCGCCTTGCTGGAGCAGGCAGTCGGTGAAACCACCGGTGCTTTGCCCCACGTCCAGGCACTGGAAGCCCGCCACGGACAAGCGCGCCTGTTGCAAGGCCGCCTCCAATTTGAGACCGCCGCGCGACACATAACGCGCTTCCGAGTTGTCGAGCAGGCGCAGTTCAGCGTCTTCGGGCACGTTGTCGCCATTCTTGGCCACGCGTCGCCAGTCAGTGCCTTGCTGCCACTCCACTCCCCCGGCAATCAGGCGCTGAGCCTGCGAGCGGGTGCTGGCCAAACCACGCTGCACCAGCAATTGGTCAATGCGCATGAGGTGCCTAGTAGCGGTAAGAGTCGGCTTTGTACGGGCCGGACTTGCTCACGCCAATGTAAGCGGCTTGCTCGTCGGTCAGTTCGGACAGTTGCACGCCGACCTTTTTCAGGTGCAATCGCGCCACTTTTTCGTCCAGATGCTTGGGCAGCACATAGACCTGGCCGACCTTGTAGGCCTTGGGCTTGGTGAACAGCTCGATCTGGGCAATCGTCTGGTTGGCAAAGCTGGAGCTCATGACAAAGCTGGGGTGGCCGGTGCCGCAACCCAGGTTCACCAGGCGGCCCTTGGCCAGCAAAATGATGCGCTTGGACGGTGTCTTGCCCTTGGCCGGGAAGATCACATGGTCCACTTGCGGCTTGATCTCTTCCCACTTGCATTTGGACAGCGACGCCACGTCAATTTCATTGTCAAAGTGACCGATGTTGCACACGATCGCCTGGTCTTTCATGGCCGCCATGTGTTTGTAGGTGATCACATTCAGGTTGCCGGTGGCGGTGACAAAGATGTCGCACTTGTCGGCGGCGTATTCCATCGTCACCACTTTGTAGCCTTCCATGGCCGCTTGCAAGGCATTGATGGGGTCGATCTCGGTCACCCAGACCTGGGCGCTCAGGGCGCGCAGCGCCTGGGCCGAGCCCTTGCCCACGTCACCGTAGCCAGCCACCACGGCCACTTTGCCGGCAATCATGACGTCAGTGGCGCGCTTGATGGCGTCCACCAGTGACTCACGGCAACCGTACAGGTTGTCAAACTTGCTCTTGGTCACCGAGTCGTTGACATTGATGGCGCGCAGCATCAGCTCGCCCTTGGCCGACATGTCGTTCAAGCGGTGCACGCCGGTGGTGGTTTCTTCCGTCACGCCGATGATGTTCTTCAGGCGACGGCTATACCAGGTGGGGTCCACCGCCAGTTTGGCCTTGATGGCGGCGTAAAGGCAGGTTTCTTCTTCGCTGCCAGGGTTGTCGAGCAGCTTGGCATTTTTCTCAGCCTTGGTGCCCAGGTGCATCAGCAGCGTGGCGTCGCCGCCGTCGTCCAGGATCATGTTGGGGCCTTCAGCCGCCGTGCCCTTTTTGCCGCCAAATTCAAAAATGCGGTGGGTGTAGTCCCAGTAATCGGTGAGCGACTCGCCCTTGTAGGCAAACACTGGAATGCCTTCGGCCACCAAAGCGGCCGCGGCGTGATCCTGGGTGGAATAAATGTTGCACGACGCCCAACGCACCTCGGCGCCCAGCGCCGTCAGGGTTTCGACCAGCACGGCGGTCTGGATCGTCATGTGCAGGCTGCCGGTGATGCGCGCGCCCTTGAGCGGCTGCTCTTTGGCAAATTCCTCGCGGATGGCCATCAGGCCGGGCATTTCGGTCTCGGCAATGTTCAGCTCTTTGCGGCCCCAATCGGCCAGGCCGATGTCGGCAATGATGAAGTCGGTTGTTTTTGCAGGTTTTTTTGATGCAGCGCTCATGGTTCACTCCAATGGTTAAGGTGACAGCCACGGCACGCAAGGCAGGGAAAATCTCACCTCACGCGTTGTGGGTGAGCGCCGTTGTGAAACGCCGGGCATGGCCGCAGCGGGTTCCAAGCCTCGCTCAGCGCCGGGTTCTTGCCCCAGACGTGAGCTGCAACGCTCCTCGGAATGGGCGCGATTATAGAGACGC
This sequence comes from Rhodoferax sp., assembly GCA_011391545.1. Lineage (GTDB taxonomy): Bacteria > Pseudomonadota > Gammaproteobacteria > Burkholderiales > Burkholderiaceae_C > Rhodoferax. The sequence continues at coordinate 5,276 of JAABQI010000157.1, forward strand.
GACAAGACCCGCGAACCAACGTGGTAACCGCACCGACCAATCGAAGCGAATTGACGTGCAAAATACAGCCATGCCTATTTACTGTCAAAGCCCGAAGGAACCCAGTTGAACGTTTCCACCACACCCCTCGCCGCCCCGCTGCCCGAGCAAATCAACGCCCACCTGCTGCACACCATCGGGGTGACCCCTGAGAGCGCCTCACCCAGCGACCTGATGCAGGCGACCGCCCAAGTCGCGCGCGCCCAGCTCTCCAAGCGTTGGGTGCTCACGCAGGCCCAGGAGAAAAAACAAAAAACGCGTCGCGTGGTTTATTTGTCAATGGAATTTCTGATGGGGCGCACGCTGTCCAATGCACTGGCCGCGCTGAACCTCACAGAGGGTGCCGCCGCAGGTCTGGCGCAGCACGCCCAGCGCCTTGAAGATATCGCTGGCCATGAGGCCGATGCAGCCCTGGGCAACGGTGGCCTGGGCCGCTTGGCGGCGTGTTTTCTGGACTCGATGGCCACGCTGGGCCTGCCGTCCTTTGGCTACGGCATCCGCTATGAATACGGCATGTTCGCGCAGGAAATTCAGAATGGCAGCCAGGTCGAGTACCCCGACTCCTGGCTCAAGGATGGCACCCCCTGGGAGTTTCCGCGGGCCGACTTGACTTACTCGGTGCGTTTTGGCGGCAGCGTCGCGCATCTCAATGGCAAAGTGGCATGGAAACACGCCGGCGAGGTCGCCGCCAAGGCGTATGACATGGTGGTGCCGGGCCACGGCACTGAAAAGGTCAGCACCCTGCGCTTGTGGAAAGCGGTAGCACCCGACCACATCGACCTGGGAGTCTTCAACGCCGGCGACTACGCCCGCGCCGCCTCCGCGAAAAACGAGTACGAGAACATCTCCTGGGTGTTGTACCCCAACGACAGCACGCCCGCCGGTCGCGAGTTGCGCCTCAAGCAGGAGTATTTCTTTGTCGCCGCCTCGATGCAGGACCTGATCCGTCGCCACCTGACCGAACACCCTTCGCTGGACAACCTGGCCGAGCACGTCGCCATTCACCTCAACGACACCCATCCGGCCATTGGCGTGGCCGAGTTGATGCGCATTTTGTGCGATGAGCACGCCTTTGACTGGGATCGCGCCTGGGCGCTGTGCGGCAAAACCTTCTCCTACACCAACCACACCCTGATGCCCGAGGCGCTGGAGACCTGGCCGCTGAGCCTGATTCAGCAAGTGCTGCCACGGCACATGGAGATCATCTTCCGCATCAACAAGGAATTCCTCGACCTGGCCGCGCGCTTTCGCCCCGGTGACCACGAGTTTCTGAAGCGCTTGTCGCTGATCGACGAAACCGGCGAGCGCCGTGTGCGCATGGCCCATTTGTCGGTGGTCGGCAGCCACCAGGTCAATGGCGTGTCGGCGCTGCACTCCGAGTTGCTGGTGCACACGATTTTTTCCGACTTTGCGGCGCTGTGGCCCAGGCGCTTCACCAACATGACCAATGGCGTCACGCCGCGGCGCTGGCTGGCTCAGGCCAACCCGGGTCTGGCCGCCTTGCTCGACGAGACGCTGGGCAAAACCTGGCGACTCGACCTCGACCAGTTGAAGCGGCTCGAAAGCTGCCAGGGCGATGCGGCGTTTGCCGGGAAATTCATGGCCATCAAGCGCGCCAACAAAGTGCGGCTGGCCGATTACATCGCGCAGGCCACGGGTGTTCGGGTCAGCCCGGACAGCCTGTTTGACGTGCAGGTCAAGCGCATTCACGAGTACAAGCGGCAACTGCTCAACCTGCTCCATGTGGTCAGCCGCTACCAGGCCATTCTGGCCAACCCGCAAGCGCCCTGGGTGCCGCGCACGGTCATTTTTGCCGGCAAGGCCGCCTCGAGCTACCAGGTGGCCAAGTCGATCATCCGGCTGATTCACGATGTCGGCCTGACCATCAACAACGACCCGCGCATTGGCGACAAGCTCAAGCTGGTGTTCCTGCCCAACTACGGCGTCTCGGTGGCCGAGGTCATCATGCCCGGGGCAGACTTGTCCGAGCAAATCTCCACCGCGGGCACCGAGGCCTCGGGCACCGGCAACATGAAACTGGCGCTCAACGGCGCCCTGAC
>JAABQI010000146.1 GCA_011391545.1 Rhodoferax sp.
AAAGCGGCAACCCCAGCCGCTGCGCGCTGAGCGTGCCGAACAACGCGCTGTCGACCGACTGCTTGCGCACTGCGGTGCCGGCATCGATGAGCCGCAGTACCTCCTGACCGGTGGTCTCGGGGCTCTCGAAGCCGACGATCAACTGCCCGGCGGCATGGAAGGCCGGCACGCCAGGTGGCCAGGCACCGTGAAGGCGCGACAGCGCGTTCAGTTCATCGCGCGCGGCGGGGTCGGTGTCAACCGGGCGGTAAACAATGTGCAGTTCGGGGCGCTGGCGCTGCACGCCGTCCAGAAAGGCCTTGGCATCGGCGCAGTAGGGGCAGCCGTCACGCACAAAAACCTGCAACGCTGCGGGCGCCGAGGTTGCCGTGGCGGGTGGCTCGGCACCGGCTGCGCCCAGGCACAGCAAGCCGAGGAAAAAGCTGACGGCCCAGCACCGCGAAACACACGCAGACGAGAGCCATATGGCGACATTCGACAGGCAAGCCGCCAGCAGGCGCCATGAACCCGCCACTTCATGAAACTGACGCATAAGGAATCAGTGTGGCGGCGCCTTGGGTCTGGGGCTGCTGTCACCGATCGCCTTGATGCCGTCGGCCGAGCTGCGGTACTCAAAAGAAAACACCGCGGCTTCCACCCGTGAGCGCAGGTTGAGTTTGTCCATGATGTGGCGCACATGCAGCTTGACCGTGTTGTGGCTGATGTCGAGCTCGCGGGCAATGACCTTGTTGCTCTGGCCGCTGGCCACATGGTCGAGCACCTGGCGCTCGCGTTCGGTCAGTGTGGCCACCAGATCGCCCATGGCGGAGCCCTTGGGGCCGGTTTGCAGGATTTGGGCGAACTTGAGCATCATGGCCGATGCCACCACCATCTCGCCGCGCGCCGCCCGGCCGATGGCGTCAATCACCTCTTCGGGGTCCATGTCCTTGAGCAGGTAGCCCTTGACACCGGCACGCAGCGCGGCCGACATGTCGTCCTCGCTGTCGCTCATGGTGAGGATCACCACGGGCACGTCGCAGCCGTCGGCGCGAATCATGCGCAGCACGCTCAGGCCGTCGGTTTGCGCCAGGCGCAGGTCCAGCACCAGCAACTGGGGCTGATGCTCGCGGATCAGCGGCACCACCTGGTTGGGGTCACCGGTGGTGCTTACCACCGACATGCCGCCGCGATGCTCCAGCAACTCCTTCAAACCACTGCGACACAGCGAATGATCGTCCACCAGCATGACGCGTATTTTTTCTGTCATGGTGCCTCTCCTCCTTTGTCTTTCACGAGCGGAATGCGCAGACGAACCCGCGTGCCCACACCGTCTTTGCTGCCCACTTCAAGGCTGCCACCAAGTCGTTTGGCGCGGCTTTGCATGATGTCCAGGCCAAAATGGGTGGACGGCACCAGCGGCCGTGCCGATGTCACGATGGTGGACACACTGGGCTCGTCCATGCCGAGCCCGTCGTCCTCGATCACAAATTCAAGATGTTCCGGTGTCTGGCTGATACGCACCAGCGCATGGCGGGCCATCGAGTGCTTGGCAATGTTGGCCAGCGCCTCCTGGATGATGTAGAACACCTGGACTTCCTGCTCGTCAGTGAGGTTGAGGCGGGGCACGGCGTTGTGTATTTCAAGCGCGATGGCGTTGCGGCCGTAATAGCCGTCTGCAATCTTTGTGAGCGCGTGTATCAGCCCGAGTGGGTCCATGCGGGTTCTGAAGTAGGTCATGACTTCGCGCAGGTTGTCATGCACTTCGGTCACCGCTGTTTTTAAATCCGAAAAATACTTGAGAGCCTGGGGTTCGTCGTGCGCCTGAATGGCATCGCTGAGCAGCGGCAGCCGCATGCGGGCGTAGGCCAGGGTTTGTGCCAGCGCGTCGTGCACCTCATTGACCATTTCCTGGCGCTCGCGCATGACCGTGAGGCGCAGGCGCTCGCGCTCGATGCGGGCGTTGTGCAGGCTGAGCCCGAGCAACTGTCCCACCAGGCGCAGCATCGTTTGGACCGACGGCGCTATCTGTGAGGTGGTGTCAAAAAACAGGTTGTAAATGCCAAGAATCTGCTGGTCGTGGGGCAGCGAGATCGCCAGCATGCTCTTGCATTGGGAGCCAAAATAAGTCGCGCTGCCGTGTTTGGCGCAGGTTGCCAGGTCATCCACCCAAACCAGCACATCGGTGCTGGCGGCGGTGCCGCACATGCCGCAATGGCGATCGACCAGCCGTTCCGTTTCCACGACGCTTTGGGGCAGACCCTGCTCTGCCACCAGACGCATGGACCTGCCGTCATCCGTCAAGACCCGCACCGCGCCAGCCTGCGCGCCAGCCAAGGCGATGATGGAGGTTAAAAAACGTGCCAGCAAGACTTCCAGATCCTCGGGTTTGCCAGGGTCGGTGTTCAACACATTCACAAGGCTTTCCGAGTCAGCGAAAGGAGGTTGAATGATGGAGGTGGTTGCTAAGGTCATGAAAAATGTTATTTCGGATGATCGTAGAACATTATTGGTAACTTATGTATTGCGGAAAACCATGGTTTCACAAGAATTATTCGTATGCTACCCATTTGGGCTACTTCCCACCACCCTTGTCGGTGATAGACGCGCTGTGAGACCTTGTTTTTAATAGGGTCACTTTGCATTGATGTGAATACCCATCGGGTCAACACAGTCCGGAATGCTTGTTTGTTGACCTTATCCGTAAAAAAAGCGCCCACCGCATGTCTGTCATACCGATTCACAATCCTCTGAGCCCGCCGCTTCCCGGTGCCACCACCGAGACGCGCAACACCACCTGCTACATGTGTGCCTGCCGTTGCGGCATCCGGGTGCATCTTCGCAATGGTGAAGTGCGCTACATCGAGGGCAATCCTGACCACCCGTTGAACCAGGGCGTGATCTGCGCCAAGGGTTCCTCGGGCATCATGAAGCAATACTCGCCGGCGCGGCTCACCAAGCCCCTGCTGCGCAAACCCGGCAGCGACCGCGGCGACGGCCAGTTTGAAGAGATCGAATGGGACGCGGCATTTGCCATGCTCGAGGAGCGTCTGCAAAAGCTGCGCGCCACCGACCCCAAGCAGTTTGCCCTGTTCACCGGGCGCGACCAGATGCAGGCGCTCACCGGCCTGTTTGCGCGCCAGTTTGGCACCCCCAACTACGCCGCGCACGGCGGTTTTTGCTCGGTCAACATGGCCGCCGGCATGATCTACACCATTGGCGGCTCATTCTGGGAGTTTGGCGGCCCCGATCTGGAGCGTGCCAAGCTGTTCGTGATGATCGGCACCGCCGAAGACCACCACTCCAACCCCATGAAGAAGGAGCTGTCCAAGTTCAAGCGGGGAGGCGGGCGCTTTGTCTCGATCAACCCGGTGCGCACCGGCTACTCAGCCATCGCCGACGAATGGATCCCGATCAAGCCGGGCACCGACGGCGCCTTGTTGCTGGCGCTGATCCACGAACTCATCAAGCAGGGCCTGTACGACCGTGAATTTCTGGCGCGCTACACCAACGCTGGTCAACTGGTGAACCAGGACGCTGCCAGCGACGACTTCGGCATGTTTGTGCGCAAGCCCGAGGGCGACATCGTCAACCCGCTGCGCCCGGCCAACTTCACCTGGTGGGATCGGCACAGCGAGCAAAGCGTGTCTGACCACACCGAGGGCGCCGACCCGGCGCTGCTGGGCCATTTCAAGATGCCCGACTGAACACCCGCGGTGCCTGCCTTTCAGTTGCTCGAAG
>JAABQI010000147.1 GCA_011391545.1 Rhodoferax sp.
GCTTTGGGCATGAGCTTGCTGGGCGCGACCGGTTACTACCTGCTGCTGGCGCAAAGCATTGTCTATGCGGGCTCCGAGGTGCCCACGCTCATCATCGGCACCATTCCGATCTGGGTCATGTTGCTGGGCAAGCCGGCCGGCCTCAAATGGGCGGGCCTGTTGCCGGGGCTGCTGCTCACCCTGGGCGGACTGGCGCTGATGATGCAGTCAACCTTGAACGACGCGGCGCAATTGCCTGCCGGGGGTGGCCAGTTCTGGTGGGGTGTGCTGTTGGCGCTCGGGGCCATGCTGTGCTGGACGACCTTTGCCCTGGTCAACGCGGCCTGGCTCAAGCGCCACCCGGAGGTCAGCGCCACCGAATGGGCCAACTGGATCGGCGTGGCCACCGGGGTGGGAGCTTTTGCACTGTGGCTGCTGCTGGGTTCTGACATCAAGACGCTTTCGACGCTGGACAATCAGGCCATGATGGTGATGGCCTGCATTGCCACCGGCATTGGTTCTGGCTGGGCGGCCAGCATTTTGTGGAACATGGCCAGCCAGCGCCTGAGCGTCAGTCTGTGTGGCCAGTTGATTGTGAGCGAAACCTTGTTTGCCCTGTTTTATTCCTTTGTCTGGGACGGTGTCTTGCCCACATCAGTGCAAGCCTGGGCAGCCGTGTTGTTCACGCTGGGCATTCTGGCCTCGATCAGGGCGCATCGCTGATGGACTGGCAAACATTCACATCAACGCGCGGCGACTTGCGGCGCTGGCTGCAAGCCTCGGGCTCGCTCAGTGCACGGCTGGCGGCCACGGGTGAGCGCTTCAGTGTGCAGGTGCTGGCGCAGGGGCGCCAGCCGCTTACCCTCGATGAATCACGGGCTTTGGGATTGGGTGGGCGGCGCATCGGCTATGCGCGTGAGGTCTTGCTGCGGGTGGATGGCCAGCCGACGGTGTTTGCCCGCAGTGTCACGGCGCACACGGCCTCCGTGGGCGCATGGCGCTCGGTGCGCGGCTTGGGCAGCCGCCCGCTGGCCGATGTGCTGTTCAAGCGTTCGGGCATTTCACGTGCGCCGCTGGCCTACAGCCAACTCACTCGCCAAGGCCCGTTGCAGCGCCACGCGGCCAAATCCTGGCTGGCAGCAACAGGCGTGGCCCTGGGTCATCAGGCCTTGCCAGCGCGCCGCTCTGTATTTACCCGCCATGGCGCAGCGCTGCTGGTGATGGAGGTTTTTGCCGCCCCGGCCAACGGCTGGCGCTGGCCTGAAGGCGCACCTCGGAATAACTTCAAGCAAAGGAAACAAGACGTATGAAATACGACATCCCGGAACAAAAAAAGCTGGTGTTCGAGGTGGTTATTCCCATCCGCTGGGGCGACATGGACGCCATGGGCCATGTCAACAACACCACCTATTTCCGTTATCTGGAAACCTGCCGCATCGACTGGATGCGCGCCGCAGGATGCATGCCCAACCCGCTGGGCGAGGGCCCGGTGATCGTCAACGCGTTCTGCAACTTTTACAAGCAGCTCGAATACCCCGGCGAGGTGCTGATCAAGATGTATGCCAGCGACCCGGGCCGCACCACATTCGAGACCTGGGCCACCATGGAAATGGCCGACCAGCCCGGCGTGATCTATGCCGCGGGCGGGGCCACGACGATCTGGGTGGACTTTCCCAAGCAAAAAGCGATCGATCTGCCCGACCGGATTCGCGCCCTTGTCACGTGAAGTGACACATCTACCGGTTTGAATCGCTTACTTGGAAAAATGACCCGAGACGATCAGTTGATCCACTTCAATTTCTGCCGTGGCCCAGTCGTCCAGCGGATTGCCGGGGGCAAAGCCACGCCGCTGCGCCACATAAAAGGCGGCGACTTCAATGTAATTGTGGCGCTGTTCCGGACTCACCTCAGGCCGCACTGCCGTGGGAGTGGCTTGTGCTTTGCTGATGGCTGCTTTTTTGGCAGGCGCTTTTTTCAGGGCAGCATTGGGTGCCGCTGCGGTGGCTGGCGCTGAGACAGGTGCTGCGACGGATTTTTTTTTGGCGGGTGATTTCTTTGCGGTGACCATGTGTTTCTCCTTGGATGAAGGGTGTGTGACGATGACCAATACGGTGCGAGGCCTGGTTGCCGAGACTGATGCAGGTCAGAGCAGCTTTGTGACTAACCCGCCATCAGTTTGTGCACCAGATCGCCGGTATTGGACGCCTTGTATTTTCGCATCAAACGGGCACGGTAGATTTCGACCGTGCGGTGGCTGATGGCGAGCGCCTTGCCAATCTCCTTGCTGGTCAGACCGCCCATCAAAAACGCCGCCACTTCGCGTTCGCGGGCGGTCAGTTCTGCCTTGACCGGGCGGCTGGCGCTCAAATCTTCAAAGGTCCAGATGCCGGCTTCGTGCGGCGCCGCCTGGTTGAGCGCGCGGCCGGTCACGTGGCACCAGAAAGTTTCTTCCTTGAAGCGGCCATCGAGCCGTTTCATGATGCGGTCATCGGCGTAGGTGCCGTTGCGGTTGAGCAGCGGGGCGATGCGCTGGCCGGTGCGCTCAAATTCGAGCGCGCTGGGGTAGAGCACTTGAAAGGACTGGCCGATCAGCTGGTCGGGCGCGGCGCCAAACATCTCGCACAAGTGACGGTTGCAGTTGACCATGGTGCGGTTGCGTGACAGGGCCAGCCCCACGGGCGCCATCTCGAAGGCCAGGCGGTAGTCAATGTCCATGATTTGAAATAAATTTGCGGGTCAGACCACTCGCGCGGCAACGTGCTCTGAGCCCAACTGATTAGGGTTTGCACCTTACGAAAAACTACGTATGGCATTAAGTAGTATCGTAACGCCACTGTTACTACCCACGGAGATTTCAAAGTGAAGAAAATTTACCCTTCCGCAGCCGCGGCGCTGAAAGGCATCGTCAAGGACGGCCAGTTGCTGGCGGTTGGCGGCTTTGGCCTGTGCGGCATCCCCGAGGCTTTGATCGATGCCTTGCGCGACAGCGGGGTTAGCGACCTCACGGTCATTTCCAACAACGCAGGCGTCGATGGCTTCGGCCTGGGCAAGCTGCTGGAAACCCGCCAGATCAGCAAGATGATTTCGAGCTATGTTGGTGAAAACAAGGAGTTCGAGCGCCAGTACCTGGCCGGTGAACTGCAGCTTGAATTCACCCCGCAAGGCACGCTGGCCGAGAAGCTGCGCGCTGGTGGCGCGGGCATTCCGGCGTTTTACGTGCGCACCGGGGTGGGAACGCTGGTGGCAGAGGGCAAGGAAAACCGCGTCTTCGACGGCCATGTTCACATTCTGGAACACGCCTTGGTGCCCGATGTGTCGCTGGTCAAGGCCTGGAAAGCCGACAAGAGCGGCAATTTGCTGTTTCGACGCACCGCGCGCAATTTCAACCCGGCGGTGGCTATGGCCGGCAAGATCACGGTGGTTGAAGTGGAGGAGATTGTCGAAACCGGCACGTTCGACCCTGACAGCGTGCATTTGCCCGGCATTTACGTGAACCGCATTGTGCTCAATGCCACACCCGAGAAACGCATCGAAAAGCGCACCGTTCGCTGAAATTTTGCGGGACAGAGCGCAGCGACGCAGTCGCCAGCGCTGTCCTCAACGAAACTGAAACCTTGCGGGACAGACCGCAGTTACGCGTAGCGAACCAGCTCTGTCCTCAACACAATAGAAGGAGTTTGATCATGGCTTGGACACACGACGAAATGG
>JAABQI010000148.1 GCA_011391545.1 Rhodoferax sp.
ACCCATCTCGGGCTGGGTTTGCGTCACCACCAGTTTCGGGCGCTGCGCCTGGCGGCTCAGGCCGGTGGCCACCACCGTGACGCGAATATGGTCGCCCAGGTTGTCGTCGTAGGCGGTGCCGTAAATCACATGGGCGTCCTGAGAGGCGTAGTTGCGGATGGTGTTCATGGCCACTTTGGACTCTGACAGTTTCAGGCTGCCTTTGGCGGCCGAGATCAGCACCAGCACACCCTTGGCGCCCGACAGGTCGATGCCTTCGAGCAGCGGGCAGGCCACCGCGTGCTCGGCGGCGATGCGGGCGCGGTCGGGGCCGGCCGCCAGCGCGGTGCCCATCATGGCTTTGCCGGGCTCACCCATGACGGTGCGCACGTCTTCGAAGTCGACGTTGACGTGACCGGGCACGTTGATGATTTCGGCAATGCCGCCCACCGCGTTCTTGAGCACGTCGTTGGCATGGGCAAAGGCCTCGTCCTGCGTGGCATCTTCACCCAGCACGTCAAGCAGCTTTTCATTGAGCACCACAATCAGCGAGTCGACATTGGCTTCGAGCTCGGCCAGGCCGCTCTCGGCGTTGTCCATGCGGCGCTTGCCCTCGAACTCAAACGGTTTGGTGACCACGCCCACGGTCAAAATGCCCATTTCGCGCGCCACGCGTGCAATCACGGGCGCTGCACCGGTGCCGGTGCCGCCACCCATGCCTGCCGTGATGAACAGCATGTGCGCGCCATCAATGGCTTCGCGAATGTGCTCAATGGCCAGCTCAGCCGCTTCGCGCGCCTTGTCGGGCTTGCTGCCGGCGCCCAAGCCGGTGCTGCCGAGCTGGATGACAAGGTGGGCGTCGCTGGTGGACAGCGCCTGTGAGTCGGTGTTGGCGCAGATAAATTCTACGCCCTGCACTGCGCTGGCAATCATGTGCGCCACGGCGTTGCCGCCGCCGCCGCCAACGCCGATTACCTTGATCTGGGTGCCTTGGTTAAAGCCTTCTTCGTCGATGAGTTCAATGGGCATGCTGTTCTCCTTGGGTTGCAATGAATAAAAAATAACTCGAAAAAATGGGCTGGAATGGGGTCATGGGCGCGACGGGCGGGTCCATGCATCGCCATCGTCGGTGCGGTCCGGCGCGGCAGCGCCACGGAAAGGTTTTCATGTTTAAAAGTTCCCCACGAACCAGTCCTTGACCGAGCCAAAGGCGGTTTTCATGGAGCCGTTTTTCTGCGCCACCTTGAAACCGCGCAGGCGGGCGATGCGTGCTTCTTCCAGCAGGCCCATCACCGTGGCCGCGCGGGGTTGCGCCACCATGTCCGAGAGCGCACCGGTGTATTTGGGAATGCCGCGGCGCACCGGTTTCAGGAAGATGTCTTCGCCCAGTTCGACCATGCCGGGCATGACGCAGCTGCCGCCGGTAAGCACGATGCCGCTGGAGAGCATTTCCTCAAAGCCCGACTCGCGCATGACCTGGTGCACCAGGCTGAAGATTTCTTCGACGCGCGGCTCAATCACACCCGCGAGCGCCTGGCGGCTCAGCATGCGCGGTCCGCGGTCGCCCAGGCCGGGCACCTCCACCTGCGCCTCGGGGTCGGCCAGCAACTGCTTGGCGTACCCGTTTTCCACCTTGATTTCTTCGGCGTCCTTGGTCGGTGTGCGCAGTGCCATGGCGATGTCGCTGGTGATCAAATCGCCGGCAATCGGGATCACGGCGGTGTGGCGGATGGCACCGTTGGTAAAGATCGCCAGGTCGGTGGTGCCGGCGCCGATGTCGACCAGCGCCACGCCCAGTTCACGCTCGTCCTCGGTCAGCACCGACAGGCTGCTGGCCAGCGGGTTGAGCATGAGCTGCTCCACCTCGAGGCCGCAGCGGCGCACACACTTGATGATGTTCTCGGCGGCGCTCTGGGCGCCGGTGACGATGTGCACCTTGGCTTCCAGGCGGATGCCGCTCATGCCGATCGGCTCTTTCACGTCCTGGCCGTCAATGATGAACTCCTGCGGCTCCACCAGCAGCAGGCGCTGGTCGGTCGAGATGTTGATGGCCTTGGCGGTTTCCACCACCCGCGCCACGTCGGCGGCGGAAACCTCGCGGTCCTTGATGGCCACCATGCCGTGCGAGTTCATGCCGCGGATGTGGCTGCCGGTGATGCCGGTATAGACCCGCTGGATCTTGCAGTCGGCCATCAGTTCGGCCTCTTTCAGCGCCTGCTGGATGCTCTGCACGGTGGCGTCGATGTTGACCACCACGCCGCGCTTGAGTCCGTTGCTGGGCGCCACGCCCAGGCCGGCCAGCTTGAGCGAGCCGCCGGGCATGACCTCGGCCACCACCACCATGACCTTGGCCGTGCCAATGTCCAGACCCACAACCACATCTTTGTACTCTTTTGCCATTGCGTCACCTGTTACCTTGGGTTACTTTTTTCATGTCTTCAGCCTCGACCGTGCTGACCCCGCTGAGCCGGATCGCATAACCATCGCTGTGGCGCAAATCGACCGAGGCGAGTTGCTCCACGCTGCGGTTGTAGCGTGAGGTGGCCTGCGTCACCGTTTTGAGGAAGCGCTCCAGCCGCGCCAACAACTCGTCGGTGCTGCCGCTGCCGAGCTCCAGCGTCGTGCTGTTGTCAAGCTGCGCCCGCCAGCCGCCGCGGGGCGTCAGCTCGAGTTGCGCCAGCGTCAGCTCCATCGGTGCCAGGCGCGGCTGCAAGGCTTGCAGCATGGCCAGCACCTGCGGGCTCTGGCCATCGGGGCCGCTCAGGCGCGGCAGGTCGTCCCGCTCCAGTTCGCCCAGATTGGCCTCGAACACTTCGCCAAAACTGTTGACCAGGCGCGAATCGCCCTCCACGCCCCAGAAGGCCACGGCCTGATGCTCTTGCAAGTGCACCTTGAGGCGGTTCGGAAAATCGCGCTTCACCACCGCCTGGCGCACCCAGGGCATGGTCTCGAAAACCTCACGCGCGGCGTGCAGGTCGAGTGTGAAAAAAGTGCCCTGCAAGCGCGGCATCACATTGGCGCGCAGCGAGATGGCGTTGTAGTGCGACACATCGCCCGTAACCGTGACACCCCGGATGGCAAACTGCGGCAACTGCTGCACATACGCCAGCCCGGCGCCCAACAGCAGCAGCAGCACCAGCCCGAACAGGGCGCTGGCCAGCCCGTTCATGAGCTTGATGTCGAGTGGCAGGGGCGCGTTGCTTTTCATAGGGCGTAGTCGCGGCTGGCTGATTGAAGAACCTGCAGGCACAGTTCGGGGTAGCTGATGCCGGCCGCCCTGGCCGCCATCGGCACCAGCGAATGGCTGGTCATGCCCGGCGAGGTGTTGATCTCAAGCAGATAGGGCCGGCGCGTGGCGCCATCGATCATCACGTCGGCGCGCGCCCAGCCGCGGCAGCCCAGGCTCCTGAAGGCCTTGAGCACCAGTTGCTGAATGGCCGCTTCCTCGCCCGCGGGCAGCTCGCACGGCACCAGATACTGGGTGCTGTGGGTGAAGTATTTGTTCTGGTAGTCGTAATTGCCCTCGGGCGCCACGATGCGAATCACCGGCAGCGCGCGGGCTTGCGCGCCGCTGCCCAGCACCGCAATGGTGACCTCGTCGCCGGCGATGAACTGCTCGCACAACACCTCGTCATGCATGCCGGCAGCCACGTTGAAAGCGGCCTCGCACTG
>JAABQI010000149.1 GCA_011391545.1 Rhodoferax sp.
GGCGTTCAAAATGTCTTGCAGTTGTTGGGTCATGGCAATGGGTGTGATCGATGAAGGAAAAAAAACGGGTTAATCGGCGCGGGCGCCGACAAACTGAGCGATGCGTCTGGCCGCTTCCAGGCACTCGGCCTTGTCGGCCACCAGCGCCATGCGAATGCGCCCGGCACCGGGGTTGTGGCCCTGCGCCTCACGCGCCAGGTAGGATCCGGGCAGCACGGTGACATTGTAAAGAGCGTACAGCGCGCGGGCAAAATCGGTGTCGCTGCCCTTGACCTTGGCCCACAGGTAAAAGCCGGCATCGGGCAAGGCCACGTCGAGCACCTCGGCCAGCACCGGGGTGACCTCGGCGAACTTGGTTTTGTAGAGCGCCCGGTTTTCAATCACATGCGCTTCATCGCGCCAGGCCGCCAGGCTGGCCGCCTGCACCACCGGGCTCATGGCGCAGCCGTGGTAGGTGCGGTAGCGCAAAAACTGCTGCATGATGGCGGCGTCGCCCGCCACAAAACCGCTGCGCATGCCGGGCACATTGCTGCGTTTGGACAGGCTGGTCAGCGACATCAGGTTCTTGAAGTCGGTGCGGCCCAGCTTGACCGCCGCTTCCATGCCGCCCAAGGGGGGTTCATCGCGGAAAAAGATCTCGCTGTAACACTCGTCGGAGGCAATCACAAAACCAAAACGGTCGCTCAAGTCAAAGAGTTTTTGCCATTCGCTCAGGGGCATGACCGCGCCGGTGGGGTTGCCGGGCGAGCAGACGAACAGTTGCTGGGTTCGCGCCCACACCGAATCAGGCACGCTGTCCCAGTCGGGGGCAAAGTTGCGCGCCGGGTCACTCGCCACGTAATAGGGCTCGGCTCCGGCCAGCAGCGCAGCGCCTTCGTAGATTTGGTAGAACGGATTGGGGCATACCACCAGCGGCTTTTGCCCCGAGCCACTCACCGCAGACGGGTTGATGACGGTTTGCGTGAGCGAAAACAGCGCCTCGCGCGAGCCGTTCACCGGCAGCATCTGCGTGAGCGGGTTCACGTTCAACCCGTAGCGGCTGTGCATCCATTGGGCAAAGGCTTCGCGCAGCGCGGCATCGCCCGCAGTGGCCGGATAGCTGGCCAGCCCGCTGGGCGTGCGATGGATGGACTCCACCATGGCTTGCTGGATGAACGCCGGCGTGGCGTGCTTGGGCTCGCCCAGACCCAGACTGATGGGCGCATAAGCCGGGTTGGGTGTGACGCCGGCAAAAAGCTGGCGCAGCCGCTCGAACGGGTAGGGCTGTAAAAGGGCGAGAAGTGGATTCATGGGGCGAGATTATCCCTTGTCAAGCGCCGCTCCCACGGGGCGCCTTCAGATGAGCAAGCGTTGCACCGGGACATCGATATTCAGCCAGCGCCGGGCTGCGCTTTGCAGCAGGTCGGGGTCGCCGGTGCTGAAGAGCCTGCACTGGCCCGGTGCCGAATCGGGGGACAGGCTGGTCAGCATGCGGTGGGTCTGGCGCGCGACCGGCTCACCGTTGTCCACCAGACGCACGCCGGGACCAACCAGGGCTTGCAGCCGCTCACTGGCAAAAGGGTAATGGGTGCAGCCCAGCACCAAAGTGTCGATGTCGCCCGCCTGGCTGCCAAACTGACCCATGTCCTTGGTGTACTGGCGACACAGCCCGATGATTTTTTCGGCATCGTCGCGCTCGATGGCATCGGCCAGACCATCGCAGGGCTGGCAAACAAATTGCGCCTGATCTGCCAAACCCGCCAGCAGCGTCCGGAATTTCTGGCTGTTGAGCGTGCCGCGCGTGGCCATGACCCCGATGCGCCGGGTCTGGCTCAAGGCGATCGCGGGTTTCAGCGCCGGCTCGACGCCGATGATGGGCAGGTCGGAGTGCTCCCGGCGCAGCAGGTGAATGGCTGCGGCCGTTGCGGTGTTGCAGGCGATGACCAGTGCCTGGATGGCCAGGCCGGGCTGACTCATCAGATCGCGGGTGATAGCGCGCGCGCGGGCCAGCACAAAACCCTGGTCGCGCTCGCCATAGGGCGCAAAGCCGCTGTCGGCCACATAGACAAAGTCTTCGCGGGGCAACTCGGCGCGCAGCGCCTTGAGGATACTCAGGCCGCCGACGCCGCTGTCAAATACCCCGATGGGCTGTTTGACCTGGGACGCTTCAGGCACTTGCCACCGTGACGCCCTTGAATTCACCGGTCGCAATGCGTTGCTGCCACTCGGCCGGCCCGGTGATGTGGGCGCTGGTGCCGCCGGCGTCCACCGCCACGGTCACGGGCATGTCGACCACGTCGAATTCGTAAATGGCTTCCATGCCCAGGTCGGCAAAGCCCACCACCTTGGCGGTCTTGATGGCTTTGGAGACCAGGTAGGCGGCGCCGCCCACGGCCATCAGATAAGCGCTCTGGTGCTTTTTGATCGCCTCAATGGCGACCGGGCCGCGCTCGGCCTTGCCGATCATGGCGATCAAGCCGGTTTCAGCCAGCATCATTTCGGTGAAGCCGTCCATGCGGGTGGCGGTGGTGGGGCCGGCCGGACCCACGGCCTCGTCGCCGATCGGGTCCACCGGGCCCACGTAGTAAATGACGCGGTTGGTGAAGTCCACGGGCAGCTTTTCGCCCTTGGCCAGCATGTCCTTGATGCGCTTGTGCGCGGCGTCGCGGCCGGTGAGCATCTTGCCATTGAGCAGCAGGGTGTCGCCCGGTTTCCAACTGGCCACCTCGGCTTTGCTCAGGGTGTTGAGATCAACTCTTAGGCTCTTGACATAGTCGGGCGCCCATTGCACGTCGGGCCAGGTGTCCAGCGGAGGCGGTGTCAGGTAAACCGGGCCGCTGCCATCCATCACAAAGTGGGCGTGGCGGGTGGCGGCGCAGTTGGGGATCATGGCGATCGGCTTGCCCGCCGCGTGGGTCGGGTACATCTTGATCTTGACATCCAGCACGGTGGTCAGGCCACCCAGGCCCTGCGCGCCAATGCCCAGCGCGTTGACTTTGTCGAACAGTTCCAACCGCAGGGCTTCCACTTTGGTGAGTTCTGCGCCGCTGGCGGCCTTGGCCTGCAATTGGTACATGTCGAGGTCGTCCATCAGGCTTTCCTTGGCCATCAATACGGCTTTTTCTGCCGTGCCGCCAATGCCGATACCGAGCATGCCGGGCGGGCACCAGCCCGCGCCCATGGTGGGCACGGTTTTGAGCACCCAGTCGACCACCGAGTCGCCGGGGTTGAGCATGTACATCTTGCTCTTGTTTTCGCTGCCGCCGCCCTTGGCTGCCACCGTGACTTCGACCGTGTTGCCGGGCACGATTTCAGAAAAGATGACGGCGGGTGTGTTGTCCTTGGTGTTCTTGCGATCAAACAGCGGGTCGGCCACCACGCTGGCGCGCAGCGTGTTGTTGGGGTCAGTGTAGGCTCGGCGCACGCCCTCGTTGATGGCGTCGTCAAGACTCCCGGTAAAACCTTCCCAGCGCACGTCCATGCCCACCTTGAGGAACACGTTGACGATGCCGGTGTCCTGGCAAATGGGCCGGTGGCCCTCGGCCGACATCTTGCTGTTGGTCAGAATCTGCGCAATGGCGTCCTTGGCGGCGGGGCTTTGTTCGCGCTCGTAGGCGCGCGCCAGGTGGGCGATGTAGTCGGCCGGGTGGTAGTAGCTGATGTATT
>JAABQI010000150.1 GCA_011391545.1 Rhodoferax sp.
CACGCCGGCGCGCAAAATCCAGCCGCCCAGCAGGACCCCGGTGGCCCCCGCGAAAAGCCAGACCAACGGCAAGGGCTGCGCCAGCCAGCCAGTCCACCACAACAGCGCGCAGGTCACAGCCGTCAAAGCCGCCGCCAGGTAACTTGCCGGCATCGCCCAGGCATTCAAACGCGCCCACTCCCAGGTGGCGGCTGCCACGAACAGCAGCGCCAGAAAATTGAAGGGTGCCGGATCACGGTAAAAAAGCGCCGGCAACAACACCAGCATGAGCAGCACAGCCGTGATCACGCGTTGCTTGAGCATGGCATCACCTCAGTTGGCGGCAGTTGGCAAGGCATCGACCTCACCTTGGCCCGAGACCCGGCCAAAGCGACGATCTCGTTGGCCAAAGCTTTGAATGGCCCGGTCGAGTTCGACCTCGTCAAAGTCCGGCCACAGCTTGTCGGAGAAGAAAAATTCGGAATAGGCCGACTGCCACAGCAAAAAGTTGCTGATGCGCTGTTCGCCGCCAGTGCGGATCACCAGGTCAGGATCGGGCACATGCGCGAGTGACATCATCTGGCTCAGGCTCTGCTCCGTCATTGCCAGCCCCTGGGCGGCCACGCGCGCGGCGGCCTGCACGATGTCCCAGCGACCGCCGTAGTTGAAGCAGACATTCAACACCAACTGCCGGTTGGCGGCCGTGGCTGCCTCAGCCTGCTCGATCCCCTTGAGGACTCGGCTTGACAGCCCCTGACGCTCACCGATGAAGCGCAACTGCACGCCATCGGTCTTGAGCTGTGGCACCTCGCGCCCCAAGGCCATGGCAAACAGGTCCATCAGGCCCGAGACTTCCTCTTGCGGGCGCTGCCAGTTCTCAGAAGAAAAGGCAAACACGGTGAGCACCTTGATACCGCGAGCATCGCAGGCCCGGGCACAGCGCTTGAGCGAATCCACCCCCTGCTTGTGGCCCGCAATGCGCGGCAAAAACCGCCTGGAGGCCCAGCGCCCGTTGCCGTCCATGACGATGGCCACGTGATGGGGCGTTGACGTGTTCGTCATGCCCGTTCAAACCGCCATGATGTCGTGTTCTTTGGCGGCCACCAGTTGATCGATCGCGCCGATGTGCTTGTCGGTCACTTTCTGGATGTCGGTCTCGCAGCGTTTTTGCTCATCCTCGGAGGCAAGCTTGTCCTTGACCAGTTTCTTGACCGCTTCATTGGCGTCGCGACGCAGGTTGCGCACGGCAATCTTGGCGCCCTCGCCCTCGTTGCGCACCAGTTTGGTCAATTCCTTGCGGCGCTCTTCGGACATGGGCGGCATCGGCACCCGGATCAGGTCGCCCATGGAAGAAGGGTTCAGCCCGAGGTCGCTGTCGCGAATGGCTTTTTCAATCTTGGCGCCCATGCCCTTTTCCCAGGGCTGCACGCTCACGGTGCGGGAATCGAGCAGCGACACGTTGGCCACCTGGCTGATCGGCACCAGAGCGCCGTAATAATCCACGTGCACCGTGTCCAGAATGGCGGGGTTGGCGCGACCGGTGCGAATTTTGGTCAGATTGTGTTTGAAAGCCTCAATGGACTGGTCCATTTTGGTTTCTGCATTGGTTTTAATTTCGGCGACTGACATGGGTCTTTCCTCACTCAGGGTTCAAAATAAAAAACGATTCAAAGATGGCAGGTTCAGGCCGGCTCAGGCGTATACCAGGGTTCCCTCATCTTCTCCCATGACCACGCGTTTGAGCGCGCCATGCTTGAAAATGGAAAACACCTTGACCGGCAATTTCTGATCACGGCACAGGGCAAATGCCGTGGCATCCATGATGCCCAGATTTTGCGACATGGCGTCGTCAAAGGAAATTTTGCTGTAACGCGTTGCCGTTGGATCTTTTTTGGGGTCGGCGCTGTAAACGCCATCGACCTTGGTGGCCTTGAGCACGATCTCGGCGCCAATCTCGGCACCACGCAAGGCGGCAGCGGTATCGGTGGTGAAGAACGGGTTGCCGGTGCCGGCGGCAAAAATCACCACCTTGCCCTCTTCCAGATACTGCAGGGCCTTGGGCCTCACATACGGCTCCACCACCTGCTCGATGGCAATGGCCGACATCACGCGCGCCGTCAGGCCGGCCTTGTTCATGGTGTCGCCCAGCGCCAGCGAATTCATGACCGTGGCCAGCATGCCCATGTAATCGGCCGTGGCCCGGTCCATGCCGACCGAGCCGGCGGACACACCGCGGAATATGTTGCCGCCGCCAATGACCACCGCCACCTGGACGCCGAGCTCAGTCACGCCCACGATTTCATCGACCATGCGCACAATCGTGTCACGGTTGATGCCGAACTGGTCGTCCCCCATGAGTGCCTCACCCGACAACTTGAGCAAAATTCGCTTGAAAGCGGGTTTGGCATCGGACATGGTGGGCTCCTTGGGTTTGTGAGGATTCAACGATGAAACAGCGCGAGCCCGATCAGGCGGCCTGTTGCGCAGCAGCCACCTGAGCCGCCACTTCAGCAGCAAAGTCATCGACTTTTTTCTCAATGCCCTCGCCCACGACATAGAGCGTGAATGCCTTGACCGTGGTGGCCGTGTCCTTGAGCATTTGTTCGACGGTTTGCTTGTCGTTCTTGACGAATGTCTGGTTCAGCAAGGAGACCTCCTTGAGGTACTTCTGCACGCCGCCTTCAATGCGCTTGGTCACAATTTCGGCGGACTGCACGGGCTTGCCCGCGGCAGTGGCCACGGCGGCATCTTCGGCCGCCTTGGCGGCTGCCACCGAGCGCTCGCGCGCCACCAACTCGGCCGGCACGTCATTGCTGGACAAGGCCACGGGCTTCATGGCGGCGACGTGCATGGCCACATCCTTGGCGGCTGTCTCACTGCCCTCAAACTCGACAACCACACCAATGCGGGTGCCGTGCAGGTACGAAGCCAGCTTGTTGCCGCCGGCAAAACGCTTGAACCGGCGAAAGCTCATGTTCTCGCCAATCTTGCCGATGAGGCCCTTGCGCACGTCTTCCAGGGTGGGGCCAAAGCCGTCCTGCGTGTAAGCCAGGGCACCCAGGGCGGCGACGTCGGCCGGATCGTGCTTGGCGATCAAGGCGGCAGCAGCGTTGGCAAGCGCCAGGAAGCTGTCGTTCTTGGTGACAAAGTCGGTTTCGCAATTGATTTCGAGCAGAGCGCCCGCACCGGCGTCAAAGCTGTAAACTACCACGCCTTCGGCCGTGATGCGGCCAGCGGCCTTGCCTGCTTTGCTGCCCAATTTGACGCGCAGCAGCTCTTCAGCCTTGACCATGTCGCCGTCGGCCTCGGTCAGGGCGCGCTTGCACTCCATCATCGGGGCATCGGTTTTGCCACGCAGTTCAGCCACCATGCTTGCGGTAATTACAGCCATTTTTTTCTCCGGAAATCAGTTCAGTTAATCAATTGAAATTAAAAAAAAGGGGGCGCATGAGCCCCCCTTTGGATTGGGGTCGCCAAAGAATCAGGCAGCCGCCTCATTCACCTCGACAAATTCATCAGCGCTGTCTTCGGCAACCGCCTTGACCACATCGTCCATCGCATTGGCGCGACCTTCGAGGATGGCGTCGGCAATACCGCGGGCGTACAGCGTCACGGCTTTGGACGAGTCGTCATTGCCGGGAATGATGTAGTCGATGCCTTCAGGCG
>JAABQI010000151.1 GCA_011391545.1 Rhodoferax sp.
GTCGCCACCTTCACTGCTGTGCTCGAAGAGCTGCATGGCAAATCCCAGCTGGCCGGCGATCGCCATCAACGCATCCTCGTCTTCGTAGGTGAAGCGCAGCTTCTGCTCGCTTTCAGCGTACAGCACACCGAGCAGGCGACTGCTGGCAATGATTGGCATCGCCAGCTGGCTGTGCGGCTCGGCCAGACCGGGAAAGGGAATTTCCTTCTCGCCGCCCTCACCCAAGCTGTCGCGCAGGGCGAGGCTATAGGCGTAGTCGCCGGTCAGGAAGGCGATGCGAATCGGCGTCTGCTGCTGCGCGGCAACCCCGATCACGCCTTCGCCCATCGCCACCTCCGAACCGGCCCCGGATTTCGCATAGCCCAGACTCGCCACGGTATAGAGACGGTTGTTGGCCGCATCGAGCACCAGCACCATGGCGTGCTTGATGCCGAAATGCCGAGCGAGGCCGGCCAGCAACTCGTCCAGCAGCGACGACAAATCAGCGCACTTTGCCAGGCGCTCCGAGCATGCGCGCAGTGCGGGCATGCGGTTCGTCGGCATTGAGCCGCATTCCGGTGCTGAGGGATCGGTGCACTCGATGTCGAGCACACGGTAAACATCGGATCCGCGCAACCTGAATACTTTGCTCATGCCCGTCAGCGAAGCCACGCCAGCGAGCCGCGCCTTCATGTACTCGAACAGCGGACCACCCGTCTCGGTGCGTAGGTATTGCAACGCAAGCTGGTATTGGATGCCGGTGGCCGGGTCGATGACCTGAGCCCGGGCAAAGGGATTGGCCAGCACGTTCTCGCGCGTCTTGCTGAAGAACTGGAAGGACAACGCCACGTGGTCGCTGTCCACGTAGTGCACCTGCGAGAGATAGGCCACATTGGGCGTGCCGTCGGATGCGCAGGTGGCAATCTGCGCTGGCTGGGCACCCTCGAAGCAGCGGCGCAGGGATTCGAGCGTGATGTTCATGGTTTCGCCCCCAGCTTCTCGCCCGCCTTCGCGCCCGGAGTCTGATCGAACATCGCCGTCGGCTCAAACACGACCGCGACGGCGCATTCAGACCCGGCGAGAAGCTGGCGGGTAAATTCTGGCGGGTAACCCAGTTGCTCCAACTCGGCAACAAAGGATTCCTGGTATGCCATCATCTCCAGCCGGTCCTCGTCCGACAGCGGCCCGATCACCCGCACCTGCCCCTTGAACTGCAAGGTCTCGTGGGTCTTGGGCCGCGTGACCGCCAAAGCGATGGCGCCGTTCTCACGCAGGCATTTCAATACCCGGCTCGAATGTGTCTCGCTCAGGAACACCGTCAACGTGCGTCGGTCGGGCGTTACACGGATGCCGAGCCCGCGCGCCAGCGCAGGCCGGTTCTGCGCGTCGCGCCCGGCGACGTTCATGGAAGCAAAACGCCGGACGAAGGCGGCGTTCGCCTCGCTCAACAATGGACGGCCGTCGGTGGGCGCAGTCACTGACGACGGCTGGATTTTCTTGTCCGCCTCGGGGGCTTCTTTAAAATCGCGCATGGGGTGCAGGGAAAGTAGAACAGGCAATGGCTGGCCCGAACAATACACCCTCCCTGCTTGCGGGGCAAGGTTGAGGTGGCGTAAACGTCACTGCAAGTGCGCAGTTTGGCAGTGCCCGCTTGGTCGCTGAGTCAATGAAAAACAGCTCACAATGCGGCACCCCCTGCACTTCAGGTTTGATTGCCTCCCCACCCCATGCTTGACCTGCTCAAAACCTTCTCCTGGCAAGAACTCAAACACCACCCGTGGCGCAACGCGGCGGCGGTGGTGGCGGTGATGCTGGGCGTGGCGCTGGCGTTCTCGGTGCATTTGATCAACGCCAGCGCGCTCGACGAGTTCTCGCAGGCGGCGCGCTCGGTGGGCGGCCAGCCCGACCTGGAATTGCGCGGCGTGCAGGGCCAGTTTGACGAGGCGCTGTTTGCGCGCGTTGCCAAATTGCCGCAGGTGGCGCTGGCGTCACCCGTGCTCGAAGTGGGCACTTACGCGGTCACGCCCGAGGGCAAGCGCAGCCTGAAAGTGGTCGGCGTCGATGCGCTGGTGGTGGCGTTTGTGGCGCCGGACCTGATGCCGCTGCCCAGCCGCCGCAGCGACCCGGGCGCAAACGACCGCTTCGCGCTGTTTGCGCCGGGACAGGTTTTTTTGAATCCTGCCGCACAAACGTTGGCTGGGTCGAATCTGCAACTGCAAAGCGGTCTCGAACTGCTGCCGGTCACCGTTGCCGGCAGCGTGCGCGCAAGTGGTCGGCCACTGGCGGTCATGGACATTGGTGCGGCACAGGAGTTGTTTGGCAAGCAGGGCCAGCTCAGCCGCGTCGACCTGCGCCTGAAGGCCGGAGTCAACCGCGACGACTTTGTCCGCAGCCTGCAAAACGCGCCCGACTGGCCCGCAAGCCTCACCCTGACGGTACCCGGTGATGCCCAATCGCAGATCAACAACCTGTCGCGCGCCTACCGGGTCAACCTGACCGTGCTGGCCTTCATTGCCCTGTTCACCGGGGCGTTCCTGGTGTTCTCGGTGTTGTCCTTGAGCGTGGCCAAACGGGCGCAGCAATTTGCCCTGCTCGGCGTGCTGGGCCTGAGCGGGCGCAAACGGCTGAGCCTGGTGCTGTGGGAATCGCTAGCGCTGGGCCTGCTCGGCAGCGCCGCCGGCATTGCGCTGGGAACGGCGCTGGCGGCGCTGGCGCTGAACGTGCTCGGCGGCGACCTGGGCGGCGGTTTTTTTTCCGGCAGCGCGCCCAGGCTGCAATTCAGCGGCTGGGCCGCGCTGCTCTACGGCGCAATGGGCGTGGTGGCCGCACTGGTGGGCGGCTGGTGGCCGGCCCGTGCGGCGCAGGCCTTGCCGCCGGCACAAACCCTCAAGGGCCTGGGCGGCGCGCTGGTCAACCCGCACAGCCACTGGCTCAGCCTGATGCTGATCCTGCTGGGCGCGGCGTTGAGCCAGGCCCCGCCGGTTTGGGGCATTCCGGTGGCGGCTTACCTGTCGGTGGCCCTGCTTCTGGTGGGCGGCATCACCGCCCTGCCCTGGCTGATTGGCCTGCTGCTGGACCGCATCGCCCCGCTGGTGGCGCGCCAAACCCTGCCGCTGCTGGCAGTGGCGCGTGCCCGGCACCAGCGCGAAACGGCGGCGGTGGCGGTCAGCGGCGTGGTGGCTTCATTGAGTCTGGCGGTGGCGCTGACTGTGATGGTGGCCAGTTTTCGGGAATCGGTGACGCAATGGCTGGACCAGGTGCTGCCCGCCGACCTGTATGTGCGCAGCAGCCCCAACCTGGGTTCCAGCGACACGGTGTATTTCAGCCCTGAATATGTGCAGGCGGCGGCCGCGCTTCAGGGCGTCAAGCAGTTGCAGGCGCAACGTGTGGTGTCGCTGCTGCTCAAACCCAGTCTGCCGCCGGTGGCGCTGATCGCCCGTGAGTTGCCGGACCCGGCCAAAAATCTGCCACTGGTGGGCGAGCCGCTGCCGGTGCCCGCCGGGCAGATCGGCATTTACGTGAGCGAGGCGGTGGTGGACCTGCACGGCGCCGTACTTGGTCAGGCTTTTGCGCCGCTGGGCAAAACGTTCAATGACTTGGCGCAAGCCGGACAGGCGCAAGGGGCCAGCTTTTTTGTGGCGGGTGTCTG
>JAABQI010000152.1 GCA_011391545.1 Rhodoferax sp.
CGGCGCGCGCGGGTCTGGACGTTGAGCGACTGGCCCAACCCATCGCCCAAATCCAGCGCCTGCTGACAGCAGCGCGCGCGGCCGGCCTGCTGGTGGTGCACACCCGTGAAGGCCATCAACCCGACCTGTCGGATTGCACGCCAGAAAAGATGCGCCGCAGCGTGCAGGCTGGTGCGCCCATCGGCAGCACGAGCCCCATGGGACGCCTGCTGGTGCGCGGCGAATATGGGCATGACTTCATTAACGCGCTAAAGCCGCAGGCAGGTGAAGTGGTGATCGACAAGCCGGGTTATGGTGCGTTCCATCAGACTGACCTGGAAGGCGTGCTCGTCCGCCGCAACATCCGACAACTGATCCTGTGCGGCGTGACCACCGAGGTGTGTGTGCACTCCACCCTGCGCGAAGCAGTGGACCGTGGCTATAGCTGCATCACCATCGGCGACGCAACTGCAGCCAGCGACCCCGCGCTGCAGGCACCGGCGCTGGCGATGATCGGTGTCGAGGGCGGCATCTTCGGCCAGATCGCCAGCACGGATCAAGTGCTGGCGACGTTTCAAGTCACACCTGCACGGAAAGCCATCGCATGACACAAGTCAAAAAAATGTGGCCGCTGCTCACCGCCACCCACCGCTACGACAAATCCATTTCGACCCTGAACCGGGGGCATGGGCAGCAGATTGAAGCGCCCATTCTGGCCTACCTGATAGAAACCGCGAATGGCCGCATTTTGTACGACGTGGGTTGCGATCACGCCAAAATCCATGATCCCATCGCCCGCGCCCGGTACTACAACCCTGAGGCGTTCGCGTTCGGCGCGCCCGAGATGACAGAGGCTCAGCGCATTCCCCATCACCTGGCGCGCCTTGGGCTCACCGCAACTGATGTGGATGTGATTTTCATTGGCCATCTGCACTTTGACCATGCCGGTGGATTGAAGGACCTCAGGCGCTGCGGCTGCGGCGCCGAGATTCATGTGCAGCAAGACGAGGTCAACGCTGCGCGCAGTGGTGCCGACCCTGCGGTGTTTGCCGATGAACTGCTCGACGATGCGGGTGCGCCCTTGTCCTTTTGCCTGCAGCAGGGCGAGTACAGCGTGCTCCCCGGGGTACAGGCCGTGGCCACGCCGGGCCACACCATCGGGCACATGTCGCTGCTGATCGAGTTGCCCAAGGGGCTGCCGGTTTTGCTGGCCGGTGACGCCGCCGACCTGCAGGAAAATCTGGATGACGAAGTGGCACCCGGCACCCTGTGGCAAGGGCGTGAAGCGCTGGCGGTGGCAAGCATCCGCAAACTCAAGGCACTGGCGCGTGAATCTGGCGCGGTGATCTGGCCCAATCATGACATGAGGTTTTACCGCAGCCTGCCGCCGTTTCCAGGGGCCTGCGAATGAGCCCGGTGCCGGATCACTACCGCGGGGTCTGGGCGCGCACGCTGTTGAAAACCCCGCACCACCGTGATGAAAACACCTTTGTGCGCTGGTTGCAGACCAGTGGCTGGCACGCAGACTTGCGCATTCCGGTGAAGGCGCCGGAGACTGATGCGCCGCTTTGGCTGGCGAGCCAGCAAGGCTTTTGCGGCGTGACCGAGGTGGCGCAGCAGGCCAGCGGGGAGGTCTGCACCTGGCATCGTCGTCTTGATTTTCAGCCACTGCGCGGCGATGTGGATGCCGGTGTCATGGTGTTTGAGACGTCTGAACGCGTGATCGAGACCGGTGTCCATGCGCCGTATCTGGAGATTTGGGAACGGTTGCCCGGTTCCACCGGCCGTTTCATCGCACTGGCCGGGCAGGACGAGGCGGGTGGAGACACCCAGGAACGTTTTTTGGTGGCGGGCCGCTACGCCATGCGGGTACGACCCCGCCGCACCCCAGTACCGCCAACTACGTCCGCCGGAAAAAATCTGGCCGAGGTGCTCGCCCTGCACCCAGAGCAGACGGCAGACCTGCTGGATTTTGAGATTTCTTTTGGGACACTGGAAGCGGGTTATTGGACCATTGAACAATCGACCTTGCCGGCGCGACAAGGCGCCCGCGTTCCTTTTGCCGTGCGTCAGCTTGACGGTGCGCAAGCCAGCATGGACTGCGCGGCATGCGCCGGAGCCTGGCAGATTCTGGAGTGGACTTGCACTGACGGCAGCTTTTGACGCCTTCAGCAAGTCGCTTGTATTTGCTGCTCGCCCGTTAAAGGACTGACTGGCATCAGCCCGCGTGCTTACCGTTGAGGCACAGCGACCGTACCAGAACACCAATTTGGTGCAAATCCCAAAAAAATACCCTGCTGCAAGCTGGCATCAAGTTTGCTTATTAAAATCAAGAGAGGGCGTGGCGCACAGCGCATCGCTTGACTTGCAAGACCGCTAGGGTTCCGGGTGCCACATCAGTGGCGCTGTCTGGTCCGAGAGCTGTCGGCCGCACATCGTTGCGGCTCCACGGAGGGACAAAAGCCCGGGAGGAGATGGTGTGTTGCACCGTCCTCTCTTGCTTTGTTCAACCACTGGAGCCCGCATGTCAGACACCCCAAAAGCTTCGTTCCGCCCAGGCATCTGGCGTATTGCCGGCCAGCTGTCGCGCACGCAGTATTGGCTATTTGCTGCTTTGGGTTTGTTCATCCCCTTTGCCTTGTGGACCCTGTACGCTGCTTCAGGTTGGGTGGATGCCATCTTTATGCCCGGCCCGTGGAGCGTGGTCACGCGCCTTATCACCTGGCTGGTGGAAGACGACCTGACCGCCGACACCCTGATCAGCGTCTACCGGGTTGCCTCCGGCTTTGCGCTGTCTGCCGTGCTGGCCTTGCCGCTGGGTTTGCTGATTGGTGCGTTTCGTCCGGTCGAGGCCTTGCTGGAGCCCCTGACCGACTTCATTCGCTACATGCCCGCAGTGGCCTTTATTCCGCTGGTGATGTTGTGGATGGGCATTGGCGAGGGCGCCAAGATTTCCATCATTTTTATTGGCACGTTTTTTCAGATGGTGTTGATGGTGGCCGACAACGTGCGCCTGGTGCCGCTGGCACAAATCGAGGCGGCTCTCACCATGGGCGCCACCCGCTTTGAGATGATTCGCCTGGTGCTGGCCCAGTCGGCGCGGCCTGCCATTCTGGACACCCTGCGCATCACCATGGGCTGGGCCTGGACCTACCTTGTGGTGGCCGAAATGGTGGCAGCCAACTCGGGCTTGGGCTATGCCATTTTGAAAGCGCAGCGCTATTTGAAGACCGACACGATTTTTGCCGGCATTATTTTGATCGGGGTGATCGGTCTGGTGATGGACCAGGGCTTTCGCTGGCTACATCGCCGCCTGTATCCCTGGGCCCACACACGCGGTTAACGAGGAGATCAAGCCATGTTCAAAGTCACCGTGAAAAACGTCGGAAAGGTGTTCGAGCGCGCCACAAGCCCGACCCCAGCACTGGAGAACGTCAGCCTCGGCATCGAAGAAAACGAGTTCATCACGCTGGTGGGCGCTTCCGGCTGCGGCAAGTCCACGCTGTTGCGCATTTTGGCCGGGCTGGAGTACCGCACCAGCGGCGAGGTGTTGTGCGATGACCGTAACATCACCGCGCCGGGGGCTGAGCGCGCCATGGTGTTCCAGCACTA
>JAABQI010000153.1 GCA_011391545.1 Rhodoferax sp.
TTGTTTTTTTACGCTGATCTGCTTGGGCTTGGAGCGTTTGACCTGTCCGCCTGATGTCAGGCGCTGGTTGCCCAGCACGCGCAGGGTCTTGACCTCGGGGCGCTGGCCGCCGCGGGTGCTGTACTTGAGCACCTTGACATCGCGCGGACCCGGCATGCGCTCTTCGTCAGCGGTTTTTTCGCGCTCGGGCAGCGGGCGCCACAGCACCAGCAGCTTGCCGATGTGCTGGATGGGCGCAGCATTCAGTTCATCGGCCAGGGTTTGAAACATGGCTTCACGGGCGGCACGGTCATCAGAGAAGACGCGAACCTTGATGAGGCCGTGGGCGTTGAGCGCGGCGTCGGCTTCTTTCTTGACGGCAGCGGTCAGGCCGTCGCCACCCACCATGACCACGGGGTCGAGGTGGTGGGCTTCGGCACGGTGAACTTTGCGTTGGGCGGGGGTCAGTTGAATTTGAGTCATGGCCGTATTATCGGCGAGAGCAGGGAACTTTACTTGTATGAAATCAGTAGTTAAAAGCAGCAAGGTCAACCGGGCCTGGCTCAACGATCACGTTAACGATACCTACGTCAAGCTGGCTAAAAAAGACGGCTATCGGGCGCGTGCGGCTTACAAGCTGCAGGAAATCGATGACACCCTGCACCTGATCAAGCCGGGTCAACTGGTGGTTGATCTGGGCTCGGCACCGGGTGCCTGGAGCCAGTATGTGCGGCGCAAGCTGTCGCCCAAATCGGCCATCGGCGGCGGCGCGGCTGCGGGCGAACTCAACGGCCGAATCATCGCACTCGACCTGTTGTCCATGGAGCCGATCGAAGGCGTGTTGTTCATTCAGGGCGACCTTCGCGAAGACGCGGTGCTGGCTCTGCTGGCCGAGCAGATGCAGGGCCAATTGGCCGATGTGGTGGTGTCCGATATGGCGCCCAACCTGTCGGGCATCAGCTCTGCCGACGCTGCACGCATCGAGCATTTGATCGAATTGGCGCTGGAGTTTGCGCAAGCCCATCTCAAGCCAGAAGGGGCGCTGGTGGCCAAGGTGTTCCATGGCGGCAGTTACGACACGCTGTACCGGCGCTTTCGCGACACCTTTGTCACGGTCAAACGCATCAAGCCCAAAGCCTCGCGCGACAAGTCATCCGAGACCTTTTTAATAGGCCTCACTCTGAAACACCCCTGATTTCCTTGCAGTCGCTGTGGCTGCTGCTCTCGGGGCTTGTCGCAGCGCAGCCTGAACAGCCTAGAATTGGCGCCATTGTGTTGGTGTTTGATCGAATACATATCTACTGGAGTTTGGCTTGAACAATCCATGGTTTTCAAAAATTGCGGTCTGGATGGTCATTGCGATGGTGTTGTTCACCGTCTTCAAGCAATTTGACACGCGTCCAGCGACCGGCGCCGGCTACCTTGGCTATTCCGATTTTCTGGAAGAAGTCCGGGGTAACCGGATCAAAAGCGCCATCATCCAGGAAGGCCAAAGCGGCACCGAAATCGTGGCCGTCACCACCGACGACCGCAAGGTTCGCACCACGGCCACTTATCTGGATCGCGGACTGGTGGGCGACCTGATCGCCAACGACGTCAAGTTCGACGTGAAGCCGCGCGAAGAAGGCTCGCTGCTGATGACGCTGCTGGTCAGCTGGGGCCCCATGCTGCTGCTGATCGGCGTCTGGGTGTACTTCATGCGCCAGATGCAGGGTGGCGGCAAGGGGGGTGCGTTCAGCTTCGGCAAAAGCAAGGCGCGCCTGCTCGACGAAAACACCAACCTGGTCACTTTTGCCGACGTAGCCGGCTGCGATGAGGCCAAGGAAGAAGTCAAGGAAGTCGTGGACTTCCTGAAAGACCCGGCCAAGTTCCAGAAGCTCGGTGGTCGTATTCCTCGCGGATTGTTGCTGGTCGGCCCGCCGGGAACCGGCAAGACCTTGCTGGCCAAGAGCATCGCCGGCGAAGCCAAAGTGCCTTTTTTCAGCATCTCCGGCTCGGACTTCGTTGAAATGTTCGTCGGTGTCGGCGCCTCTCGGGTGCGCGACATGTTTGACAACGCCAAGAAAAATGCGCCATGCATCATCTTCATCGATGAAATCGACGCGGTCGGCCGCCAGCGCGGCGCCGGTCTGGGCGGTGGCAACGACGAGCGCGAGCAAACCCTGAACCAGATGCTGGTCGAGATGGACGGCTTCGAGACCAATGTCGGCGTGATCGTGGTGGCAGCCACCAACCGCCCCGACATTCTGGACGCCGCCTTGCTGCGCCCGGGTCGATTTGACCGCCAGGTGTATGTGACGCTGCCCGACATCCGCGGCCGTGAGCAGATTCTGAACGTGCACATGCGCAAGGTGCCCTTGAGCCCTGACGTTAACCCGGCGGTGATTGCCCGCGGCACGCCCGGTATGAGTGGTGCCGACCTGGCCAACCTGTGCAACGAAGCCGCGCTGATGGCGGCACGTCGCAATGCCCGCACGGTGGAGATGCAGGACTTCGAGAAGGCCAAGGACAAAATTTTGATGGGCCCGGAGCGCAAGAGCATGGTCATGCCCGAGAGCGAGCGCCGCAACACGGCTTACCACGAGTCTGGCCACGCCCTGATCGGCAAGCTGCTGCCCAAGTGCGACCCGGTGCACAAGGTCACCATCATTCCGCGCGGCCGTGCCTTGGGCGTCACCATGAGCCTGCCGGCGCAGGACCGCTACAGCTACGACAAGGAGTACATGCTGAACCAGATCAGCATGCTGTTTGGTGGCCGGATTGCCGAAGAAGTGTTCATGAACCAGATGACCACCGGCGCCAGCAACGACTTCGAGCGTGCCACCCAGATCGCCCGCGACATGGTCATGCGTTATGGCATGACCGCGGCGCTGGGTCCGATGGTGTACGCCGAAAACGAAGGTGAGGTGTTCCTGGGACGTTCGGTCACCAAGACCACCAACATGAGCGAAGAAACCATGCAGAAGGTCGATGCCGAAGTGCGTCGCATCATCGACGAGCAGTACGCCCTGGCGCGCCGCCTGATCGAAGAACACAGCGAGCACATGCACGTCATGGCCAAGGCCTTGCTGGAGTGGGAAACCATCGACAGCGACCAGCTCGACGACATCATGGCCGGCAAGCCGCCGCGTCCGCCCAAGGACTGGACGCCACGCGTGCCACCGGCTTCGTCGGACGCCGGCAGCGGCGGCACCCCGGCCGTCAATCCTGATGCGGCGCCCCACGCTGCCTAGGCTGTGAACACGATCCAACGGGGCTGCGGCCCCGTTTTTTCATTCAACGCATAGCTCAGCACCCGGATGTATTGGCAAACCAGTCGCTATCAGATTGACCTGACAAGCCCCAAAGTCATGGGCATTGTCAATGTCACGCCGGATTCGTTTTCGGACGGTGGCCAGCATGGCGCCACGCAGGCCGCGCTCAAGCACTGCGAGCAATTGATCCGCGATGGTGCCGACATCCTCGACATTGGCGCCGAGTCCACCCGGCCCGGTGCGCTGCCGCTGAGCCTGGATGATGAACTGACGCGCCTGTTGCCGGTGCTGCGCGAGGCGGTCCGGCTGGGTGTGCCGGTCTCGGTGGACAGTTACAAGCCAAAGGTGATGCAGGT
>JAABQI010000154.1 GCA_011391545.1 Rhodoferax sp.
CGACCCCCCTTTTCCCTGACTGGCCCCTTGCCGTCACCCGGCAGACCGACCCGGTGCTGGCCAAACGTGTCGCCCACGCCTTGCTTTCCATGACGCAAGCAGCAGACGGCATGGGTTGGACCGTTCCGGCGGACTACCAACCGGTGCATGACCTGTATCGGGAACTGCGCGTCGGCCCGTACGCCTACCTGCGGGAAATCACGCCTGAAGGCTTGGCGCGTCGTTTCTGGCCCTGGCTGCTGGGTGCGCTGATCGCGCTGGTGGCCTGGATCATCCACACCATCCGGGTTGAGCATCTGGTCCACCGTCGAACCGGACAATTGCGCGATTCCCTCCATGCCAGGGAGCAGGCAGAGTCACGCATGCGTGAGAGCCAGGAGCAGATGGAGCATCTCTCAAGATTGTCAGTGCTGGGCGAACTGTCGGGTAACCTCGCGCACGAACTGAACCAGCCATTGACCACCATTGGCACCTACGCCCGCACCGTGCTGCGCCGCCAGGACAGCGGTCGCCTGACGCCGGAGGCCATCAACGAAGCCTGCACCCAGATCGTCAGCGAAGCCGAGCGGGCCGGTGGCATCGTGCAGCGCATTCGCCATTTCGCAAAAAAACGTGGCGCCGTGCGCGCTCCGGTTGACCTGGCGCTCATTGCCAAGGAAGCGCGGCACCTGATCATTGGCATGATGGCCCATCCGCCCACGATCCACATCGAGAATCGGCTACCCGACCACTGCCGGGTGCTGGCGGATGGCCCGCAAATCCAGCAGGTCCTGCTGAATCTGATCAAGAACGCCCTTGATGCCGGGCGCAATCTGCCACCCGAGCGGCACCGTGTGCAGGTGATTGTTGAAGCCGTTGACCACTGGGTTCATCTCCACGTCATTGACCAGGGTTGCGGTCTCGAACCGGCCCAATTGGCGCGCCTGTTTGAACCATTTTTTACCACCAAGCCGGATGGCCTGGGCCTTGGGCTACCCATCTGCAAAACCATCATCGAAGCCCATGGTGGCCGGCTATGGGCCGAGCCCAATGCCGATGGCCAGGGCATGCGTTTTTCCTTTTCACTCCCCTGCCATGACCTACCCACCTGAAGATTGCCTCGTCCACGTGGTGGACGATGATGCGGGCCTGCGCCGCTCCCTGCGCTTTCTGCTCGATTCAGTGGGCTGGAGCGTCAAGCTGTATGCCTCGGCTGAAGAATTCCTAGACCTTGCCGCGCCGCCCACCCAGCCGTCCTGCCTGCTGCTTGACATCCGCATGCCAGCCATGAGTGGCCTGGAACTGCAGCAGGTGCTGCGCGAGCGTGGTGTGCTTCTGCCGATCCTGTTCATGACCGGCCACGCCGATGTGTCGATGGCGGTCCAGGCCATGAAGTCAGGTGCCAGCGATTTCATCGAGAAACCGTTCAAGGACCAGATGCTGCTCGACACCGTGGCCGCGGCCATCCGGCGCAGTGCCGAGGCGCTGGAGGACACGCAGCGGCGCGATGCCGCCCTGGCTGTGCTAGCCGCGCTCTCGCCCCGCGAAAAGGAAGCCGCCCGCCTGATCGCGCGCGGCCAACCGAACAAGCTGATTGCGGCCCGCCTGGGCATCAGCGAAAAGACCGTGCACATCCACCGCCAGCACATCATGGAAAAGGCAGCCATCTCATCTGCCGCCGAACTGGCCCGCCTGATGCTGCGGGCCGATCCGGCGGCGCTGGATTAACCTGAAGCGTCGGCCTCAGGCCCGGCGCAGCGTCGCCGGCAAGCCGTTACGCACCGCGCCGCCCGAGACAGGATCGACCCAGGGCGATTTGTCGGGGCGAGTCGGATCGATCAAACCAATGTCGTTCAGGTTGACCCCGGCCGCCAGGCGCCGGTCCTGCGGTTGGCGCGCACTGCCAATGCGATGTGCCCGTGCACCCAACTCCCGATGGCCGAAGCCATGCTCGAATGCCGCCACCCCCGGCGTGATGCCGGCATGCACCATGACCCGGGCCTTGAGGCTGCCCGTCGGGGTCGTGATCACTGTCAAATCACCCATCTTCAGATTCAGGCGGTGCGCATCGTCAGGATGGATCAGCACCGGGTTTTCCGGATGCAGGCCGAGCAGGCGCGTGGCACCAATCGAG
Source organism: Rhodoferax sp. (assembly GCA_011391545.1). GTDB lineage: Bacteria > Pseudomonadota > Gammaproteobacteria > Burkholderiales > Burkholderiaceae_C > Rhodoferax. The sequence goes on from JAABQI010000154.1 coordinate 2,114, forward strand.
TACGGGTTTTGCAGCGCCGACTTGTAGCTGACCAGTTGCATCGGCCACTTGTCAACCGGATAGAGCTTGCGCACCGGCGTGCCATCGGCAAACGAGGGCTCGACCCAGCTTGCGCATCCGCTGTAGCGTTTGCCAGTCAGGCTGTTCTTGGAGGCACCCACGTTCTCGTTCCACAAATGGGACATGGCCTTCATCGGGTTGCGCATCCACTCTGCGTTTTCCTCGTCGTAGGCGTCCTTGCCCGGCTGGTAACGGCCGCCCCGGGTGAGCAGGAAGGCCACCTTGGCCACCTCTTCAGGTTTCAGCGTCTTTTCCAGCAACGGGCGGATGCGTTCGACACCGCTGAGGCGAATATCGTCTTCAGTCGCATCGGCCACGGGCTCCTTGCCCAGCCAGGCAATGTTGGCGCCACCGCGCAGGTACCAGTCCTCGGGCCCGTTCAATGCATAGGTCGCACCCTCCGGATCGCTGAGGGCTCCTTCACCAAAGCCGGGCAGCTGCATGGCCTTGGCCAGCGCGATGAAGAATGTCTCCATGCCGATGGCGCGTCCCTCGGGCGTCTTCGCCGCCTTGGGCTCGATGACCGGCCAGCGCGCGCCCATCGCCTTCGTCGGCACGCCGTTCCAGGCCGCCACCCAGCCCCAGCTTTCGTACATCAGCGAATCGGGAATGATGTAGTCGGCGTAGGCATTGCTCTCGTTGATGAAAGGATCAACCGAGATGATGAGTGGCAGCTTTTTCGGATCGGCCAGGTCCTTGGCAATCTTGTTGCGCAGACCGGTGACGCCGTACAGCGGATTGGACGACCAGAGCACCAGCGCCTTCAGCGCATAAGGGTAGCCACTGATACCGCCGGGCAGCAGTTCGGTGGTGAGGCCGGGCGCATTCGGAAACCATGGCGCGGTCGCCGGATAGGGCTTGTTGTCGGCTTTTCTGGCGGCAAATTCGGCGGTTTTTTCATAGGGCACATTGCGCCCCAGCGGCGTTCCGGACGGCTTGACCATGCCGGCAAACGTAGCCAGGTTGTAGCGCGGCCCCTCGCCGCTGTCCTTGAAGCCGCCGCCATTGGCGACGAAACCGCCCTTCCAGTTGATGTTGCCCAGCAGCGCGTTGATGCTCATCAGCGCATAGGCGTTGTAGAAACCGCTACCGCTCATCATGCCGCCGTGGGCAATGACCGAGGCGCGCTTGCCGTGCGAGGCCAGTTCCTTGGCCAGGGCCGCCAGGGTGTCGGCCGGGATGCCACAGGCTTTGGCATAGGCGTCAAGCTCCAGGCGCATGGCTTCTTCACGCAGCAGTTGCAGCGAGGACTTGACCCGGATCTCCTGCCCGCCGACTGTCAGCACGGTGTCAACAAACAAGGGGGCCGGACCTTTGGCCTGGTCACTGAACACCGGCTTGCCCGCATCATCCAGACAAACGAAGGCATCGCCCTCTTTGTAGCGCTGTTCTT
>JAABQI010000155.1 GCA_011391545.1 Rhodoferax sp.
GCGCCCTCGCCGCGAATGACTCCATCTAATTGTCATTATTAAAAAGACAATATCAGATAAAATAGGTCACCGTGCAAAGTCAATTCAGATCCGTCATTCGCCAGAAAATCATCGATGCCCAAGCGGCACCGCTGCCGGTGTTGACGCGTCGCGACGTCTGGCTGCCGGCGGTCAAAGGCAAAGCCACAGCCGTCATCGGCATGCGACGCTCCGGCAAGACCAGCCTGCTGTGGCAGATCCTGGCCGACCGCCACGCCGCAGGCATGGCGCGTGACGGCTTGCTCTACTTCAGTTTTGAGGACGAGCGTCTTGCCGGCATGCAACTGGCCGACCTTGAGCTGCTGGTGGAAGCCTTCTACAGCCTTCACCCCGGCTGGCGCGATGCCCGCCGCGCCTGCTTTTTTCTGGACGAAATCCAGCTCGTGCCCGGCTGGGAGCTATTTGCCCGGCGCATCCTGGACAGTGAGAATATCGAACTCTTCGTTTCGGGCTCATCCGCACGCATGCTGTCGCGCGAAGTGGCTACCAGCATGCGCGGGCGGGCCATGGAGGCCGTGGTCACGCCGTACAGCTTCCGCGAAGCCCTGCGCCACGCGGGCCACGAGCCCACCACGCCGGCGGACCGGCTGACCAAGGCCGAACGCTCCCTGCTGGGCCGGGCCTTGACCGACTATCTGGCCTGCGGCGGCTTCCCGGAAGCCCAGGGCCAAGACAGCCGCAACCGCACCGAACTGCTGCGCGGCTATGTCGATGTGGTGCTGCTGCGCGACGTGGTCGAGCGCCACAACCTCAGCCAGCCCCAGGTGCTGCGCTGGATGGTGCAGCAACTGCTGGGCAACGCTGCCGGCGCTTTCAGCATCAACAAGTTTCACGGCGACCTCAAATCGCGCGGCGTGGCCGTCAGCAAAGACACCCTGCACAGCCTGCTGGCGCACCTGGAAGACGCCTTTCTGCTGTCCAGCGTTGCCGTCGCAAGCGATTCGGTGCGCCGCCGCCAAGTCAACCCGCGCAAGGTTTACCCGGTGGACACCGGCCTGATCGCGCTGTTCGACCGCTCGGGCAAGGCCAACACCGGGCACGCGCTCGAAACCGTGGTGTGGCACGAACTGCAGCGCCGTGGCTTTGAGACGGCCTATGTACGCACCGCAGCCGGCTTCGAGGTCGACTTCCTGGCCCGCAGCCCCGCCGGAGACGAAGCCCTGATCCAGGTCTGCGCCGAACTCGACGACCCCGCCACGCTGGCGCGTGAAGTGCGCGCGCTGCAAGACGCCGCCACGGAATCGCCGCACGCCACCCTGCACCTGATCACGCTGGACGCGTCGCCCGGCCAGCAACTTCCCGCCGGCGTGCAACTGCACCGCGCCGTAGACTGGCTGCTTGCTGCCAACCCGCCAGGAGACACCCTGTGAGACTGGCGCCCCCGCCGCGAATGAACTCAAACAACCTTCGTCGCGAGGGCGCGACTCCTACAAACACCAATACACCCCCCAACAGATGATTACAATGATTTCAATGCAATCATCTGGAATTGACTCATGAGCAGCCTTACCGTTCGAAACCTCGACGAATCTGTCAAAAACAGCTTGCGTGTGCGTGCAGCCCGCCATGGCCGGTCCATGGAAGAAGAGGTGCGGCAAATTCTGCAAAACATAGTCGCCCCTGAGCAAGCCGGGCAGGTGAGCTTTGCCGAGCGCGTCAACAGCAGGTTTGCCAAGCTGCAAGTCGACTCCCTGCCCATACCGGCGCGGCAAATTGCCCGCCCGCCGCCCGCCATCGACACACCATGAGCCACGGCTTCATGCTCGATACCAATGTGCTGTCGGAGCTCATGCGCAGCCAGCCAGCCGCTGCCGTGCTTGACTGGTTTGCCCAAAATGCGCAAAGCGCCATGCACACCAGCGCCGTCACGCAGGCCGAGATTTTGACCGGCATCGCCCTGTTGCCCGCTGGCCAACGCCGCACCGCACTGGCCAAGTCGGCTGAGCAAATGTTTGAGCAAGACTTTGCCGTCCGTTGCCTCGCCTTCGATACCGCGGCTGCAAAGCACTACGCCGTCTTGGTGGCGGCCCGCACCCGGCAGGGGCAGCCCATATCGACCGAAGACGCGCAAATTGCAGCCATCGCCCTGTCCGCCGGACTGACCGTGGCCACCCGCAACACCAAAGACTTTGAAAATATAGAAGGTCTGATGCTGGCCAACCCTTGGTGAGCCTGTCCCCGAAGGAGCGGCGCCCCCGCCGCGAATGAACCCCAACACCCTTCGCGGCGAGGGCGCCGCTCCCACAAAAATCCACATGTCCCTTGTCGCATGCCACCCGCCCAATGCCAATACGCCGCTGTCATCCTGGCCGTCAGCCAAGGCAGTGCTTACGCATGAGCAATACGACAAAGGAGACTGGAAATGATGACCGTACCTGGCCACCTGCATCAGCGAGCCCGACAAGGGTATTTACGACGCGCTCGACAAGAGCCTGGCGCGCGCCACCGGCGATGTGATCGGCCTGATGCATTCAGACGACACTTTTGCCGACAACGAGGTGCTGGCCAGTGTAGCTGCCGCCTTTGCCGACCCCGCCGTGGATGCGGTGTATGGCGACCTGGACTACGTGGCCAAGCTTGACACCGCGCGCGTCATCCGGCGCTGGCGCTCGGGCGCCTACAGCCGGGCCAGGCTGGCCCGCGGCTGGATGCCGCCGCACCCCACGCTGTTTTTGCGCCGCAGTGTGATGGAGCGCTGGGGCGGCTTTGACACCAGCTACCGCATAGCGGCAGATTACGACGCCATCTTGCGCTACTTTGGCCAGGGCCAGGTGCGCCCGGCCTACATCCCCCGCGTGCTGGTCAAGATGCGCCTGGGCGGCGAAAGCAACCGCTCGTTGGGGCGCATTTGGCTCAAGTCGCGTGAAGACTACACCGCGCTCAAGCGCAATGGTGTGGGCGGCCTGGGCGCGCTGGCCTGGAAGAACCTGGGCAAGCTTGGTCAGTTTTTTTAAATAGAGCGGGTTTCAACCCGCCGTTTCAAGCTAGCTGTCAAATTTCTAATTGTTTCAAGGGGGAAAATAGCATGGACTTACTGTCACAAGTTGCCACTTTGTATGGCGTGATCTCGTTAAAGACCACGGCCATCGCCTTTCTGGTGTCGCTGCTGCTGGTGCTCAGCCGGCACCGGCATGGCCATTTCTCCATGGACCACCCGGG
>JAABQI010000156.1 GCA_011391545.1 Rhodoferax sp.
CCGGGCGGGGTGCAAAAGTTTCATGTGGAGCCAACGCCCCGTGTGGGCGGCATCGGCATTTACCTGGGGCTGGTGCTGGCCTGGCTGTTGCTAGGCGTTGGCCCGGTTAAGCAGTTGCTGGGTGTGATCTTGCTGGCAGGCATACCCGCCCTGGCGTTTGGCCTGGCCGAAGACGTGACCAAGCGCGTGGGCGTGCTGCCCCGGCTGCTGGCCACCATGGTGAGCGGCCTGCTGGCCTGCCTGCTCAGCGGCGTGGCGCTA
>JAABQI010000158.1 GCA_011391545.1 Rhodoferax sp.
ACTGGTGTGGGGCGGCGACCACTACCTGCTGCTGGCCGACTATGCGTCCTATGTCGCCACCCAGGCCAAGGTGGACGAACTCTACAGCCAGCCTGATGCGTGGTGCCGACGCGCCATTCGCAACGTGGCGGGCATGGGCGTGTTTTCATCAGACCGTACCATTGGCGAGTATGCGCGCGACATCTGGCATGTTGCGCCGACTCGCGCCTGATTTCAAACTCCGAACGACAGCCCCACCCCGAGCCCCTTGCCATGTTGCACCACCACACCATCGAGATGATCTGCAACGCCAGCCATGGCGACCCGTTCGCCGTGCTCGGGCCGCACGCGACCCGGGACGGACAAACCTCGGTGCGCTGTTTTTTGCCCAGCGCCACCAGCGTTGCGGTGCTTGGCGCCGATGATGCGTTGGTCGCGCAGCTTAAGCCGCGTGCTGCCGGTTTTTTTGAGGGCAAGGTCAAGGCGGCACCCAGCGCGCCCTATCGTCTTCAGGTGCAGTGGGAAAGCGGTCTGAGCAGCGTCCTCGACGACCCCTACCGCTTCCCGCTGGTGCTCGGCGAAATGGATGTCTGGCTGCTGGGAGAAGGCACGCATTTGCGCCCCTTCGAGGTGCTCGGCGCGCACCCGGGCACCATGCTCGGCGTGGACGGCACCCGCTTTGCGGTGTGGGCCCCCAACGCCAGCCGCGTCAGCGTGGCCGGAGACTTCAACCATTGGGACGGCCGCCGCCACCCAATGCGCTTGCGCCGCGAATGCGGCGTGTGGGAGCTTTTCATACCCGGCGTGCCCAAGGGCGCGCTCTACAAATTCGAGATCCGCACACACAACGGCGAGGTCTTGCCGGCCCGCGCCGACCCCTACGCGCTGCAGGCCGAGCTCAGGCCTGCCACGGCCAGCCGCGTGGCTCAGTTGCCCGAAAAAATAGCGCCGTCCGAGCCACGCAAAAAAGCGAATGCGCTGGACGCTCCCGTGAGCATTTACGAGGTGCATTTGGGCTCGTGGCGCCGCGTGGCCGAAGACGGCAACCGCTGGCTCACCTGGGACGAACTTGCCGACGCGCTCATTCCCTATGCGCAGGACATGGGCTTCACCCACCTGGAACTGATGCCCATCAGCGAGCACCCGTTTGACGGCTCCTGGGGCTACCAGCCGATCGGCCTGTACGCACCCACCTCCCGTTTTGGCGACGCCGATGGCTTTGGCCGCCTGGTGACCCGCTGTCATGCCGCCGGCATCGGGCTGATTCTGGACTGGGTACCCGCCCACTTTCCCAGCGACGCGCACGGCCTGGCCAACTTTGACGGCACGCACCTGTACGAGTACGCCGACCCCCGCGAAGGCTTCCACAACGACTGGAACACGCTGATCTACAACCTCGGCCGCACCGAGGTCAGCAACTTTCTGGTGGGCAACGCGCTGTACTGGCTGGAGCGTTTTGGCGTGGATGGCCTGCGCGTCGATGCGGTGGCCTCCATGCTTTACCGTGACTACAGCCGCAAGGCTGGCGAGTGGATTCCCAATGTGTTTGGCGGCCGCGAAAACCTGGAGGCCATCGCCTTCCTGAAGCGCGTCAACGAGGTGGTCGGCGTGGAATGTCCGCAGGCCATCACGCTGGCTGAAGAGTCCACGGCTTACCCCGCCGTGTCGCGTCCGACCTATGCCGGCGGCCTGGGCTTTCATTACAAGTGGAACATGGGCTGGATGCACGACAGCCTGGCCTACATGGCGCGCGATCCGATCTACCGCCGGCACCATCAGGGCGAGATGAGCTTCAGCCTGGTCTATGCCTTCAACGAGAATTTCGTGCTGCCGATCTCTCACGACGAAGTGGTGCACGGAAAAGGCTCGCTGCTCACCAAAATGCCCGGCGACCGCTGGCAGCAGCTGGCCAATGTGCGCGCCTTTCTGGGCTACATGTTTGGCCATCCCGGCAAAAAACTGCTGTTCATGGGCTGCGAATTTGCCCAGGAGCGCGAATGGAACCATGACCAGAGCCTGGACTGGCATTTGCTGGACTTGCCCGGGCACGCCGGCGTGCAGCGCCTGGTGCGTGACCTCAACACGCTGTACCGCGCCACCCCGGCGCTGCACCAGCAGGACTTTGTGCCGGCGGGCTTTGAGTGGATCGACCACGGCGACGCCGCCCACTCGGTGCTGAGCTTTGTGCGCCATGGTCTCGACGCCGGCACATTCACCGTGGTGGTGTGCAACTTCACGCCGCAGGTCTGGTCAGGCTACCGCCTGGGCATTCCCCGCGCGGGCAGTTACCGCGAGGTGCTCAACACCGATTCGGAACATTACGGCGGCAGCAACGTCGGCACGCCCATGGGCTGCGCAGCCAGTGAACCCACGCCGTGGCACGGCAAGCCCTGCTCCATCTTGCTCACCCTCCCCCCTTTGGCCACTGTATTCCTCCAATGGACCGCTTGAACACCTCCAGCCTGCAGGACGGCCACCCCTGGCCGATGGGCGCCCATTTTGACGGCCACGGCGTCAACTTTGCCGTGTTTTCAACCCATGCCCAAGCCATGGAACTGTGTCTGTTCGACGCCGAGGGCAAACAGGAGCTGGCGCGACTGCCATTTCCGTGCCACACCGTCGATGTGTGGCATGGCTACCTGCCGGGGGCGCAGCCCGGCCTGGTCTATGGCCTGCGCGCGCACGGCCCCTGGCGGCCCGACAAAGGGCACCGCTTCGATGCCAGCAAACTGCTGCTCGACCCCTACGCGCGCGACATCGTTGGCCAGTTCGACTGGCGCCCTGAACACTTCAGCCCCGACCGCCTGCACCCCGCGCACAAGGACAGCCACGACAACGCCGCTTATGCGCTCAAGAGTCGCGTCACGGACGATCACTTTGACTGGGGCGATGACGCCATCCCGGGCATCACCCTGGCCGACACAGTCATCTATGAATGCCATGTCAAGGGCTTCTCCCGGCTCAACCCGCTGATCCCGCCCGAGCTACGCGGCAGTTACGCGGGGCTGGCGCACCCGGCCTCGATCAAGCACCTCAAGGACCTGGGCGTCACGGCCATCAGCCTGCTGCCGGTGCAGTACAGCATCAGCGAAGAACGCCTGGTCAGCCAGGGCCTCTCCAACTACTGGGGCTACAACACCATCGGGTTTTTTTGCGCCAATCCGCAGTTGGCGAGCGGACAGGGTGGGTCATCTGTACACGACGAATTTCGCAGCATGGTGCGCGACCTGCACGCGGCCAAACTCGAGGTCATTCTGGATGTGGTCTATAACCACACCGCAGAAGCCGATGAGTCCGGCCCCACCATCAGCTTCAGGGGGCTCGACAATGCCAGCTACTACCGCTTGCCGCCGGACGACCCAGGTCGCTATGAAAATTACAGCGGTTGCGGCAACACCCTGAACCTGCGCCAGCCCAAGGTGCTGCAAATGGTGATGGACAGCCTGCGCTATTGGGTGGAAGAGATGCACGTCGATGGCTTCCGCTTCGATCTGGCTCCGGTGCTGGGCCGCACCGACACCGGCTTCAGCGCCCAGGCCGCGTTCTTTGCCGCGATGGCGCAAGACCCGGCGCTGTCGCACGTGAAGATGATCGCCGAGCCCTGGGACACCGGGCCGGGCGGCTATCAGGTGGGCGGCTTCCCGCGCGGCTGGCTGGAATGGAATGACAAATTCAGGGACTGCATGCGCAGTTTCTGGGTTCAGAGCGCAGCAGCGGGCGACGAGATGCCCTCGGGCTGCACGCGCGGCAACTTTGCCATGCGCCTGTGCGGCTCATCGGACCTGTTCCAGGAGCGCCGCCGCGCGCCAGCCAAGTCGGTGAACTACGTGGTGTCGCACGATGGCTTTACCCTGCTTGACCTGGTCAGTTACAACCAGCGCCACAACGAGGCCAACCTCGAAGACAACCGCGACGGCCACAACAACAACCTGAGTTTCAATTGCGGCGAAGAAGGCCCCAGCGACGACCCGGTGGTGCGCGAATTTCGCGCCCGGCTGCAACGCGTGCTGCTGGCCAACACGCTGCTGGCCCAGGGCACGCCCATGCTGTGCGCCGGCGACGAGCTCGGCCACACGCAAAATGGCAACAACAACCCCTACTGCCAGGACAACGCCACCGCCTGGATCGACTGGTCGGCGTCAGACCCTGATTTGCTGGCCTTCACCCAACATGTGATTGGTCTCAGGCACCAGTTGCAGCCCTTTGCCAACCGCTGGTACAACGGCATTGCCGATGCCAGCGGCCAGTATGACGTGTCATGGTGGAATTTTGATGGCAGCATGTTGCAGGGCGATGGCTGGCACGAGTCCACCGCCCGCACGCTGGCCTGCCTCATCGGCAAACCCGGCCGCAGCGCAGCCCCCTTGTTGCTGCTGTTCAACGCGGGCGCCACTGAAGAGTCCTTTCTTCTGCCCCGCGGTCACTGGCGCGCCCTGCTCGACACCAGCCAGCCGCGCGGTCAAAGCGACCGGCAGGGTACCGCTAACATGGGCATGCGGGTCGCGGCGCACAGCCTGATGCTGCTGCAGCAAAGCGCCTGAGATCCGGTGCTTACCGGAGTTTTGTCAGGCGCCCTTTCGCCAATCGTTCCTGCTCGGCCCCTAAATTTTCAACCGGTCAAATCCGACCCGGCCACTTGCGGCGGTGATGTTGGCCAACTGCTCGGCAACCTCCGGCCCGACCCAGTCCCACTTGAAGCGCCACGCCCAGCAGCCCATGGTGCCCGGGGTGTTCATGCGGTGCGCGCTGTCCAGCCCCAGCACATCCTGAAACTGGCACAGCGACAAGCGCGCCACCGAAAAGCTGGCGGCGCGCACCATGGCCCAATGCACCGCGTGCCCGTCGATCCCCAGGTAGTGTTCGGCAAAGGCCCGCTCATGCGCGCTGGCGCTGACCCACCAGCCGGGCACGGTGTCGTTGTCATGGGTGCCGGTATAGACAACTGTGTCGGGTTCGAAGTTGTGCGGCAAAAAGGGGCTGCCGGCATCGCCAGAAAAGGCAAACTGGAGCACCCGCATGCCGGGGAAACCCGTGCGCTCGCGCAACATGACCACCTCATGCGTGATGATGCCGAGGTCTTCAGCGATGATAGGCAAATCACCCAGCGCCACCGACAAGGCCTTGAACAGGGCATCACCCGGCCCGGGCAGCCAGCGCCCTTTCACCGCATTGGGCTCGCCAGCCGGGATTTCCCAGTAATCGACAAAGCCGCGAAAGTGGTCGATGCGAACCAGATCGGCCAGATGCAGCTGGCGGCGCACCCGCTCAATCCACCAGCGGTAGCCGTCATGCGCCATGGCAGCCCAGTTGTACAGCGGGTTGCCCCAGCGCTGGCCGGTGTTTGAGAAAAAATCGGGCGGCACGCCGGCCACCACGCTCGGCTGGCCGCTGGCATCAAGCTCGTAAAGGTCTGGCCGGGCCCAGCAGTCGGCGCCGTGGTGCGCAACAAAAATTGGCAGGTCGCCCACCAGCCGCACGCCTTTGTCGTGGGCGTAACGCTTGATGGCCTGCCATTGCACCTCGAATTGCCACTGCACAAAGCGCCAAAAGGCGATTTCCTGCGCATGGCTGGCGCGCGCCTTGGCCAGCGCCACCGGGTCGCGCTGGGCCAACGCCGGCGGCCACTCGGGCCAGAGCGCGGGATGGTGGGCCTGGTCCAGCGCCATGAAGAGGGTGTAGTCTTCCAGCCAGGCTTGCTCACCTGAGGCCCAGGCGGCCAACTCGGCCTGATCCTGCCTCGTGGCGTGCTGCTCAAACCCGGCAAACGCCTCGCGCAATTTTTGCAGCCGCCAGGGCGTCACCGCCGCATAGTCAACGCGCTCCTCGTCCCAGCTGGCTTGCAGGCTTTGCGCTGCCAGCCAGCCCCGTTGCACCAAAGGCTCGAACGCCACCAGCAGCGGATTGCCCGCAAATGCCGAGCTGCCCATGTAGGGCGAATCCCCCGGACCGACCGGCCCCAGCGGCAAGGTTTGCCACAGCGTTTGCCCGGCGCCGTGCAGCCAGTCGATGAAGAAATACGCATGGGGGCCGAAGTCGCCCATGCCGTGCGGCCCGGGCAACGAGGTGGGGTGCAACACCACCCCGGCGGCGCGCTGCGCCATCCATGAATCAGCCATGCGTTACGAACTCCCAATAAAAAATAAAAGAATGCCTGTTTTCCAGACCACTCAGCCAAGCAGGCGTTGGTACAGCGCCACGTACTCCGCCGCCGCCTTGTCCCAACCCAGTGACTGCTGCATGGCACGCTGGCGCACGCTGCGCCACTCGCTTTTGCGCTCATACAGGGCAAATGCGCGGCGCATGGCACGCGCGAGCGCCTCGGGCGTGAAATCATCAAAGACAAACCCATTCGCCGTGCCGTCGGCCAGATTTTCCAGCGCGCAATCGACCACCGTGTCGGCCAGGCCGCCGACCCGGTGCGCCAGCGGCAGGCTGCCATATTTCAGGCCATACATTTGCGTCAGACCGCAGGGCTCGAAGCGCGACGGCACCAGCGTGACATCAGTGGCCGCAAAAATGCGGTGGGCGAAGGCCTCGTCGTAGCCAATGCGCACCGACACCGCTTGCGGGCAGGCTGCCGCGCGCGCCTTGAACGCGGCCTCAAGCGCGACATCGCCGGTGCCCAGCACCACCAGCTGCCCACCGCGGGCGATCAGCTCATCGAGCACCGCCAGCACCAGGTGCAGCCCCTTTTGCTCGGTGAGACGGCTCACCACGCCAAACAGCGGCGCCTCGACTTGATCGGTCAGGCCCAGTTCCAGCTGCAACGCGGCCTTGCAGCGCGCCTTGCCAGCCGGTTTTTTGGCATCGAAGGGGTGGGCGATGGCTGCATCGGTGGCCGGGTTCCAGACCGCCTCGTCCACCGCATTGAGGATGCCGCTCAGATCATGGGCCCGCGAGCGCAGCAGGCCGTCGAGACCGCAGCCCTGTTCGGGCGTCTGGATTTCCCGCGCGTAGGTCGGGCTCACGGTGGTGATGTGGTCGGCGTAATACAGGCCGGCTTTCATGAACGACAACTGGCCGTGAAATTCCAGCCCGTTGACCGAAAACGCGGCGTTGGGCAAACCCAGTTCGAAGAAATTGTTCGGCGCAAACACGCCCTGGTAGGCCAGGTTGTGCACGGTGTACACGCTCGCCACCCGTTTCCCCTGAACAGGTCCAAACGTCAGGTAGGCCGGCGTCAGGGCGGCGTGCCAGTCGTGGCTGTGCGCCACCTCGGGCTGCCAATGGGCATCGAGCCCGCAGGCCAGCCTGGCGGCCACCCAGCCGAGCAAGGCAAAGCGCCGATGGTTGTCATGGAACGGCCGGCGCTGCGCGTCTTCATAGGGCGTGCCCGGTCTGCCATACAAAGCAGGCGCATCGATCACATAGGCAGCCAGGCCCAGCGCCCCCAGCACACCCAGGCGCAGCATCACGCGCTCACCCCAGGGGGCGGTGAGCTCGGCCAGCACGCTGGACGACTGGAGATCGGCCATGATCGGCGCAAAACCCGGCAGCAACACGCGCACATCGCAGCCCGCGGCCTTGAGGGCGGCAGGCAGGGCGCCGGCAATGTCGGCCAGGCCGCCGGTTTTGAGCAGCGGAAAAATCTCGGCGCTGACCTGCAATACGTTCATTGGAATCTCTTTACTTCAGTTGGGCCAACATCTCGCGGGTGATCAGCACCACGCCGCCCTCGCTGCGCTCAAAGCGCTGCGCGTCCAGTGCCGCGTCCTCGCCCACCACCAGGCCTTCCGGCAATTCACAGCCACGGTCGATCACCACCTTGCGCAGCCGGCAATGGCGGTTGATGGTCACATCGGGCAGCACCACAGCTTCGTCGATCAGGCAGTCCGAATGCACCCGCACTTCGGAAAAGAGCACCGAATGCGCCACGTTCGAGCCCGACACAATGCAGCCGCCCGAGACCACGGTATTGGCATAAATGCCATGGTTGCCATCCTTGTCCGGCACAAATTTGGCCGGTGGCAACTGGCGCTGGTAGGTCCAGATCGGCCAATCGGTGTCGTAAATGTCGAGTTCGGGCACGGTCGAGGCCAGGTCGAGGTTGGCCGACCAGAACGCGTCGATCGTGCCGACGTCTCGCCAGTAAGGCTCAACCTCCTTGACCCGCGAGACACAGGACAGTCCGAACGGATGCGCCAGCGCCCGACCGTCAGCCACGGCCCGCGGAATCACGTTTTTGCCGAAGTCGTGCTCGGATTGCGGATTGGCCAGGTCTTCATCGAGCAACTGGTACAGGTAATCGGCATCAAAAATGTAGATGCCCATGCTGGCCAGCGACACGGCATCATTGCCTGGCATTGGCGGCGGGTCGGCAGGTTTTTCGACGAAAGCGGTGATTTGGCGCGTCTCGTCGATGGCCATCACTCCGAACGCGCTGGCCTCTGCGCGGGGCACTTCGATGCAGCCCACCGTGCAGCCCGCATCACGCGCCGCGTGGTCCTTGAGCATGATCGAGTAGTCCATCTTGTAAACATGGTCGCCCGCCAGGATCACGATGTACTTGGGCTTGCTGGAGCGGATGATGTCCATGTTCTGAAAAATGGCATCGGCCGTGCCGCGGTACCAGTGCTCCTCGCCTGCACGCTGCTGGGCCGGCAGCAGGTCCACCATTTCATTGAGCTCGGCGCGCAAAAAGCTCCAGCCACGCTGCAAATGGCGCATCAGCGAGTGCGACTTGTACTGCGTCACCACCGCCATGCGCCGGATGCCGGAATTGAGGCAATTCGACAGCGCGAAGTCGATGATGCGGAACTTGCCCCCAAAGTAGACCGCCGGCTTGGCGCGCGTGTCGGTCAACTGCTTGAGCCGCGAGCCGCGCCCGCCGGCCAGGATCAAGGCCACGGTATGCCGCACCAGTTGGTGGGTTTCCGGGGATCTTTTCTCAAAATGCACCATGCGTGCCTCCTCGTTGATTAATTTTTTTGGGACCGATGCGGGCTTGATCAGCTTTTGTCCTGACTTGCCATGGTGATCAGGTGGCCACCGTGGGCGCGGCCATGCCGGTGCGCCCCCTGATACCGGCCACCTGTTCGGCCACCGCGGCCAGTTCGGCCAGTGCCTGCTGCACGGCTTGGTCCTGCTGGGCCACATCGGCCTCGTAGCGCTCCAGGTACAGCCGCAGCGTCGCGCCCTCGGTGCCGGTGCCCGACAGCCTGAAAATGACGCGCGCGCCATCGTCAAAAATGAGGCGAATGCCCTGCTGGCTCGATACCGAAGCGTCCACCGGGTCGGTGTAGGCAAAATCGTCGGCCACCACCACCCGGCGCTGGTCAAACTGCCGCCCGACAAGGGCAGGCAAGGCGGCGCGCAAAGCCGACATCAGCGCATTGGCCACGTCCACCGCAATGCCTTCATAGTCATGCCGGGTGTAGTAATTTCGGCCGTAAACACGCCAGTGTTCGCGCACCAGGGTCTCGACCGACCGGCCGGTGGCACCCTGCAAGCTGAGCCAGAACAAAATCGCCCACAGCCCGTCCTTTTCACGCACATGGCTCGAACCGGTGCCGTAGCTTTCTTCGCCGCACAAACTCACGCGCCCGGCATCGAGCAGGTTGCCAAAAAACTTCCAGCCGGTGGGGGTCTCGAAACAGGGCAAATCCAGCGCCTTGGCCACGCGGTCCACCGCGGCCGAGGTCGGCATGGAACGCGCCACGCCGAGCAGCCCGTCTTTGTAGCCCGGAATCAGTTTGGCGTGCGCCGTCATCAGCGCCAGGCTGTCGGATGGCGTGACGACAAAGTTGCGGCCCACCACCATGTTGCGGTCGGCATCGCCGTCCATGGCGGCGCCAAAATCGGGCGCATCGGGCTGCTGCATGTGGGCAATCAGGTCTTCGGCATTGACCGGATTGGGGTCGGGGTGCAGGCCGCCAAAGTCTTCCAGCGGCTCGGCATTCACCACCGTGCCCGCCGGCGCGCCAAGCTCACCCTCCAGAATCGCCCGGGCATAGGGCCCGCCCACCGCGTTCATGGCATCCACCCGCAGGGTAAAGCCGCGCTGGAACATGCCGCGCAGCATCTCAAAGTCAAACAATTCACGCATCACCGCCGCGTAATCCGCCACCGGGTCGATCACCTCGACCTGCATTTGCTCGACGTGCTGCGGACCCAGGCGATCCAGGTCAATGTCGGGGGCGTCACTCTGGCGCAATTCAGACAGGCCCATGGTGCGCGCATAGACCGCCTCGGTCAGGGCCTCGTTGGCCGGGCCGCCATTGCCCGCGTTGTACTTGATGCCAAAGTCGCCCTCGGGCCCGCCCGGGTTGTGGCTGGCTGACAGCACGATGCCGCCAAACGCCTGTCGTCGGCGGATCACCGCACTGACCGCCGGCGTCGACAAAATGCCGCCGCGCCCCAGCAGCACACGCGCCACCCCATTGGCTGCGGCCAGTTTCAGGATGATTTGTACCGCCGTGCGGTTATAAAAACGGCCATCGCCGCCCAGCACCAGGGTCTGGCCATGCAAGGCGCGGCCCTCGGTGCCGCCGGCGTTGAGCACGTCGAGGAGCGCCTGAACAAAGTTTTCCAGATAGCGGGGCTGGGTGAATACCGTCACCTTTTTGCGCAAACCCGAGGTCCCGGGACGCTGCCCCGCAAAAGGCTGGGTAGGAATTGTCTGAATGGCCATGATGGATAACACCTGATGCAACTGTGACCGCTTGAATTTAGCACCAAACAGCCCCGCGAAAGCCGCGCGCCCAGCCTTTAAAATGTGGCAATTCCCTAGTGGCTGCGCCAAATACCCGGTTTTCTGGTCAAACCAGCTGATTGTCTGGCCAGTTGTGACCGCCCGGCCGCCACCCCCCATTCGAGACCACCCCGTGACTTACGCTTTTGAAACCCGCCGCCGCCGCACCTTTGCCATCATCTCGCACCCTGACGCGGGCAAAACCACGCTGACCGAAAAACTGTTGCTGTTCTCGGGCGCGATCCAGATCGCCGGCTCGGTGAAGGCGCGCAAGGCCACGCGCCATGCCACCAGCGACTGGATGGAGATCGAAAAGCAGCGTGGCATCTCGGTGGCCTCCAGCGTGATGCAGATGGTTTACCGCGACCACGTCATCAACCTGCTCGACACCCCCGGCCACAAGGACTTTTCCGAGGACACCTACCGCGTGCTCACGGCTGTGGACTCGGCCTTGATGGTGATCGACGCGGCCAACGGCGTCGAGAGTCAAACCCGGCGCCTGATCGAGGTCTGCCGCCAGCGCGACACGCCCATCATCACCTTCATCAACAAGATGGACCGCGAGGTGCGCGATCCGCTCGACATTCTGGACGAGGTCGAGCGCGAACTTGGCATGCCCTGCGTGCCCATGACCTGGCCGGTGGGCCAGGGCAAGACCTTTGGCGGCATCATCAATTTGCGCACCCAGACCATGACCGTGTTCGAGTCCGGCAGCGAGCGGCTGCCGCATGACTTCGAGGCGATGCCACTGTCAGACCCGGCAGCCCTGCAAAAACGCTTTGGCCATGAATGGGACACCGCGCTGGAAAGCATGGAACTGGCCACCGGCGCCAGCCCCCAGTTTGACCGCGAGGCCTTTCTGGCCGGCAAACAGACCCCCGTGTTCTTTGGCTCGGGTGTGAATAACTTTGGTGTCATGGAAGTGCTCGACGCGCTGGTCGACCTGGCGCCGTCGCCCGGTCCGCGCACAAGCTCGTTTGTAGTCAACAAGCAGCCGGTCATCAAACAAGTGCAGCCCGAGGACGACGCTTTTTCAGGCGTGGTGTTCAAGGTGCAGGCCAACATGGACGCCAACCACCGCGACCGCATCGCCTTTGTGCGCATCGCCTCGGGCAAGTATGTGCCGGGCTTGAAGCTCAAGGTGATGCGCACCGGCAAAGAGCTGCGTCCGACCAGCGTGGTGACCTTCATGAGCCAGCGACGCGAGGCGGTGGAAGAAGCCTATGCCGGTGACATCGTGGGCTTTACCACCCACGGCGGCGTGCAGCTCGGTGACACCATCACCGACGGCTCGGTCAACCTGCTGTTCACCGGCCTGCCGTTTTTTGCGCCCGAAATGTTCATGACCGTGGTGCTGAAGAACCCGCTACGCACCAAGCAGTTGCAACAAGGCCTGGCGCAATTGGGCGAAGAAGGTGCGATCCAGGTCTTCAAGCCCGAGATGGGCGGCAACATGCTGCTCGGCGCCATCGGCCAGTTGCAGTTCGAGGTGGTGCAGCACCGCCTCAAGGGTGAATACGACGCCGATGTGCGGCTGGAAAGCAGCCAGTACACCGGCGCGCGCTGGATCACCGCCGACTCGCCCGCCGAACTCAAGGAGTTTGTTTACGCCTACCCGCAGCGCATGGCGCGCGACGCGGCCGACACCCTGGCCTACCTGTGCACCAGCCCCTACGACGTGCGGCTGGCGCAGGAGCGCTTCCCGAAAATCCATTTCCACCCCTTGCGCGAGCACGCCGGGCTGGCGCTGCAGTCGGCGGGATAACTCTTGCGCCCACAACCGGGCCGCCCCAAACAGGCGTGCAATCCATGAGCACCAAAGCTGCCGCCCCGGAGCCTGCGGTCCAAAGGGCGCAACAAGGCTTGCTGAGCGTCTTTGGCTCAACCCTGTTCCAGCTCTCGGGCATCTTCATGCTGTCACCGCTGCTGTTGCTGCTGCTCAAAAAGGCCGACGTTTCCACCACAGTCGCAGGGCTGTTTGCGGCCACCACCTGGCTGGGCATTTTCATCATCACGCCCTTTGCCTCGGTCATCACCCACAAGCTGGGGCGGCGTCCCACCATGTGGCTGGCCTCCACCCTGCCGATGGCCGCTGCCATCGGCTTTCTGCTCACCGATGTGCTGTGGGTCTGGTTTGCGCTGGAGCTGATGGCAGGGGTGGCGGGTGGGCTGCGCTGGGTGCTGGCTGAAGCCTTCATCGCCGAATTCGCACCGCCCGGTCAGACCGGGCGCTACATCGGCGCCTACGCCACGATGGTCGGACTCACCTTTGTGATCGGTCCGGCGCTGCTGGCCTGGGTCGGACCCGACAACGCCCAGGCCCTGTGGCTGGTGATTGCGCTGCTGGCGATTGGCCTGGCCTGGACCGCACTGATTCCACCACTGCCGCCGGACCGCGACCGCCACACCGCCGGCATCGGCCTGCACGGACTCCTGAGCGCGGTACGCGCCCATCCGGTCATCATGCTGGCGGGCTTCGTCGGCGGTTTTTTTGAGCTCGGCCTGGCCTCCATCCTGCCGCTTTACGGACTGGCGCTGGGCCTGGGCGCCAGCACGGCGGCACTGCTGGTGTCTGTCAGCGGCATGGGCGGCACCCTGGCGGCACTGCCTGCGGGCATGCTGGCAGACCGTTTTGACTCGCCCGTTCAAGGCCGCAGAAGCATGATGAGCGCCTGCGCCGGAGGCATATTTCTGTCCGCCTGCGCCAGCCCCTGGGTCAACCAGCACCCGGCGCTGATCTGGCCCATGGTGGCCATCTGGGGTGCTGCGGGAGGCGCCCTTTACACCCTGGCCATGATCGACATTGGCGCGCGCGAAAAAGGCATGACGCTGGTCAACGCCACGGCCGTGCTGGTGCTGACCTACACACTGGGTGGACTGGTCGCGTCCAGCGCCTCCGGTGCCTTGCTTGAGATGTCACTCACACTGGGTTTTCCGGCCCTGTTGATGGCGGTGGCGGCCATCGGTCTGGCCGCACTGGTTAGAAACAGACACACCAGGGCCGCGTGAACCCAGATTGTTCATTTGGGTTTGGAGGGCAGGTGCGCCTAAGGGACAATCCGGGTTGACGTTACAGTGAGACGATTCACCACCGGGAAATCTCCATGTTTTTTGCCACCAACCTCGACACCGTCAGCCACGGCATCCAGCTTGCCGTGGCGCCCGTTTTTCTGCTCACCGCCGTGGCCGGCATGATCGGCAGCGTGGCCGGTCGCCTGGCGCGCATCATCGACCGCGCCCGTGTGCTCGAAGACCGCATCGAGGCTGCCCCGTCGAACAATCCGATGAACGCTGCCTTCTCTGAGCTCGACCAACTGCGCCTGCGCGGCGCGCTGGTCAACGCCTGCATTGCACTGCTCACTTTTTGCGCCATCCTGATCGGGCTGACCATCGTGGCGCTGTTTTTGGGCGAGACCACCGAGTGGCAAATCTTTCGCATCGCGACCATTCTTTTTCTGTCCGGCGTGACCTGCTTCCTGCTGGCCCTGCTGTGTTTTCTGACCGAGACCCTGATTGCCACCCGCATGCTCAAATTTGGCCGAAAATTGCCCCAATCTCCGCCACCAACCTGAAGTCCCCGCCATGCCCTCCACGCCCAAGCCCTCGCCTTTGTTGAACAGCCAACTGTCCCGGCAGCGGGGTTTTGCCCAGCTTAGCGCCAAGAACCGTGAGGCGCTGGCGAGCCAGTTCACCCTGGTCACGGCGGCGGCGGGCACCACGCTGATGACACAGGGGCAACTGCCGAGCCGACTGGTGCTCATTCTGAGCGGCGCGGTGCGCCTGAGCGACCCCGATTTGAACCTGTCGGTGCAGTTGGAAGCAGGAGACCTGTTTGGCTTTGGCGCCACGCCGGCGCCACAGTTGGCCACCTGGCAGGCGGTGGCCGCCGCCGATTGCGAACTGGCCTCGCTGTCGGCGCAAGACCTAGGGCAACTGTGCGCCAAACATGCGCAACTGGCCTACTTTTTCCCCTCGATTGCGCCAGCAGACCAGCCGCAGGCCGGGCCGGGCAGCCAGGTCAGCGAATCCGGCAGCGCGCTGAACCTGCTGAACACACCCATACGCACCCTGATCAAGCGCGAGCCCATCACCCTGCCGCCCGACACCTCGATCCAGGACACCGCCGTGGTCATGCGCGACCGGCGCGTGTCCTCTGTGCTGCTGGTCGAGCAGGGCCTGCTGTTCGGCCTGGTCACCGACCGCGACCTGCGCAACCGCGTGGTCGCGCTCAACCTCGACATCAGCCGCCCGATCTCCGACATTGCCACGCTGGCGCCGATGACGGTGAGCGCCAACAGCCCGGCGTTCGAAGCCCTGCTGCTGATGGCGCGCCACAACATCCACCACATGCCGGTGATGGACGGCAGCAACATCCTGGGCATGATCACCGCCACCGACCTGACCGAGCAGCACAGCACCTCGGCGGTCTTTTTGGCCGGCGACATCTACAAGCAAACCTCGCTCGACGGTCTGAAACGAATCAGCGGGCGCGTTGGCCAACTGCAGCAGCACCTGGCCGCCGCCGATGCCAACGCCTACAGCACCGGCCATATCGTCACCGCCATCACCGACGCCTTCACAACCCGGCTGATCCACCTGGCCGAAGCGCAAATGGGGCCGGCCCCGGTGGACTACGTGTGGGTGGCTGCCGGCAGCCAGGCGCGCAACGAGCAAACCGCCAAATCCGACCAGGACAACTGCCTGATGCTCGACGACGCGTTTGACGAAGCCGTGCACGGCGCCTACTTCAAGGCGTTCAGCAAATTTGTCTGCGACGGCCTGGCCGAGTGCGGCTACATCCACTGCCCGGGCGAGATGATGGCCATGACCGACACCTGGCGCCAGCCGCGGCGGGTCTGGGCCGAGTATTTCCGCAAGTGGGTGGACCAGCCCAAACCCAAGTCGCTGATGCTGACCTGCGTGTTTTTTGACCTGCGCGCCATCCACGGCAAGGCCGAGTTACTTGACGGCCTGCGCCAGCAGGTGGTGCAGCACACCAAGGGCAACAGCCTGTTTCTGGCGCACATGGTGAGCAACGCCCTCAAGCACCGCCCGCCGCTGGGCATGTTCGGCCAGATCACGCTCAGCCGGGGCGGCGACCACCCGCACACCATCGACCTCAAACATACCGGCATCGTGCCGATTGTGGATCTGGCGCGGGTCTATGCGCTGGCCGCAGGCGTCACGGTGGCCAACACCCACGACAGGCTCGAGGTGTCGGCCCAGGCCGGCGAAGTGACCGAGCAAAGCGCGCGCGACCTGCGCGATGCGCTTGAGTTTCTGGGCAGGCTGCGCATTGCCCACCAGGCGCGCCAGATGGCGTTGGGCCAGGCGCCCGACAACTTTCTGGCACTGGAAGAGCTCAGCAATTTCGAGCGCAGCCACCTGAAAAACGCGTTCAGCGTGGTGCAGACGCTGCAGGGCGTGCTGGGCCAGCGCTATGCGGGTGGGCGGTTCTAAATCTCAGTATTTCAGCCGCGCGTAGTAGGTCTTTTGCGCTGCCTCTCTGGCCTGGCGCAGTGTCGTGATGCCCATGGCCTGCAACAGCGGCAGCAGGCGCAACCAGACTTCGGCGGTGACCATGGCATCGCCCAAAGCGGTGTGGCGGCCCAGCACCGTGATGTTGAAGCGCTCGGCAATCGCCTCCAGGCGGTGCGATTCCTGGTTCGGATGCACCACCGCGGACAGCAGCAGGGTGTCGAGCACCGGATGGTTGAAGACCAGCCCGGTGTGGCGCTCCTGCAGTTGCAAAAACTTCATGTCGAAGGCGGCGTTGTGCGCCACCAGAACGGTGTCCTGGGCAAAGGTATGGAAGGCCGGCAGCACCTCGGTGATCGGTGGCATGCCCCTGACCATGTCCTGCGTGATGCCGTGGATCGGGATGGTGGCCGCCGGGATCAGGCGCCCGGGATTGACCAGTTGCTCAAAACTTTCCTGGCGCAGCAGCTTGCCGTTGACGATGCGCGCCGCGCCAATCTGGATGATCTCATCGCCCTCGGACGGATTCAGGCCGGTGGTTTCGGTGTCGAACACGGTGAACGACAACTCGCTGAGCAATCGATCGTCGAGCGCCCGGCTTTGATCCGTCACCTGGAACAGGTCAAAGTCATAAAACTCGGGGCGGCTGTCGCTTTGCAGAATCTGCGTCGCCTCCAACTGCTCCTGCACACTGGCCAGCGGCAACAAAAACCTGAAGAATGCCTCGTGGCGCACCCGTTCGCGCTCGAACCACATCTCGCCGCCATGGCGCTCCACCACGTCGCGTACGGTCAGCGGCGTGCTCTCGGCGCCAAAACGGATGCTGTCCATTTCCCAGCTCATCACGGTCTCGGTGCTCATGGCCTGGCCGGTCCAGATCAGGTCGAGCTGTGCCCGGTTGCCGTTGGCCTGCAGGCGCAGGCGGAAAAACTTGACGTCGAACTCATCGACCAGGCGCATGGCCAGGTAGTCCAGCGCCTGCGTCAGGCTGAAGCTGTCGACCTTGAGCCAGACACTGGCGTCCCGGTTTTCCAGCGTCACGGGGCGCTGGTTGCGCGCCTCGATGCGGCGTTGCGTTGCCAGCAGCACGTCGGCGCCGAGCATTTCCTCGAGCGGCCAGCGCGCCTTGAGGCCCTGCGTGGCCTGTTGCGTCATGGTGTTGATGCGCGCGCTCATGCTGTGCACCTCTTCGCGCACCACGGTCAGAAAGCGTTCGCGCATGGGCGCCTCAAGATCCGGGTAGGCCAGCATTTCGACCGCGGCCTGGATGTTGGCCAGCGACGAGCGGCTGCCCTCCGTCAGGCCGTGCAGCAACTGGTCGCGCAAATGCTCTTCTTCAAAAGCCCGGGTCACGTTGTCGAGCATCAGCACGAAGCCGCTGATCTCGCTCGCGCCTCCCGTTGCGTCGACATTGCGCACCGGCGCCATTTGCACCTTGAGCAATTGGCCGGCCTGCGTGGTGGTGACGAACTGGGCCGACGGGCTGCCCGCGCCGCGGCTGATGCGCTGCTGGATGCTCTCCAGCGCGTGCGCCACCAGTTGCCGGTCGAACACCGCGTAAATCGAGCGCCCGATGCCCACCAGCTCGGCGCCACCGGCCAGGGTCGGCGCCGCCGAGAGCGCCTTGAATTGCAGCCGGGCGCGGTTGTTGTACAAAATGATGCGGCCGTCCAGATTACACACCACCACACTTTGCGTGAGCTCGCTCATCAGCGCGGCCAGGCGGTTTTTTTCCTGCTGCACGCTCGCACTGGCCTGGGCAATTTGCGTGGCCACGTCGGCGCGCAAGGTGTCGCGCTGGGCGGCGAGTTCAAAGATCACCTCGGCCAGCGCCTGCGTTTCGGTGGTGCCCTGGTGGTTCATGGGCGCGGCCTGCGGCGCCGCCAGCAACACCTTGGTCTGCTCCAGCAAGCGTCCCGGCGCGCTGGCATAGCGCCGGAACAACCAGCGCAGCGTCGAGGCAATCACCACCAGGCCGAACACCCAGGTCATGCCGATCAGCACAAAACGCGGCGCCATTTGCTCTGCCAGCATGGCGCGTTGCGCAGGCTCCAGGGTGGAGGCGATCAAACCGATCGTGAGCAGCAACCACACCACCGTGGCCAGCCCGATCACGCCGATCGCAAGGATCAGCCGGCGGTCGATCTTGAACCGGTTCATGCCGGCCGGCCCAGCATCTCGGCCACCTTCAGCACCAGTTCACGGGTGGCAAACGGTTTGGTCATGAAGGCGTCAGCACCCAGCGCCAGCCCCTTGGCGACATCGGTGTCGCGCCCCTTGGCGGTCAGCATCAGGATTTTGGTGGCCTGCACCGCCTCCAGGCCGCGCACCTCCTGGCAGACCTCGAAACCGGTTTTTTTGGGCATCATCACATCGAGCAACACCAGGTCGGGCTGTTCCCGCACGATGGCATCCACCGCCTCCTGGCCGTCGCGCGCAATGACCACGCTGTAGCCTTCGCGCTTGAGCAGGTACTCCAGCGAAATCACGATGTTGGGCTCGTCGTCGGCCACCAGTATTTTCGGATTCATCTCGCTCCTCTTTGTATTTTGAAAGGCAGGTAAAAGCAAAATGCAGCCCCCTGCCCGGGTTGTGACTCCAGCCACAGTTTGCCGCCAAAATGCTCCACGATCTGGCGGCTGATCGGCAAGCCCAGGCCCGTGCCCTGCGGCCGGTTGGCAGCATCACCGCCCTGGCGGAATTTCTCGAAAATCAGCGCCTGTTGCTCTGCACTCACGCC
>JAABQI010000169.1 GCA_011391545.1 Rhodoferax sp.
CTTGTCGTCCAGCGACACCTCGGCAAGGGTCTGGGGTGGCGTCTGTTGGCTCATGGGCAGAGTTTGCAAGTCGTGGTGAAAGGAAGAGGGCTATGGTGCCACATTCCGGTGTGAAACCAATTGCTGAATCATGGGGCTTTACCAATCAGTCGGGCGATGCGCTTTGCTGCGTGTCCCCCGTCCGCTGCGCGGACTCCGCCTTGACCTTCGCAAAGCGCATCACCCGACTGATTTCATGCGCTGGTGGGTCGACTAGGCCACCAACAAGGTCCCCGGGCATTCCAGATAGCCGCGAATTTGCTGGATGAATTCCGCCGCATTCATGCCATCGACCACCCGGTGGTCAAACGAACTGGAGACGTTCATCATCTTGCGCGCCACCACCAGGCCGCCCCTCAGCATGGGGCGCTCGACAATGCGGTTCGGGCCGATGATGGCGACCTCGGGGTGGTTGATGACGGGGGTATGGGCAATACCCGCCAGCGGCCCCAGACTGGTCACGGTGAGGGTCGAGCCGCTCAGTTCCTCGCGTGTGGCTTTGCCGTTGCGGGCGGCTTCGGCCAGTCGCAGGATCTCGGTGGCGCAGGCCCATAAATCGAGGGTTTCGGCGTGCCGGATCACGGGCACCATCAGGCCGCCGCTGGTTTGCGTGGCCAGCCCCAGGTGCACGGCGGCAAAACGCGTGACCACGGCGGCCTCGTCGTCATAGCGGGCGTTGACCTCGGGGTGATCGCGCACCGCCAGCACGATGGCACGGATCAGGAATGGCAGCAGCGTGAGTTTGCCGCGCGTGGCACCGTACTGCGCGTTCAGGCGCGCGCGCAGGCCTTCAAGCTCGGTGACGTCGATTTCCTCAACGTAGGTGAAATGCGGGATGCGGCGCTTGGCTTCCTGCATTTTTTGCGCAATTTTGCGGCGCAGGCCGATGACCGGAGTGAGGTCCTCCGCCGTGCCTTGCACATAGCGCGGGTCAGCGGGCGCCTCGCCCTGGCGGGTGCCGCAGCGCTGGGCGTGCACGTCGAGGTCGGCCTGCGTGATGCGCCCGGCTGGGCCGGTTCCGTTGACGCTGGTCAGTTCAATGCCCAGTTCCCAAGCGCGGTGGCGAACAGCGGGCGCGGCGATGGGTTTGTTGTCAGCTAATGCTGGGGCGGCGTTTGAACCCTGTAGGGCAGACTTCAGTCTGCCATGGTCGACTGAAGTCGACCCTACAACAGGCGCTTCGTCACTGCGAGCGTAGCGCGGCAGTCCATGGGGTTCAGAAGTCATGGATTGCTTCACTTCGTTCGCAATGACGGGGCTCACCATGGCCAGGCCGCCAGACCGTGGCGAAACGTTGGCAATATCGACCACCTCAATATGAATGATCGCGGTGCCCACGGCCACCACTTCACCCACGGCCGCGTCAAGCGACAGCACAACACCTGCCACATGCGACGGAATTTCTACTGTGGCCTTGTCGGTCATGACGTCAGCCAGGATCTGGTCTTCAGCCACGCGGTCGCCCACCTGCACATGCCAGCCCACCAGTTCGACCTCGGCAATACCCTCGCCGATGTCGGGCATCTTGATGGTTTGTATGCTCATGTCAGGTCTCCAGCACGCGTTGCAGGGCGGCACTCACGCGCGCCGGACCCGGAAAATACGACCATTCCTGGGCGTGCGGGTAGGGTGTGTCCCAGCCGGTCACGCGCTCGATCGGGGCTTCCAACTGATAGAAGCAATGCTCCTGAATCAGCGCGCAGAGCTCAGCGCCCAGGCCGTTGGTGCGCGTGGCTTCGTGCACGATGACGCAGCGGCCGGTTTTTTTCACCGAAGCCACCAGCGTGTCGAGGTCCAGCGGCCATAGGCTGCGCAGGTCGATGATTTCGGCATCGACGCCACTCTCCAGTGCCGCGGCCTCGGCTACATGCACCATGGTGCCGTAGGCGATCACGGTCACGGCGCTGCCGGGCCGGGTGATGCGCGCGCTGTCGAGCGGCACGGTGTAGTAGCCTTCTGGCACCTCGCCGAGCGGGTGTTTGCTCCACGGCACCACCGGACGCTCGTGGTGGCCGTCGAACGGGCCGTTGTAGAGCCGCTTGGGCTCCAGAAAAATGACCGGGTCGTTGTTCTCGATCGACGCGATCAGCAGGCCCTTGGCGTCATAGGGGTTGGACGGCATCACGGTGCGCAGGCCGCAGACCTGGGTGAACACGGCCTCGGGGCTCTGGCTGTGGGTCTGGCCACCGTAAATGCCGCCACCGCAGGGCATACGCATGGTGATGGGGCAGGTGAAGTCGCCTGCCGAGCGATAGCGCAGCCGTGCCGCCTCCGACACGATCTGGTCGGTGGCCGGGTAGACATAGTCGGCAAACTGGATCTCGACCACCGGGCGCAGGCCGTAAGCGCCCATGCCCACCGCCGTGCCGACAATGCCGCCCTCGGAAATGGGGGCGTCGAACACGCGTTGTTTGCCATGTTTTTGCTGCAGGCCCTCGGTGCAGCGAAAGACGCCGCCAAAGTAGCCGACGTCCTGGCCGTAGACCACCACATTGGGGTCGCGCGTGAGCATCACGTCCATCGCCGAGCGCAAGGCCTGGATCATCGTCATCGGGCTGGTGTTCTGAGTGTTGTCGGTCATGATCAGGCTCCCTGTCCCTGTTGTATTTCTTGGCGCTGGCGCAGCAGGTGCGCCGGCATCTGTTCGTACACGTCCTCGAACATGGTGGCCACGCTCTGGCCGTGGGCGTCGGCCAGCGTGCCGTATTGCTCAGCCTCCTTTTGCGCGGCGGCCACTTCGGCCTCGAGCGCTTTTTTGGTGGCCTCGTGTTCAGCGTTCGACCAGGCGCCCAGGCCGATCAGGTGTTTTTTCAGGCGCTCGATCGGGTCGCCCAGGGGAAATCGCGCGGCGTCATTGGTTGGCCGGTATTTGCTCGGATCGTCCGAGGTGGAGTGCGGCCCGGCGCGGTAGGTCACCCACTCGATCAGCGTGGGGCCAAAGCTGGAGCGGGCGCGCTCCAGCGCCCATTTGGAGGCGGCATAGACCGCCAGAAAATCGTTGCCATCGACGCGCAAGGAGGCAATGCCGCAGCCCGCGCCGCGCGCCGCAAAGGTGGTGCCTTCACCGCCGGCGATGGCCTGGAAGGTGGAAATGGCCCATTGGTTGTTGACCACGTTGATGATGACCGGCGCCCGGTACACATGGGCAAAGGTCAGCGCGGTGTGAAAGTCGGCCTCGGCGGTGGCGCCGTCGCCAATCCAGACAGATGCCACCTTGTCGTCGCCCTTGATGGCGCTGGCCATGGCCCAGCCGACACCCTGAATGACCTGGGTGGCGAGGTTGCCGGAGATCGAAAAAAAGCCCTGTTTCTTGCTGGAATACATCACAGGCAGTTGCCGCCCCTTCATGGGGTCGCGCGCATTGCTGTAGAGCTGGCAGATCATGTCCACCATGTTGTTGTCCTCGCGCGCCAGCAGCAGGCCCTGCTGCCGGTAGGTGGGGAAACACATGTCGCCGTCGCCAATGGCCAGCGCATGGGCGCAGGCAATGGCCTCTTCGCCCAGGCACTGCATGTAGAACGACATTTTTTTTTGCCGCTGGGCGATCAGCATGCGGGCATCGAAGGCGCGCGTCAGCAGCATGGCGCGCAGGCCGCGCTGCAGCAGTGCGACATCCATCTGCGGGGCCCAGGGGCCAACCGCCTTGCCATCGTCATCAAGCACCCGGATCAGTGCAAAGGCCAGGTCGTTGGTCTGGGCGGCCGCCACATCGACCGGCGGGCGGCGTTTGGCGCCGGCAGCGGACAGGGGAAGGTACGAGAAGTCGGTGTCGTGGCCGGGACGCCCGGTGGGCTCGGGCACGTGCAGGTGCAAAGGCTTGCGCTGTGGCATGGGTCTATCTCCTGGCGGACTTGTGATCCATCAAAGAATACGTGGAAAGCGGCCAGGCGTGCATTGGGTAAAGCACCTAGACCACAACGTGCTGCCAAAAGCGCCAGGATCGCCGCGCGCTTTTGGCAGTGGCGCAAATCATAGCGCAAGGTATCTGGCCATCACCTGTGCGATTTGTGAGGATTTGCACGCCCCGAGCAACCTGCCAACGAATTCGCACTTAAGCTCTCGACCTTTCAACCCACGGAGACCGCACATGCTCAATCACGATCAAGCCAAAGACTTTGATGCTTTGCTGCCAGGCCAATCGACACTTGACGGTGCCAGCCGCCGGACCGCCCTGAAAGTGGCTTTGGGCGTGGGCTATGCTGCCACCGCCATGCCGATCATGGCGCAAACCGCCGTCAAAACTTCTGCCGAAGGTTTGACCACGGGCGAGTCGACCTTCACCGTTGACGGCTTTGCTGTGCCGTTTTTCTATGCCGCGCCCGCCGGCAAAAAGAACCTGCCGGTGGTTCTGGTGATTCAGGAAATTTTTGGCGTGCATGAGTACATTGCCGATACCTGCCGTCGCTTTGCCAAGGCCGGCTACCTGGCCATTGCGCCTGAGATGTTTGCACGCCAGGGCGACCCCAGCAGCTACGGCGAAATGGCCAAGCTGATGTCCGAAGTGGTCTCCAAGGTGCCCGATGCGCAGGTGATGAAAGATCTGGACGGTGCCGTGGCCTGGGCCGGCGCCAACGGTGGCAACCTGAAAAAAGTGGGCATCACCGGCTTTTGCTGGGGCGGCCGCATCACCTGGCTGTATGCCTCACAAAGCAAAAACATTCAGGCCGGTGTGGCCTGGTACGGGCGTCTGGTGGGCACGTCCACGGCGCTCACGCCCAAGCACCCGCTGGATCTGGCCGCCGACCTGAAGGCCCCTGTGCTGGGCTTGTACGGTGGCCAGGACGGCGGCATCCCTGTGACCACCATCAACCAGATGAAGGACGCGCTGGCCGAAGCCGGTGCCAAAGGCAACGCTGCCGCCAAAGCCTCGGAGTTTGTGCTTTACAAGGACGCGCCACACGCCTTCCATGCCGACTACCGCCCCAGCTACCGGAAAGACGCCGCCGAAGATGGTTTTAAGCGTGCGCTGGCCTGGTTTAAGGCCCATGGGGTAGCCTGAATTTGAAACCTTGCGGGTCAGACCACTCGCGAAGCGACTTGCTCTGACCCCAACTGATTAAGATTGCGCCACGGGGCGGCTCGGGTCACTGCACCATTCGCTCCAGCTGCCGGCATACAACGCGGCGCGGCCCAAACCGGCCACTTCCATGGCGATCAGGTTGGGCAGCGCGCTGACCCCGCTGCCGCAGTGGTGCACCACGCTGGCCGGGTCGCGGCCCGCCAGCAGGGCGTCAAATTCCGCCCTGAGTTGTGCAGCAGGCTTGAAGCAGCCGTCGGCGCCGATGTTATCGGAGAAAAGACGATTTAGCGCGCCAGGAATGTGCCCGGCAACCGGGTCCAGCGGCTCGACTTCTCCCCTGAAGCGCGCTGCGGCGCGCGCATCCAAAATGGTCTGATCGGGCTGTCCCAGATGGTTGAGCACAGTGTCGATGCTGGCCAACACCGCTTTTGGCGAGCCCAGGGCGTAACTGCCGGGTTGCAATGTGGGGCCGACACCGGATTCCACCGCACCGCCTGCCGCGAGCCAGGCGGGCAGGCCGCCGTCAAGTACCGCCGCTGCTTCATGCCCCGCCCATTTCAACATCCACCACAGGCGACCGCAATAGTTTGCGCCCTGTCGGTCATAGACCACGGCCTGCATGTCCGGCGCCAAGCCGACGCTGCCCAGCCAGGCGGCAAAGCTTTCGCGCGAGGGTAGCGGGTGGCGTCCGCCACTGGCCGCATCCGGCGCTCCTTTTGCGCTCAGGTGCCGGTCGAGGTCGGCGCGCACGGCACCAATCAAATGGCATTGCTGGTATTGCGCATCACCAGCCGCAGGCTGCATGAGTTCAAAGCTGCAGTCGAACACCATCAGCGGCTGTTGGCGGGCCATCAGGGATTGAAGTTGGGTGACAGAAATCAGAGTGCTGTACATACGTGTTCCTTGGTGCTTCAGTGTTCTTCAGCGGGTGTGTTTGGCAGGGCGCGGGTGCGCAGCACCGTGGCGGCAATGCCGCTGGCCACAATCAGCGCCATGCCGGCCCAGCCAAGCAGCGTAATGGGATCGTCGAACAACACCAGGCTGTAAAAGGCGGCAAAAACAATGCCGGCATATTGCAAATTCGCCACCAGCAGCGTGGCACCTCGGCTGTAGGCGCGCGTCATGCACCACTGGCCCAGGGAGGCCAGCACGCCGATGGGTATCAGCCAGGCGGCGGCCTGCCAAGACACGCTGTCCCAGGGGGTGAAACCGCCCCACAGCACACCGGCCAGCCCGGCGACGGCCGTGCTGACCGAAAAGTAAAACACCGTGCGGCCCTCGGGCTCGCCCACCTTGCCCAGTGCCGTCACCTGCAAATAGGCCATCGCCGCCCCCATGCCCGAAAGCAAGCCCACCAGCCCGGCAAACAGCTGGTTCTGGTCCAGCGTCGGTCGCAGCATCATCACCACGCCGGCAAAACTGATCAGCACGGTGGCCATCAGCGGCCCCTGGCGGCTGCTTTGGCCATAGAGCAGGGCACCACCCACCACAAAGGCCGCCACCCAGACGCCGCTCATGTAGTTGAGCGTCATGGCGGTGGCCAGCGGCAAATGGGCGATGGCAAAAAACCAGGTGGCCAGTGAAAACACGCCAATCGCCGCGCGCCAGGCGTGCATCATGGGCACTCTGGTGGCCAGCGGTGTGCCTCGCGCGCGCAACACCATCGCCATGAAGACAACGCTGACCAATCCGCGGTAGAACACCAGTTCGGGCAAGCTGAAGCTCACCGACGCGACCTTGATGCCGACCGCCATGGTGGCAAAAAAGAAGGCCGCCAACACCATCCAGAGCGCTTGCATGACTTGCTACAGACCGTCCGGGCCCATTTCGCGGCGGTACCAGGCATGAAAATGCTGCATGCCGTCTTCCATCGGGCTCTGGTAGGGGCCGACCTCGTTGTCGCCGCGTGTCAGCAGCGCCTTGCGCCCGGCGTCCATGCGTTCGCCGATCTCGTCGTCTTCGAGGCAGGTTTCCATGTAGGCGGCCTGCTGGGCTTCGACAAACTCACGCTCGAACGCGGCAATTTCCTCGGGGTAGAAAAATTCCACCTGGTTCAGCGTCTTGTTGGGGCCCATCGGGTGCAGGGTGGATACCGTGAGCACATGCGGGTACCACTCGACCATGATGTGCGGGTAATAGGTGAGCCAGATCGCGCCGCGCTCAGGCACAGCCCCATTGCGGTAGTTCAGCAGCGCATCGTGCCAGCGCTGGTAGGCCGGTGACCCCGGCTTGCCGAAGGCCTTTGAGACGCCCACGGTCTGCACCGAGAACTGTTCGCCAAACTGCCAGCGCAGGTCGTCGCAAGTCACAAAGTGGCCCAGTCCTGGATGGAAAGGACCCACGTGGTAGTCCTCCAGATAGACCTCGATGAAGGTTTTCCAGTTGTAGTTGCACTCATGCAGCTCGGTTTTGTCGAGCACATAGCCGGAAAAATCCAGCGCTGCCTGTTCGCCCATGCCCGCCAGATCAGCCGCCACGTCGCGGCCGTTGTCCTCGAACAGCAGGCCGTTCCACTCGCGCAGCGGGTAATTGTGCAGGTTCAGGCAGGGGTCGGTGGGAAAGTGGGGCGCGCCGATGAGCTTGCCTGCGGGTGACTGGCCCGTGCTGTCGCCGGCGCTGTAGGTCCAGCGGTGGATCGGGCAGACGATGTTGCCCGCAGCGGCGCCAGACAATGCGCCGCGACCCTTGAGCATGATGGCCTGGCGGTGGCGGCAGACGTTGGAGATCAGCTCGATGCCGGCGGGCGTGCGCAACAGCGCTCGGCCCTCACCCTCGTGCGCCAGCGCGGCGTAATCACCCACGTTGGGCACACTGGCGGCGTGACCCACATAGCGTGGTCCCCGCTGAAAAAGTGTTTGCAGTTCGCGCTGGTGGAGCGCGGGATCGAAGTAGCTTGAAACTGGTAGTTGGCCGTTGGCCCGCTGCAGTTGAAGACTTAAATCAGACATGGGTGACCTGACCTAAAGACTCCCCACAGGGAGATGCGCTGGTGGCCGTGGCCGTGCGCGAGACGAAAGAACCCAGCCGGGGCTGGCATAAGACGTGGAATTGTACCTTTGCGGTCTGGTCCGGCATGGGCTTGGCAACAAGGCCTAAAATCATCATTTTGATTCCGGAAGTGTTGCGTTTTATGGTTACTGCCTCCAAACATGGACCCGCTGCGCCGGCGCACTACGAGGCGGCGTTGCAGGAACTTGAGCAATTGGTGACCAAGCTCGAATCCGGCGACATGCCTCTGGAGCAACTCCTGACCCAATACCAGCGTGGTGCGGAATTGCTGAAGTTTTGTCGCGACCGGCTGGCTGCCGTTGAAGAGCAAATCAAGGTGCTGGACCAGGGCACGCTCAAGCCATGGGCCGGCGACGCAGCATGAGCGACGCCTTTGATTTGAACGCTTGGTGCGCGCAACACCTGCAGCGCGTGGAGCAGGCGCTGGACACCTGGGTCAGCGTTGATGCGTCCTCCGATCTGGCGCACGCCGCGCCCGCTGACCTGATGCTGGCCATGCGCTACGCCGTGCTCGATGGCGGCAAGCGGCTGCGCCCCTTGCTGGTGCTGGCGGCGTTTGAAGCGGTCAGCGGTGGACCTGACCTGGACAGCGCAGCCGCTTTGCGCGCGGCTTGCGCCGTTGAACTGATCCACGCTTACTCACTGGTCCACGACGACATGCCGTGCATGGACAACGACGTGCTGCGCCGCGGCAAGCCCACTGTCCATGTGGAATTTGGGTCGGCAAGCGCCTTGCTGGCAGGCGACGCCCTGCAAGCCCTGGCCTTTGAATTGTTGACCCCTCAGGATGCCTCGGTGCCGGCCGGCCGCCAGGCCTGTTTGTGCCGTTTGCTGGCGCGCGCGGCGGGCTGTGCCGGCATGGCCGGTGGCCAGGCCATTGACCTGGCCAGCGTCGGGCGGCCCCTGACCGAAGACCAACTGCGCCAGATGCACCAGCTCAAAACAGGCGCCCTGTTGCAGGCCAGCGTGATGATGGGGGCTGCCTGTGGCGACGCCACGGCGCAGGCTGCAAAAGCCTTGCAGGCCTATGGCGCCGCCATCGGCCTGGCGTTTCAGGTGGTGGACGACATCCTGGACGTCACCGCCGATTCAGCCACCCTGGGTAAAACGGCGGGCAAGGATCAGGCCCAGGACAAGCCCACCTATGTCTCGCTGATGGGGCTGGAGCGCGCCCACGCCTATGCCCAGAGCCTTTACCAGCAGGCGCTGGCGGCGCTGGCGTCGAGCGGCCTGGCGGACACGCGCGCGCTGCAAGGGCTGGCGAGCCTGATGGTGCAGCGTTCGAGCTGACGCACTCCCTGCTGTCAAAATCAAAGCCTATGTTGATGAATATCCCTTACCCCCTGCTGCAGACCATCCATGCCCCGGCTGACCTGCGCCACCTGCCGCGCGAGCAGCTCGACACCCTGGCCACCGAACTGCGGGCCTTTTTGCTGGAAAGCGTGTCCAAGACCGGCGGCCACCTGAGCTCCAACCTGGGAACGGTCGAACTGACGGTGGCGCTGCACTATGTGTTTAACACGCCCTACGACCGGGTGGTGTGGGACGTGGGCCACCAGACCTACCCGCACAAAATCCTCACCGGGCGGCGCGAGCGCATGGACAGCCTGCGGCAGTTGGGCGGCTTGAGCGGCTTTCCGCAGCGCGCCGAGAGCGAATTCGATGCCTTTGGCACGGCGCACTCCAGCACCTCCATTTCAGCCGCCCTGGGCATGGCCATGGCGTCGCGGCTCAAGGGTGAAGACCGCCACGCCATCGCCGTCATCGGCGACGGCGCCATGACCGCGGGCATGGCCTTCGAGGCCATGAACAACGCCGGGGTTTCGGACTGCAACCTGCTGGTGATTCTGAACGACAACGACATGTCGATCAGCCCGCCGGTGGGCGCGCTGAACCGCTACTTGGCCAAACTGCTCAGCGGCCAGTTTTATGCCACTGCCAAGAGCGCCAGCAAAAACGTGCTGCGCGGTGCGCCGCCGCTGCTGGAACTGGCGCGCCGCTTTGAAGAGTCGGCCAAGGGCATGGTGAGCCGCGTCACGCTGTTTGAGAAATTCGGCTTCAACTATGTGGGCCCGATCGACGGCCATGACGTGCAGACGCTGGTGTCGGTGCTGGAAAACATCAAGCATCTCAAAGGCCCGCAGTTCCTGCACGTGGTCACCAAAAAGGGCCAGGGTTACAAGCTGGCCGAGGCCGACCCGGTGGCCTACCACGGACCGGGCAAGTTTGACCCGGCGGTGGGCCTGCAAAAATCAGCGTCGGTCAACAAACCCACCTTTACCCAGGTCTTTGGCGACTGGCTGTGCGACATGGCCGCCGCTGACGACCGGCTGGTGGGCATCACGCCGGCCATGCGCGAGGGCTCGGGTATGGTGGCCTTTGAGCAGCGCTTCCCGCACCGCTATTTTGACGTGGGCATTGCCGAGCAGCACGCGGTAACCTTTGCCGCCGGTCTGGCCTGCGAAGGGCTCAAACCCGTGGTGGCAATTTACTCCACCTTTTTGCAGCGCGCCTACGACCAGTTGATCCACGACGTGGCCATCCAGAACCTGCCGGTGGTTTTTGCGCTGGACCGTGCCGGTCTGGTCGGGGCCGACGGCGCCACCCACGCTGGCGCTTATGACATACCTTATCTGCGCTGCATTCCCAACATCAGCTTGGCCTGCCCGGCTGATGAAAATGAATGTCGCCAATTGCTCAGCACCGCCTACGCCCAAAGCACCCCAGTGGCGGTGCGCTACCCGCGCGGCGCGGGTGCTGGCGTGGCAGTGACCTGCACGCTCGACGCGCTGCCGTTCGGCAAGGGCGAAATACGCCGCACCGGCCAGCGCGTGGCCATTCTGGCTTTTGGCACGCTGCTGTATCCGGCGCTCGAGGCCGCGCAAGGCCTGGATGCCACGGTGGTCAACATGCGCTGGGCCAAGCCGCTCGATGTGGACTTGCTGCTGCAGGTGGCGGCCAGCCATGAGGCTTTGGTCACGTTGGAAGAGGGCGCCGTGATGGGCGGGGCGGGGAGCGCCGTGCTCGAAGCCCTGGCGGCAGCCGGTGTCACCAAGCCGGTGCTGCAATTGGGGTTGCCCGACAAGTTCATCGAACATGGCGACCCGGCCCAATTGCTGGCGCTGCAGGGGCTGGATGCGCCCGGAATCGAAGCCGCTATTCGCACTCGCTTTGCGTTGGCGCAAAGTAAGTGAAGCCGACACGTCTTTTTGAGGGTAAACCCACCTATTTGCCGAGGGCCTGTTTCTTAGAATATCAGGTGACCCTTAACCGTCCTTGCCGTGCCTTGCGGCATGGCTGGAAATTCAGTTTGCAACACCAGGAGTAAATCAATGGATCGTCGTTCGATTATTAAAAATGCAGGTATCGCGGGCATTTTGGCAGCGGGAGCAGCACCGGCCGTGCATGCCCAGGGCGCCAATGTGCGCTGGCGTCTGGCCTCAAGCTTTCCCAAGTCGCTGGCCACCATTTTCGGCAGCGCCGAGATGTTTGCCAAGACCGTCAAGGACCTGTCTGGCGGCAGGTTTGAAGTGTCGGTGCATGCTGGCGGTGAATTGATGCCTCCCTTTGGCGTGGTTGACGGCATTCAGAACGGCACTGTAGAAATGGCCCAGACAGCTTCCTACTATTTCACTGGCAAGGACCCCATCTTTGCCTTTGGCTGCGCCGTGCCCTTCGGCCTGACCGCTCGCCAGATGGACGCCTGGATGGAGCACGGCAATGGCCGCAAGCTGATGGACGAGTTTTACGCCAAATACAACATCAAGAGCCGCAGCGCCGGCAACACCGGCACGCAGATGGGTGGCTGGTACCGCAAGGAAATCAAGACCGTGAACGATCTCAAGGGTCTGAAGATGCGCATGGGCGGCGGCTTGTTCGGCGAAGCGATGCAAAAGCTGGGTGTTGTGTCACAAAACATGCCCGCCGGTGAGGTCTATCAGGCGCTTGAAAAAGGCACGCTCGACGCCACCGAGTTTGTCGGTCCCTACGATGACCAGAAGCTGGGCTTTAACAAGGTGGCTCCGTTCTACTACTATCCCGGCTGGTGGGAAGGCGGCGCTGAGCTGGCGTTTTTCATCAACACCAAGGCTTACGCGGCGCTGTCGCCTGAATTCCGGGCCATGGTTGACGTTGCCACTGCGGTGGCGGCGCGGGACATGACCGCCAAGTACGATGCCTACAACCCGATCGCCCTGAAGAGCCTGGTCGCTGACAAGACCCAGCTCAAGCCCTTTCCCAAGGGCATCATGGACGCCGGCTTCAAGGCGTCGATGGAAGTGTTTGCCGCGCACGAAGCCAAGTCGCCTGAGTTCAAGAAGATCCATCAGGACATGCGCGCCTTCCAGCGCGACCAATTGCTGTGGCTGCGTTTCTCGGAAATGCGTTTTGACAGCTACATGGCAGGCGTCAAGATCTAAGTCCTGACCCCACTGCCGCGCCTCAAACGCACCCGGTGTGCTGTTTGGGGCGTTTCTGTTTGTGGACAAGCCCCGGCTTGATCCGCCGGGGTGCCAGGTCAGGGCCTGGTCTTTTTGGCGTCCTTGGAGAGCGCGTCCTGCATGGCTTCCATGGGGTCCGGTTCTTCTTCCAGGGCGGGTGGTGCGTCCAGGGTGGGCGCAGATGTGTCAGCCGGTTGCGCTTCATCAGAGGGGGGGTCGTAGGAACCCTCCATGGGTTCGGTATCGAGCATTTGCAGTTGTTCCATCACGGCGGCGTCGCTCAAGCCCTTGTCTTTGGCCATGTTGCCGACCACCAGTGAAGGGAAAGTCATGATGGCGGCCACCATGATGAGCTGCAGCACGATGAAGGCAATGGAGCCCTTGTAGATTTCGTTGGTGCTCACCGCCCTGATGGTCTGGCCGGTCACGCGGTCCTTGTAGTCGAACTTGGCGGCCACGCTGCGCAGGTAAAACAGCGCAAAGCCGAACGGTGGCGTCAAAAAGGAGGTTTGCAGGTTCATGGCGATGATCACGCCAAACCAGATCATGGCCATGTCCGGGGTCATGCCGGGCACCAGTCCGGGCAGGATTTTTTCGGCCACCGGTGCCAGCAAGGGCAACACAATGAAGGCGATCTCGAAAAAGTCGATGAACATGCCCAGCACGAACACCAGGATGTTGACCACGATCAAAAAGCCCCAGCCGCCGCCGGGCATGTCGGTGAACAGGTGTTCGACCCAGATGTGGCCGTCGGCGGCGTTGAAGGTGAAGCTGAACACCGTGGAGCCAATCAGGATGAACATCACAAACGAGGCCAGCTTGGCGGTATTTTCCAGGGCCTGGCGGAGCAGCGGCAGGGACAGGCGCTGCTTGCCGAGGGCCAGGATCAGGGCGCCGAGCGCGCCCATGGCACCGCCCTCGGTGGGGGTGGCAACCCCCAGAAAAATCGTGCCCAGCACCAAAAAGATCAGGATCAGCGGTGGCATCAGCACAAACGTGACCTGCTCGGCCAGCCTTGAGAGCAGGCCCATTTTGCTGAAGCGGTTGAAAAGCGCCAGCACCAGGCCGGTGATGGAGGCCAGCGTCAGCGTCATGATGACGATTTCGTCACCGGCGGAGGGCGTGCTGCGCTCCAGCCAGCGCGTCATCAGGCTGTCGTGCACCTGGGCCCAGCTCCAGCCAACCGCCGCACAAATGAGCACCAGCACCAGCAGCGACTTGTGGCCCGAGCCGCCATGGGGCTCGCGGTAGATGCGGGCATCCTGGGGCAGTGCGGGCACCCAGCCCGGCTTGACCAGCGCCACGATCACCACGAACGTGATGTACAGCGCCACCAGCAGCAGGCCAGGCAACAGGGCACCGGCATACATGTCGCCCACCGAGCGGCCCAGTTGGTCGGCCAGCACAATCAGCACCAGTGACGGCGGAATCGATTGCGCCAGGGTGCCCGAGGCCGTGATGGCGCCGGTGGCGATGCTTCGGTTGTAGCCGTAGCGCAGCATGATGGGCAGGGAAATCAGACCCATGGAAATCACCGCTGCCGCCACCACGCCGGTGGTCGCTGCCAGCAGCGCGCCCACCAGAATCACGGCAATGGCAAGGCCGCCGCGCAGCGGGCCAAAGACCTGGCCCACGGTCTCAAGCAAATCCTCGGCCATGCCCGAGCGTTCCAGAATGATGCCCATGAAGGTGAAAAACGGAATCGCCAGCAGCGTGTCGTTTTGCATGATGCCGAAAATGCGAAGCGGCAATGCCTGAAGCAGCGACGCCGGAAAGATGCCGGCCTCCATGCCGATCAAGCCAAAGCCCAGACCGGTTGCGGCCAGGGCGAAAGCGACGGGAAAACCCGTCAGCAAAAAGGCCAACAACCCGCAGAACATGAGCGGCACAAACTGCTGAGCCAGGAAAGTGGTCTGCATTTATTTCCCCTCGGCCAGTTTGCGCGCAACGATGGCCTCGATTTCTTCCAGGTGCTTTTCCTGATCGGATTTAGTGGCCTCATGCGACAACGCGTCGGGCCCCTGGCCCCCCAGGAAAGCAATGCGCTTGATCAACTCTGACAGTGCCTGCAAAGCCAGCAGCGCAAAGCCCAGCGGGATCAGGGCGTATGCGGGCCAGCGGATCAGGCCGCCCGGGTTGGGCGACATTTCGCCGGTCGTCAGCGCATTGGTGAACAGCGGCCAGCTCAGCGCAATACTGAGCAGGCAGAACGGCAGCAGCACGGCGATGATGCCGACCACGTCGATCCAGTTGCGCGTTCGCGCGGACAGTTTTGCAGCGATGAAGTCAATGCGCACATGCGAGTTCTTCAGGAAGCCGTAGCCGGCGCCCATCATGAAGACGGCGGCAAAGAGGTACCACTGGATTTCCAGCAGGCCGTTGGAGCTGACGTTGAATATTTTGCGCACGATGGCGTTGCCGGCGCTGATCAGGGTGGTGGCCAGGATCAGCCACATGGTGATTTTGCCGATCCAGGTGGTGATTTTGTCGATCAGCCTGGACAGCGCGAGAAATGGGGTCATGGTGCTTCCATCGTGTTGAATGCTTGCAAGCTGAGGCTGGCAATTTTAGTGCTTGAGGTGAAGGTTTTGGCGCTTCCCCGATCTTGATGGCCGGGGGACGCCAAATCTACGCTGGTGCTTTGTGGCGCCGGTAATTCCACCATGGCAAGACTTTGCGCATCGACAGCACCTGGCCACTGTCCTGGACCGTGTAGCCGGGAATGGCGGCCATTTTGTCTTGCCAGGCCCGGGTTTGCAGCAGTTTCAGCAAGGCCAGGATGCCTGGCTGGACGAGGGCTGACTTGAGGCACACCAGGTGGTAGTGCTCCATCGCCAGCGGCACAAAATTCAGCCCCGCCTGATGCGCTGCGGCGGCGATGCCGAGTCCTGCGTCGCACTGGCCAGCAGCCACCGCTTGCCCCACCGCGGCATGTGACGGCTCGGTGCGCCCATAGCCATTCACCTCGCTGGCCGGCAGGCCGGACTGCGCCAGCAACTCATCGAGCACGACGCGCGTGCCACTGCCGAGCGTGCGGTTGGCAAAGCGGGAACGACGGCGCACCACGTCCTGCAAGCTGTGCAAGCCAAGCGGGTTGCCCCGGGCCACCATCAAACCCTGGGTGCGCCGGGCAAAACCGATGATCTTGTGCTGGCCCGGTTGCAGCAGCGGCTTGTAGCTGCGCTTGGTCAGCGGTCCGGTAGCCATCAGGGTGTGAAAACCGGCCATCACACATCGGCCCTCGTTCAGGGCGCGGATGGCATCGACGCTGCCGGTGAAGCGGATGTCCAGGTGCAGCCGGACGGGCTCATGCCCAAGCTTCAGCGCAATGCCTTGCAGGGCGTGCTCACGCAGGGCTGACAGGGCGTCGTCATGGCTGGCGTAAAGCGTGACCACATGCACGCTGTCGTCAAAGGCCAGCGCGTAGCTGCGCTCCAGCTCGGCGCGCAAGGCCTCGATTTGCGGCGCCAGCCGGGCCTGCGCCTGGCGCTCGGCCCACATCAGCTTGTTGCCGAACTCGGTCAGCAGCGCAGATTGACCTTTTTCCCAGATCACCAGCTCATTGCCGAGTTCGTTTTCCCAGCGTTTGAGCTCACCCCAGACGTGGCGGTAGCTCAGGCCCAGCGCGCGCGCGCCGCCAGAAATCGAGCCCTGGCTGCTGACCGCTTGCAGCAAGTCGATCAGGGGGTTGCGCACCAGCGCCGGGCTGCTGTCGTTGGACAGGGTGTAGTTGAGTTGAAGCCTATGCACGGTGGTTCATATCGCCAGGTTTTCGATCGGTGGCTAGGATAACGCAATCAGTTGAGGACAGCGCTTGTGCACTTGGTGTCACTGCGGTCTGTCCCGCACTATTTCAATCTATGACCACCTTATCTGAGAGCGCCTCGACCGCGCTGCAACTCATCATTTCCATGGACGCCGAGCTGCTCACGATTGTGGGCCGCTCGCTGGCTGTGAGCGCCACCGCCTGCGCGCTGGCCTGCAGCCTGGGGCTGGTGCTGGGCGCTTGGCTGGGGGTGGCGCGTTTTGCCGGGCGGGGTGCCGTGCTGACGCTGCTCAACACGTTTTTGGCCGTGCCCTCGGTGGTGGTGGGCCTGGTGGTTTACCTGCTGCTGTCGCGTACCGGTCCGCTGGGCTTTTTGGGCTGGTTGTTCAGTTTCAAGGCCATGGTGATTGCGCAGGCGGTGCTGGTGCTGCCGGTGGTCACGGCCTTGACGCGCCAGGCGGTGGAAGATGCGCAGAATTTGCACGGCGAGCAATTGCAGTCGCTGGGTGCCCGGCCGCTGGTGCGCAGCCTGCTGCTGGCCTGGGACGAGCGCTATGCCCTGCTCACGGTGCTGATTGCCTCGTTTGGTAGAGCCATCTCGGAAGTGGGCGCGGTGATGATCGTGGGCGGCAACATCGACGGCTTTACCCGCGTCATGACGACGGCCATCGCCCTGGAAACCAGCAAGGGCGACCTGCCGCTGGCGCTGGGCCTGGGGTTGATTTTGCTCAGCGTGGTGCTGCTGCTCAACCTGCTGATCGCCGCGGTGCGGCGTTGGCGTGAATACCAGGAAAGCGGTGTCGCTCCCGGTCTGCCTTTGGGGGTTTCGGTTTGAAGCCAGCAAACTTGATGGACCAGGATTTGGCGCCATCCTATGACCTTCCCGTCGTCAGACCCTCCTTGAGGCAGCCTGTATTTGCCTTGCATGCGGCCAGCGTGCATTTTGGTCATCCGGCGCGGTCGGTGCGGGCCTTGTCCGAGGTCAGTTTGCAGATTCACCCAGGTGAACGGGTGGCGCTGGTAGGCGCCAACGGTTGCGGCAAAAGCACCTTGCTGCGTTTGCTGCATGGCCTGCTGCCATCGACGGCTGGGCGGTTTGAGTCCGACCCGGCGCTCCGCCAGGCCATGCTGTTTCAAAAGCCGCACCTGATGCGCCTGTCGGTGCAGGCCAACATTGCCCTGGGGCTGTGGCTGCAAGGCACCGCCTGGGGCCAGGCCAAGGGGCAGGCATTGGCGGCTCTGGCCAAAGTGGGCTTGACGGACCTGGCGCAGCGCAACGCGCGCCAACTCTCGGGCGGCCAGCAGCAGCGCGTGGCGATGGCGCGGGCCTGGGCCTTGCAACCGCGGGTGCTGCTGCTCGACGAGCCCACCGCCAGCCTGGACCCGCACGCCAAGCGTGAAGTGGAGTCGCTGATTGAGGCCTTTGCCAGCGGCCCCGAGGCCATGACGCTTGTTTTTGCCAGCCACAACCTGGGCCAGGTCAAGCGGCTGGCGAGCCGGGTGATTTACCTGGAGCACGGCCGCGTGCTGGCCGATTTGCCCGTGGCTGATTTTTTTAGCGGGCCCTTGCTGCAGCAGCAGTACCCGGCGGCCCATTTTTTTGTCAAAGGAGAACTTGTATGAAAACCGTGACATGGGTGCAGGCAGCGGCCATCACCGTCGCCTGTCTGGGGGTTTCGCTGAGCGTGCAGGCGCAGTCGATCGTGGTGGCCTCGACCACCTCGACCGAGCAATCAGGCCTGTTCTCCGTGCTGCTGCCCGAGTTCAAAAAGGCCAGCGGCATCGACGTGAAGGTGGTGGCTTTGGGCACCGGCCAGGCGATTGACATGGGCCGCCGAGGCGACGCCGACGTGCTGTTTGTGCACGACAAGGTGGCCGAAGAAAAAGTGGTGGCCGAGGGATTTGCCGTCAAGCGCATCGAGGTCATGTACAACGATTTTGTGGTTATCGGCCCAGCCAGCGACCCGCTCAAGGTCAAAGGCAATGACGTGGTGGAGGCACTCCAAAAGATTTCGGCAGCCAATGGCCCGTTCATCTCGCGCGGCGACAAGAGCGGCACCCACGCTGCCGAGTTGCGCTTTTGGAAGATGGCGGACCTGGCCAACAAGCACGGCAGCGGCTACAAGGCCTGCGGCTGCGGCATGGGCCCGGCGCTGAACATGGCCTCCAGCTCAGGAGCCTATGTGCTGAGCGACCGCGGCACCTGGGTCAGCTTCAAGAACCGGGGCGATTTGATCGTCCTGGTGGAAGGCGACAAGCGCCTGTTCAACCAATACGGCGTGATGCTGGTCAACCCGGCCAAGCATCCGCATGTCAAGGCGGCTGAGGGTCAGAAATTTGTCGATTGGGTGGTGTCACCGGCTGGTCAGGGCGTGATTGCCAGCTACAAGATTAACGGCGAGCAACTGTTTTTTCCGAATGCAGTGAAGTGAATTTTGTAACGCGGCCTTTACTGGCCCCAGTTGCGCAGCACCACATACAACGCGGTTCCCGCCAAAATGCTCAACAGCGGCTGCCGGCGCCACCATTGCAGTGCCACCACCGTGGCCACTGCCGCCAACTCGGCCCACGGGCCGGAAGGGTTGACTTGGGCGCTGCCCACCAGGGTGTGCAACAGCAGCAACGTCATGATGGCCAGCGGCAAAAAGCGCCCCAGCCGTTGCACCAGCGGGTGGCTTTGTAAAAAGCGCGCCGCCAGAAAGGGCAGGGCGCGCAGCCCGAAGGTGACCAGCGCCATGGCCGCGATCACGCCGATCGCGTAGCGCGTGTCGATCATGGCGTCGCCTTTTGGGCTCTGGTTGCGGGCCAGAACAGCCCGGCCAGCACGCTCAGGGCGATGGCGAGCAGCAAGGCCTGTTGCGGCATCAGCGCCCAGGCGATGGCATAGCTGGTCACGGCCACCCAAAGCGGCGCAGCCGAATCGGCGCTGCGCCACTGCTCCACTGCCAGCACGGCAAACAGCGCCGCCAGCGCAAAGTCCAGCCCCACCAGGCCAATTTGCGCTTGCGCGCCAATCACCGCACCCAGCAGCGTGCCCAGCACCCACCAGAGCTGGTTGAGCAAGGCCACGGTCACCATCTGACGCGTGCTGGTGCCGGCGGGCAGCGTGGTGAGCACCGAATAGGTTTCATCGGTCAGGGCAAACACCAGATACCAGCGCGCCAAAGGTTTTGCAGGCAGCTTGTCGAGCAGCGACAGGCCATAAAACACATGGCGCAAGTTGACCACCAGCGTGGCCAGCGCGATGGTGGCCAGCGGCAGGCCTGCGGCCAGCATCGGCACCATCATGAACTGCGAGGCACCGGCAAAAACCAGCACGCTGGCCGTGAGCGCCAGCCACCAGGGCGCCCCCGCCTGCACAAACAAAAAGCCAAACACCATGCCCAGCGGCACATAGCCCATGGCCACCGGCACCGACAGCGACAGCACGGAAATGCGCGGGCTGGGCGGGGCGAGGGGATTTTGCGCGGCTTTCGTTGGTTCAGAACTGGCGGGCATGATGAAGTTGAAAGGCTGAAAAAAAGGGGTGATCGGGGTGTACCGTGCTGCGGCAGTTTGCGCACTGCTGCCGGTCGCCATTGTGCCAGCAGCACTTTGAGTGGGCGCATGTCCAGGGCCCGCTTGCAGGGTGCCAGCTGGGCGCGGGATAATTCCGCAACACTACCGGAGACCTTCATGACACTTGCTCAAAAATCCCCCAAAGTTGCTGTCTTGCTCGCAGGCTGTGGCCACCTCGATGGCGCCGAAGTGCGCGAGTCGGTGCTGGCCCTGCTCGCGCTCGACCAGCATGGCGCCACAGTGCAGTGCATCGCGCCCAACGCACCGCAGTTTCATGTGGTCAACCACGTCACCGGTGAACCGGTAGCAGGTGCCAGTCGAAATATCCTGGAGGAATCCAGCCGCATCGCCCGCCTGGGCCAATGCCTGGACCTGGCGCAGGCCAAGGTGGCCGACTATGACGCGCTGGTGATGCCGGGTGGT
This sequence comes from Rhodoferax sp., assembly GCA_011391545.1. Classification (GTDB taxonomy): domain Bacteria; phylum Pseudomonadota; class Gammaproteobacteria; order Burkholderiales; family Burkholderiaceae_C; genus Rhodoferax. The sequence continues at coordinate 20,255 of JAABQI010000169.1, forward strand.
TATGGTGTGGCCAAGAACCATTGCAGCTTTGCTTTCAAGGGCGCCGACGCCGAGGTGCGCCCGGATGTGGCGGCGTTCGTGCGCGGTTTTTTTGACGCCAAAAAACCGGTGGGCGCGATTTGCATTGCCCCGGCTTTGGTGGCATTGGCGCTGCACCAGACCCATGACAGCGCGACGCTCACGCTCGGCAACGACGCCGGTTGCGCTGCGGCGCTGGGGCAACTCGGCCAGACCAACCAGAGCACACCCAATGCCACAGAAATCGTGATTGACGAGGCGCACAAGCTCGTCACCACGCCAGCCTATATGTTTGACGATGCGCGCCTGAGCGATGTCTGGACCGGCATCGAACGCTGTGTGGCCGAGGTGCTCAAGCGCGTGGCATGAAAGCTGTTTGCGTTTATTGCGGCTCCAGCCCGGGCCGGCTCGACGCCTATGCCGATGCGGCGCGCGCGCTGGGTAAGGCGCTGGTGGCGCGCGACCTGGGGCTGGTGTATGGCGGAGCCAGCATTGGGCTCATGGGACTGGTCGCCGACACCGTGCTGCAACTCGGCGGCCGCGCCGTGGGCGTGATCCCGAAAGGCCTGGCGCGCAAGGAAGTGGTGCACCGGCATTTGACCGAGCTCCACGTGACGCAATCCATGCACGAGCGCAAAACCATGATGGCTGAACTCTCGGACGGCTTCATCGCCCTGCCGGGTGGCATTGGTACGTTTGAGGAAATTTTTGAAATCTGGACCTGGGCCCAGCTCGGCATCCACGCCAAACCTTGTGGCTTGCTGAATGTGGCGGGCTATTTTGATGCGCTGACTGCCTTTCTTGATCACGCCACCGATGAGGAGTTTCTAAAAGCCCCGCACCGCGCCCTGTTGATCGTCGAGCAACAGCCCCAGGCGCTGCTGGATCGGTTTGCCAGCTACCAGCCGCCCCACACCCGCAAGTGGCTGGAGCCGGATGAATCCTGATCTTTACTGGCCGAACACCACCCGGTTGCGTCCCTGCTCCTTGGCCTGGTACATGGCGGCGTCGGCCTGTTGCAGCAGGCGATCGATATCGCTGCTGTCGGGCGCCATCAACACCACGCCGATGCTGCTGCTGCAATGGTGTTGCACCGTGTGGCCGGGTTGCCCCGCTGCGTCGGGGGTGGCTGCCAGCACATAGGGTGCGGCCAGGCTCAAACGGATTTTTTCTGCGATGGCGCCGGCACGCGCGGCCGATGTCCCGGCCTCTGCGTCGAGCTCGCTGAGCATCACCACAAACTCGTCGCCGCCAAGACGTGCCACGGTGTCCATTTCGCGCACGCAGGCGCGCAATCGGCTCGCCACTTCAACCAGCAGCTGGTCGCCCAGGGCGTGGCCGTGGCTGTCGTTGAGTGGTTTGAAGTTGTCCAGATCCAGGAACATGATGGCACCAAAGCGCCGGCTGCGCTTGTTGGTCAGCAGGGTCTGGCTGACACGGTCCAATAACAAGCGGCGGTTGGGCAGTGCGGTGAGGGGGTCAAAAAAGGCCAGTTGCTGCACTTGGGCTTCCATGGCCTTGCGGATCGTGATGTCAGAGAACAGCCCGACATACTGGCACGTCAGGCCTTGCGCGTCCCTGATCGCGCTGATGTTGAGCAGCACGGGATAGACCTCGCCATTTTTCCGGCGGTTCCAGATTTCGCCGCTCCAGTGGCCGGCGGTGACCAGGTGGTGCCACATGGTCTCATAAAACGCCGGGTCCTGCCGCCCGGACTTCAGCAGGCGCGGGTTCTGGCCGACCACTTCTTCGCGGCTGAAGCCGGTGATATGGGTAAAGGTGTTGTTCACGTCCAGGATGGTGCCATCGGTGTCGGTGATGGTGATGCCCTCGAAGGCATTGCTGAACACCTTGGCAGCCAGCTCCTGCTTGAGTTGCGCGTGTTTGAGTTCGGTCACATCCTGGAACGAGCCATAGAGTCTGACACCCTGCTGGTTGGCGTCGAGCGCGATGTGGTAGCGCACGAGGCAGTCACGGCTCGTGCCGTCCGGGCGAAGCAGCTTGACTTCGACTGAGCAGGGGATGTGCTCATTTTTGACGGTGTTGACGGTCTGCTCCAAACGTTGAAGATCACTTGCACTGAAGTATTTTCTTTGCTCGGCAAGCGGTGGGGACGTGTCGGTGGGCTCAAGCTGAAAGAGGTGAAACAATTCGTCTGACCAAATGACCTGGTCGGTGGTCAGGTCCCACTCCCAACTGCCCAGGTGCGCGACCGCCTCGGCTCGGTCCAGCATGGTCTTCTGAGCGGCCAGGGCGTTTTTTTCCCGGGACAGGGAATCCAGCAGGGTGTTGAAGCTCTTGATCAACTGGCCAATTTCGTCGTGCTGCTTCACCTTCAAGGGTGCCAGTGTTTTTCCCGTCCGGGCGTTTTCGTCCAGCGCCTGGATAGTCTCAACAATGGGGGCGAGTTGGCGGTGCTGCATCCACCAGGTGAGGCCCCCGGCCAGCAGCGTGAGCAGCAGGGTGGCCAGCAGCATGCGCCGCTGCATGGCGCGAATCGGCGCAAAGGCTTCGTCGGTGGGCTGCGTCACCGCCAACACCCAGCCGACGGTGTCCAAAGCGGCAACCGTGGCCATAATTTCGACACCATGCGGGTTGCGCATGATGCGTGTGCCTTTCAACCCCGCCAGAAAATCGTCGATGTCGGGGTTGATGCCGGGCGCAGGCAGTTGCTCCAGAATGCGCCTTGAGTCGGTAGAAGTGATGACGCGCCGCTGGCGCGGTTCGATCAGCAGGTAGCCACCGGTGGCGCCATAGCTCTGCTGGCTGATGATGTTGAGGAAATTGGCCTTGTCCAGATCGAGATAGCCCGTCAGGACCCCGACCGCCTGGCCCTGCGCATTGCGGATGGGGACTGACATGCCAATGCCGGATTGCTTCGAAACGCTGCCGGTCATGACCTGTCCGATGGCGGACTGCTTGTGTTGAAGCGCTATGTTGATGTGATCCCGGTCCAGATAGTTGCCGCCGAGCCGGCCGGGAACATAGTTGCTCTCGGCGATGGCTGTGCCTTGCTGGTCGTGCACCAGCAAATCCCCGTTGAACAATCCCGCCAGAACCACATGTTGCTTGAGTTCGGCTTGCAGGGCTGCGTGATCGGTCAGCAGCTCGGTCGTGAGGTGTTGCGCTGTTTTTTCAAGGGCTTCCAGGCGTTCTGTCAGCCCCTGGTGAATGCCGTTGGCCAACAAATTCAGGGCAGCGCTCTGGTGCAGGCTCATTTGCCACTGCATGTCTTTGCGAAGTTGCAGGGTGGCAAACCAGGACAGGATCCACAGGCCCAGCACAAACAAGGCCAGCGTGAACAGGGTGAACCGGGTCTTGAGAGAATTGCGCGGCAACGGGTTGGACCACATGGCGTCATCCTAGCGCTTATCGCAAGATCAGTTGCTTACATCTATGCGCCATGAAAAAATTTTTGGACGCTATTCCATTTTTTAGCAGCGCGTCAAGGTCATGCCCTGTCACTCCATCAGCGCCACCGACTTGATCAGGGCAAACGCCTGCATGCCCGGCGCAAGCGCCAGCGCCTGGCAGGAGTAGGCGGTGATTTCCGCGAGCAACTGCTGGCCGTCGGCAAGACGACAGACGACGGTAAAGCGGCCCTGTGCACCCGGGTGAAGGGCTGCGATGGTGATGGGCAACTGGTTCAAAATGCTGATACCCTGGGGTTGCACCGTGGCAAGGCTCACGTTGCGCGCCAGCACGCGCAGGCGCGAAGCGGACGGATTGGCGCCGGGCGGCAGGCTCAAGCGCAGTTGCAAAGTCTCGTTACCAAACGCGGTCAGGCCGTGCGCGTCAGTGGTCTGCAGGCTGCCCTGCAGCACACTGACCGGGCCTTCTTCATCAAACAGGGGCGAGTCGGGTCGCGCCAGGGCATCCCGCAGCGTCTCGATGCGCTCGATGCGGCCGTCGGCCATGAAGATCACGCGGCTGGCCAGGCGTTCGACTTCGAGCGGAGCGTGGGTGATGTACAGCACCGGCAGGCCGGTTTCTTGCGCCAGCCCGTCAATCAGCGCCAGCAACTCGGCCTTGGCACGCCAGTCGAGTGCGCTCAAAGGCTCGTCCATGCACAACAGCCGGGGCTGCGACAGCAACGCCCGCGCGATGGCGACGCGCTGGCGCTCGCCGCCCGACAGCGTCGTCACCGTCTGGTCAAGCAACGCGTCGATGCCCAGGCGGGCGGCTGTTTTCGTCAAGGTATCAGCAGGCGCTGCCGGTGCGCGTTGCAATGCGTAGTTGAGGTTGCCGCGCACACTCAAGTGCGGAAACAGGGCGGCCTCCTGAAACACAAAACCAATATCGCGCTGGGGGGTGGGCAGGCGCCAGGCCTGGTTTTGCCAGGTCTCGCCCTTGAAAGTGAGCTGGCCGCGCGTGTCGGCGTCAAGCCCGGTGATCGCCCGCAACAGGGTGCTTTTACCTGAACCGGAGCGGCCAAACAGCACGCTGACACCTTGCGCCGGGAAGGTAAAAGCGCCGCTGACGAGTTCAAAATTGCCCTTCTTCAGGGTGAGGTTGCCTTCAATCATGGGCGGGTTCAATGCGGCTTGGCGGGTTTGAGCGGGCTCATCACGCGCTGGTTGATGGCGTAAAACAGCAGCAGCGTGACGAACGAAAAACCCAGCAACACGGCCGAGAGCCGGTGGGCTGCGCCGTACTCCAGCGCCTGGGTGTGGTCGTAAATGGCGATCGACACCACCCGCGTCTCGCCCGGAATACTGCCGCCGAGCATGGCAATCACACCAAACTCGCCCACGGTATGGGCAAAGGTGATCACCACGGCAGTCAGGATGCCGCTACGCGACAGTGGCAGCACCACGCTGAAAAAGCGGTCCAGCGCGCTGGCGCGCAGCGTGGCGGCAGCGTCGAGCAGGCGGCTGTCAATGGCCGCAAAGGCATCGCGCAAGGGTTGCACCGCAAAGGGCAGCGAGTAAATCACCGAGCCCACCAGAATGCCCCAAAAGCTGAAAGCCAGGTGTTGCAAACCCAGTTGCTCAAGCGCGCCGCCCACCGCGCCTTGCGGCCCGAGAACGATCAGCAGATAGAAACCAATCACGGTCGGGGGCAACACCAGCGGCAGCGCCACCAGCGCCGCCACGCTGTTGACCAGCCGGCTGCGGCTGTGCGCCAGCCACCAGGCCAATGGCGTCGACAGCAGCAACAGGATCAGCGTGGTCAGTCCGGCCAGCTTGGCGGTCAGCCAGATCGCCTGCCATTCACCCGGGGTCATGCCGGAGAAATTCACGGCCTGGCCTCGGTGCCGGTGCCAAAGCCATAGCGCTGCATCACCTGGCGCGCCTCGGGCGTGCCGATGAACTGGGCAAATGCCCTGGCAGCCGTGTTGTTTTGACCATGCCGGGTGATGACAAAGGCTTGCTCCAGCGGCTGGT
>JAABQI010000159.1 GCA_011391545.1 Rhodoferax sp.
CGCCCAGCTCGGCCAGAAGCCGCTGTATCTCCGGGTCGTCCGGCATCGCCGCGGCGAGCTTCCGGGCATAGTTCAGCGCAGCCGGGGTGTCGCCCGCTTCGCGGTAGAGGGAGACCAGCGTGCCGAGAATGTCCGGCGTGTTCGGATGGCGGATGTCGGCATCATGCAAAACGGCCAGGGCCTTGCCGGGGTGGCCCGTCGAATGCAGCGCCACGGCATAGACATAGGCATAGCGGGCATTGTCCGGCGCGCGCCGTGCCGCCTGTTCCAGCGCCGAGACTGCCGCAGCCTTGTCACCCTTGCGCACCAGCAGCAGTCCCAGCGCATGGTGCAAATCCGCGGCGTGCGGCAGCAGCGCCAAGCCGCGACGCAATACCTGCCCCCCCTTGTCATCGTGACCCTGCACACGGTAGGCGTCGGCGAGGTTCACATACGTCCCTGCGAGCTGCATATCGAGCATCAGCGCGCGTTCATACGCAGCAATGGCCTCCTCGACGTGGCCCTGACGCAGATACAGATTGCCGAGGTTCACAGTGGCCGTTGGCCTGTCGGCGTCCTGCCGCAAGGCCGCGAGGTACGCGTTCAATGCCGACGCGCGCGCACTGCGCTTCGCCGCCGGGAACTGGCTATCCGGGATGTCGGCGAGGATGCGTGCCGCCTCGACGCGCACCCCGCGCACCGGATCTTCGAGCAGTGGCGCGGCCGCCTGCACCCGATTGACCGGATCGGCGGGCTCGATGAGCCCCAATGCGGCGATGCGTACTTCGGGGTCGCTGTCCAGCAGCAACGCCTGGGCAGCCACCAGCAGATCCGGGCGCATGTAGGGTTGCAGCAGGGTCGCAGCGGTGGCACGTACCAGCGCCGGTGTCGCTTGGTCCTGCGCGAGGTGCAGCAGTGCGGGCACGGCTTTTACGCCTTGCGTCACACCGGCGTGCAGCGCCGTTCCATAGTGGGGCCGCTCGCGCCAGGCTTTGCCATACCACTTGTCCATGACGGCCGCGGCCCACCCGGGATTCTTGCCCGTATGGCACAGGGTGCAGGCGTTCGGACTGCCAAGCTTCGCTGACAGGTCCGGGCGGGGCACCCGTATGCTGTGGTCACGACGGGCGTCGACCACCATGTAGTTTTGCTCGGGCATGTGGCATCCGACGCACTGCGCGCCTGCAGCGCCGGGCTTGTGGAAATGGTGCTGCGGGGAATCAAAACTGGCGGCACTGTGGCAGCGCAAACACAAGGCATTGCCTTCTGCACGCAGCCTGGACGTATGCGCATCGTGGCAGTCCATGCAGGTGACCCCCTTCTGGTACATGCGGCTCTGCACGAACGAGCCCCACACAAAGACCTCATCGCGCTGTTGGCCATCGGCGTGATAGAGCGGCTGGGTGAGCGGGGCCAGGCGATGCGAGTCGGCAAGCGGCGCCCCCGGCTTGCCGGCTTCGACCAGCGTCGAACGCCGTGCATGGCAGGCCGCGCAGGTATTCATCAGGGCGGAATCGGCGGGCTGGTCACGCTGTGCATATTTCGCGCCCGCATCGGGAAACTTCCACGCTTCGCTCCAGCGGCTGTGCAACAGAACCGCAAGCCCCTTGTCATCGCCGGATCGATAGGGCGCCTTGGCCCGGGACGCCCAGTCGACGTGGCCCGAGCCCGGCCCGTGGCAGGCCTCGCAGGAGACATTCAATTCACTGAAGCTCGTCTTGTAGATGTTGTTGGCCGGCTCGTACCCTTTTTTCAGGTTGGTCGAGTGGCATGCAGCGCATTGCAGATTCCAGTTTTGGTACTGACCGGTCCAGTGCAAGGAGTCCTTATGGTCGATGCGCTCATGCGGGTAAAGGTGAAACCAGCGCTGGCCGCCCTCGTCCTTGGAACGCGCATCCCAGGCGATGGACAGGGCCTGTAGCCGCCCCCCCGGAAACTCGATCAAGTACTGCTGAAGCGGCCAGACGCCGAAGGTGTATTTGATTGCATAGTCGGCAAGCTTGCCGTCCGGACCGTCGGTGTTGACGAAGAACTGGCCGCCGCGCTGGAAGAACCTCGATTCGATGCCGTTGTACGCGATTTTCCGGTCGGCAAAGTCACCGAGCACCGTTGAGGCATTCACTTCCTGCATCGCGAGATCGTGATGGGAGCCTTGCCACATCTGGTCTTCTTTGGCATGGCAGGTGGCGCAAGCTGCGCGGCCCACGTAGTAATTGCGGGCTGCCGCAGCGCTCAGTTGCAGGCCGGTCGTCGTCGTAGGACTTTCAGTCTGGCGCGCCGACGGGCGCGAGGTCCACCACAGGCTGAGCAGCGCAACGACTGCGGCAACCAGCACTAGTGCGACCATGACAGGCAGCCCCCGGTGGGAAATAACGGGTGTGGCGTGTGTGGCAGCGCCTTTTCCGCCCATCTGGGCAGGCGGCTCTACTGTGGTTCTGCTGCGCTTTTTTCTACTCATGTTCGCTATCCGGATTGGCACTCAGGTGTGGCGCCAGCAGTTATGCAAAAAAGCATACGCTCGCAAGGACCCAAAAAAATAGTAGCCCCTGCACCCGCCTTAGGCCCGTTGTTTTATAGACACTTCCAGGACGGACACCGGTCATTCGGTGAGTCAGCCTGAATGACCGAAATGGGTCGTAAGTGTGAGTTCGACGGTGATGGAAGCTGACGTTCAGCAGTCTGGCACCGCCACCGTCCGCAACTGGCCACATTGCTGACGTACCGCGGGCGGCATCCCAATGACCGCAATGGCCTGCGGATTCAACCGGTGGATGCAACGGATTGGTGAAATCTTTCGGCGGGTGTTTCGTAATTTAGTGTTTTCCTTGGACGCTCATTCAATTTCCGAGCTACGGCGTTAAGCTTGGCTTGCGAGTAGGCCGAAAGGTCGATGCCCTTGGGGAAATACTGCCGCAATAGCCCGTTCGTATTCTCATTCGTACCACGCTGCCAAGGTTGGTGAGGATCACAGAAGTAGACTTTGATGTCGGTCGCCAAGGTGAAGCGCTTGTGGGCGGCCATCTCTTTCCCTCGATCCCAGGTCAGTGACTTATAGAGCTCCTGCGGTAACTTGCGAGCGTTTTTGATCAGCGCGTTGGTTACCGTCTCCGTATCTTTAGCGGTGAGCTTCACCAACATCACGTAGCGTGACTGACGTTCGACGAGAGTCGCAATCTGGCTGCTCTTGCTGCCGCATAGTAGATCACCTTCCCAGTGGCCCGGTACTGCCCGATCTTCAACCGTGGCCGGACGCTCACTGATCGACACCGTGTCAATGATTCTGCCGTGATTGTCCGTCTTCTGGGTGTGATGACGCGAACGGCGCATGACTCGTGTACGCCGCAAATGCGCCAGCAACTCCTTCTTCAGGGCGCCACGGGCCTGTATGAAGAGGCTGCGATAGATTGTCTCGTGTGACACTTGACTGCTCGTATCGTCTGGATAAATGTGCTTCAGCCACCCGGCAATCTGCTCCG
>JAABQI010000160.1 GCA_011391545.1 Rhodoferax sp.
GCGCCCAGGGCTTCGAGGAGGTCTACCACCTGGAAGGCGGCATTTTGAAGTACCTGGAGACCGTGCCGCCAGAGCAGAGCCTGTGGCAGGGGGCGTGCTTCGTCTTTGACGAGCGTGTGTCGGTCGGTCACGGTCTCGAAGTTGGTGAATACGGACTGTGCCGGGCTTGCCGCATGCCGATCAGCGAGGCTGACAAACAGTCGCCCCTGTTCGAGGACGGCGTCAGCTGTGCACGCTGCCATGCGATCACCAGCGAATCCCAAAAGTCGGGTGCCCGCGAACGCAAGCGCCAGTGGGACCTGGCCAAGGCGCGCGGACTGGACTGGGTTGGGGCATCCAAATAAGTTACCCGATTCTGTACTCGTTTCGCCGCTGCCCCTACGCCATGCGCGCCCGCCTGGCGCTGGCGGTCGGCCATCAAATCTGCGAATTGCGCGAGGTGGTTCTGGGCCGAAAACCGGATGAACTGCGGCAGGCGTCGGCCAAAGCCACGGTGCCGGTGCTGATCGACACTTCCGGGTGCGTGCTGGAGGAAAGCCTCGACATCATGCTGTGGGCGCTGCAGCGCCACGACCCCTTGCAGTGGTTGCCTGCGCAAAGCGGTCTGGCCGATGCCATGCATTTGATCAGTCGCTGTGACGACGAGTTCAAGCCGCAACTGGACCGCTACAAGTACCCAAACCGGTTTGACCTTGCCGAACCTGGCGCACCCCGCTTCAGTGGCGCCGGGTTTATCGTCGACCTGGAACAACGCCTGACACGTGACCGGTACTTGTCAGGGGCCCATTGGGGCTTGGCAGATGCCGCCATCGCGCCCTTTGTGCGTCAATTCGCGCACACGGACAGCCCCTGGTTTGCAGGCCAGCCCTGGCCCAATGTGCAGGCCTGGCTGGCCGACTTCGAGGCCTCGTCGCTGTTTCAAAGTGTCATGTCCAAGCACCCACCGTGGCAGCCGGGGCAGGCGCAGACGCTGGTTTTTGAGCTTTCATAACAACTCCCCGCGCCAGAAGCCGCCTGTGCCGCACTGGTGCAACCTGAAAGAGCGGTGCGCAATTGGCGCCCTCGCTCAGCGACTCAGGCGTGGCCCGCCAGCGCTTCGGCGTGGTGAGCCAGATGGTCGCGCATGAACGTGGCAATGAAGTAGTAGCCGTGGTCGTAGAGCGCCTGGCGGCGTAGCGTCAACGGCTGACCGACCGCGCTGCACGCCGCCTCAAAGAGCGCCGGGTTCAACTGGTCGGCCAGGAATTTGTCGCTCAGGCCCTGGTCAATCAATATCCCGTCCGGATAAGGCACACCCGCGCTCTGGCGCATCAACACGCTGGCGTCGTGGCGCTGCCAGCTTGACTCCTCTGCCCCGAGATAGCCGGTGAACGCCTTGCAGCCCCACGCACATTGGGTGGGCGCGCAAATGGGGGCGAATGCCGACAAGGACTTGAACAGCCCGGGGTGGCGCAGCGCCAGCGTGAGCGCGCCGTGGCCGCCCATGGAATGGCCAAAAATACCGAAGCGTTCGCCATCCAGCGGCAAGGCTTTGGCGAGCAGCGGCAGCAACTCGGCGACGATGTAGCTCTCCATCCGGTAATGCGTGGCCCAGGGCGCCTGGGTGGCATCCAGGTAAAACCCGGCGCCCACACCAAAGTCCCAACTCTCGGCCTCGCCCGCCACACCGGCACCGCGCGGGCTGGTATCGGGCGCAACCAAGGCCAGGCCCAATTCGGCTGCCCGAGCCTGGGCTCCGGCCTTGACCATGAAGGTCTCCTCATTACAGGTCAGCCCCGCCAGGTACAGCACGGCCGGCACGGGGCCACTGGCGGCTTGCGGCGGCAGGTAAACAGAGAACCGCATGGGCAGGCCGATCTCGCGGGAATCGTGCTGGTAGAAGCGCTGCACGCCGTCAAAGCAGGCGTGCTCGCTCAGCAGGGTCAGGTTCACGGGGTTCATCAAAAGATCACGACACCGCGGATGGATTCGCCGCTTTTCATCAATTCAAAGCCCTTGTTGATGTCTTCCAGCGGCATGGTGTGGGTGATGAGGTCGTCGATGTTGATCTTGCCCTCCATGTACCAGTCCACGATTTTCGGCACGTCGGTGCGCCCACGCGCGCCGCCAAAGGCCGAGCCTTCCCACTTGCGACCCGTGACGAGCTGGAACGGGCGCGTGGAAATCTCGGCGCCGGCTTCAGCCACGCCGATGATGATGCTGCGTCCCCAGCCCTTGTGCGTGCATTCCAGTGCCTGGCGCATCACCTGGGTGTTGCCGATGCATTCAAAGCTGTAGTCGGCGCCGCCGTCGGTGAGCTGCACCACGGCGTCGACCACGCTCTCGACTTCCTTGGGGTTGATGAAGTGCGTCATGCCGAATTTGCGCGCCATGGCCTGGCGGGCCGGGTTGATGTCCACGCCAATGATCTTGTCGGCGCCGACCATCTTGGCGCCCTGGATCACGTTCAGGCCGATGCCGCCCAGGCCAAACACCACCACGTTGGCGCCCGCTTCCACCTTGGCGGTGAAGATGACGGCACCGATACCGGTGGTGACGCCGCAGCCGATGTAGCAGACCTTGTCAAACGGCGCGTCCTTGCGGATTTTGGCCAGCGAAATTTCGGGCGCCACGGTGTAGTTGCTGAAGGTACTGGTGCCCATGTAGTGAAAGATCGGCTCGCCGTTCAGGCTGAAGCGGCTGGTGGCGTCGGGCATCAGGCCCTTGCCCTGCGTGCCGCGGATCAGCTGGCACAGGTTGGTCTTGCGGCTCAGGCAAAACTTGCACTGGCGGCACTCGGGCGTGTAGAGCGGAATGACGTGGTCGCCCTTTTGCAGCGTGGTCACGCCCGGGCCGACATCGACCACGATGCCCGCGCCTTCGTGGCCCAAAATGGCCGGGAAGATCCCTTCGGGGTCTGCACCGCTGAGTGTGTAATAGTCGGTGTGGCAGATGCCGGTGGCTTTGATCTCGACCAGCACTTCGCCAAATTTCGGGCCTTGCAGGTCCACGGTCTCAATCGTCAGGGGTTGCCCTGCTTTCCAGGCGACGGCGGCTTTGGTTTTCATGATGGGGGATCTTTTTGAAAAGTTGCTGAATGGAACAGGTCACTCTAGACCTTGTGGCGATTGTCCCCCACCAGCGACGGCCAAGGGCCTGAGATTGCCAACATTGCTGGCGCTCAAGAGGCCCTGCCAAGCTTAGCCCGTCAGGGCGATGCCGTTAAAACGCCTCCAGCGCCAGCTCCGTCACACAAGCTGCGCCCTCCACGATGCTGTCCCGCAGGCCTGGTGCCTTGGTCAGCAGGTGGTCGGCGTAAAAGCGTGCTGTGATGACCTTGGCCTGCATGAACGCCACGTCGTGACCCTTGGCGATCTGCTCCTGCGCCACCAGCAAGGCGCGCGCCAGTTG
>JAABQI010000161.1 GCA_011391545.1 Rhodoferax sp.
GCCACCGGTTCGCGCCCGGTGACGCCGCCCATTCCCGGCATCAAGTCTGAAGGGGTGCACCGTTGCTGGACGCTGGCCGATGCGCGTGCCATTGCCACGCTGGCCCAGCCCGGCGCCCGCGTGCTGCAGCTCGGTGCAGGCTTCATTGGCTGCATCATCATGGAAGCGTTGGCGGCACGTGGTGTGAAATTGAGCGTGGTGGAAATGGGCGACCGCATGGTGCCGCGCATGATGGGTCCTACGGCAGGCGGCATGATCCGCGACTGGTGCGAGACCAAAGGCGTGGAAGTGTTTACCAGCACCAAGGTCGAGTCGATTGAGCCTGGTAAGCCGCTCACGGTCAGGCTCTCCAACGGCACAACCATGCAGGCCGACCTGGTCATCAGCGCCGCCGGGGTGCGCCCGGCCATTGGTTACCTGGAAAATTCGGGCATCACCTGTCTGCTGGGCGTGCTGACCGACGAACACCTGCAATCCAATGTGCCCGGCATTTACGCTGCAGGCGACTGCGCCGAAGCGCTGGACAAAGTGTCAGGCAAGATGATTGTGAGCGCTATTCAGCCCAACGCGGCCGAGCAAGCCCGTATTGCCGGCATGAACATGGTGGCGTTCGCACGCGGGCAGGCGGCCCGGGCCCAGTTGAAGGGCGTCACACAAATCAACGTGCTCGACACCCTTGGCTTGATCTCGGCCAGTTTTGGCGATTGGGAGGGCGTGCCAGGTGGCGCCCACGTTGAGCTGACCGACAAGGCCCAGGGCCGCCACCTGAGTTTGCAGTTCAAGGATGATGTGCTGGTGGGTTGCAACAGCGTGGGCTGGACTGAGCATGTGGGTGTGATGCGCGGTTTGGTCGAAGGCCAGATCAAGTTGGGCGACTGGGCCACCACCCTGAAGCAGGATCCGACCCTTTTGATGGAAGCCTACCTGGCTGCGGCGCAGGGACAAGGCGACTGGTCGGGTGCAGAGGACGCGCGCAGGCGCTAAAGTTTGTGGCATGAAGATCACACTGAAACTTTTCGCGTCACTGACCGACTACCTGCCGACCGCGTCCAAATACACCAATGTCGTGGCCTTGGACGTCGCCCCCGACACCACCATCGGCCAGTTGGTGGAGCAGCACCGCCTGCCGGAAAAACTGGTGCATCTGGTGCTGGTCAATGGCAGCTACATTGCGCCTGAACTGCGCGCCACCCGGACGCTGACGGAGGGTGATGTGCTGGCCATCTGGCCACCGATTGCCGGCGGCTGACACTCAACAAGACATGCAGGATTTTTACGCTGAACGCTTTGAGCGAGAGATGGGCTGCACCGAGGCCGAGTGGTTGATGTGGCTGCCCAAAGCCATCGGCGACCACCACTGGAAGCAACACGCTGGCTCCGCCGGCGTGCGCATCGGTGAGGGCGCCCTTGGCCTGAAATGGCAGGTGGGTCCGCCGCGGGTGATCGGGCTCATCAGCATTCCGGTGCTCAAGGTCAGCTTTCGCTTTGCTGGCCTGAACGAACAGGAGCGTTATGCGTTCATGAAGCGGTTCGATTTGTACATGCAACGCGGTGGTGGTTAGTCGGTCAGACGGATGATGTGATGAAGAAGGCTGCCGTCTTGATACCCGCCAGCGTCAGCAACAGTGAGCCGAACAGGTGCAGGGCCGCAGTTCCAAAACCCAGCAAGTAGCGTTGTTGCCCCAGCATGCCGACCACCTCGGCTGAAAAGCTGGAAAACGTGGTCAGTGCACCGAGAAAACCCGTGACGATGGCGAGTCGCCAGGCTGGGTCGAGATGCGGCATGGCCTGAAACACCGCAACGGCCACGCCGACCAGGTAGCCGCCGATCAGGTTGGCGGCCAGCGTCCCCATTGGAATCAGCGCACCCGGGTTAAGCCACAAGCCCAAACCCCAGCGAGCCAACGCGCCAATACAGGCACCCAGACAAATTGCAAAGACAGTCATCATGAGATCTGCATCATACTGAGGTCGGGGCGTGTACAAAAGAAAGCCCGCAAAGCGGGCTTGTTACCGGTTGGCCAAGGCTCTATTTTTTGGCGGCGCTTGCAGCCGTCTTGGCTGGTGCAGCTTTGGGGCCTGCTGTGGCGGTGCCCTTGAAAGCCATACCGTCGACGGTCATGCCTTCGGCTGAAAATTTGGCGGCGTTGCTTTCGCCAATACCCTTGACGCGCTCGACAAAGTCGTTCCAGTCCTTGAAATTGCCTTTTTTGCGCTCATCAAGAATCTTGCCGGACAGACTGGGACCCACGCCCTTGATGCTGTCGAGATCTGCGGCTGTGGCCTTGTTGATATCGACTGCGGCGAAGCAGGCGGCAGCGTACAGCATGGCCGCGATGGCCAAAATTTTCTTTAACATGATTTGACTCCCTGGGAATTGAAAGAAGAAACACCCGTGTCAATGACCGAATGGGTACAGCCGATCACCGACAGAAACAGTGTAGGCCTGCATCGCTTGCCATTGGGAATTCAAATTTACGACTGTGTGAAAAATACGTCAGTTTCCGGCCTGTTGTGCCAGCCATCCGACGTAGCTGGCGACACCGGTTTTCACGTCGGCAAACTGATGCACGCAGCCGGTTGCGCGCAAGGCACTCAAGTCGGCCTGGGTGTAGCACTGGTATTTGCCACGCAGCGCATCGGGAAATGGAATGTATTCAAGCAGCCCCTCGGTCGTCAAGGCCTCAAGCGTCAGCGCCGCTTGACCGTTGATCTGTCGAATGGCATTGACCACCGAACTGGCCACATCGTTGAAGGGCTGGGCGCGACCGCTGCCGAGGTTGAAAATGCCCGATATTTCGGGGTGGTCGAAGAACCACAGGTTGACGGCGACCACGTCATCAATAAAAACGAAGTCGCGCATTTGCGCGCCAGGCGCATAGCCGCCATAGTCGCCAAAGAGCTTCACCTTGCCCTCGGCCTTGAACTGGTTGAACTGGTGAAATGCAACGCTGGCCATGCGTCCCTTGTGCTGCTCGCGCGGACCATAGACGTTGAAGTAGCGAAAACCAACCACCTGCCGGGTGAGTCCAGCCAGGGCGTTCTCGAACGCCGGACCGCACTCGATCCGCATGCGTTGGTCAAAGAGCAACTTGGAGTAGCCATAGACGTTGAGTGGCCCCTCGAAGGCGGGTTCTTCCCTGAAGGTGTCAGAGCCGCCGTAGGTGGCGGCGCTGGAGGCGTAGAGCAGGCGTGCGCTGCGCTTTTGGCAGGTCTGGTACAACTGCACCGAGGTGGTGTAGTTGTTTTGCATCATGTATTTGCCGTTGCGCTCCATGGTGTCGCTGCAAGCGCCCTCATGAAACACGGCTTCCACCTTGCCGTAGGCATCTGCCGCAAACGCGTCGTAAA
>JAABQI010000162.1 GCA_011391545.1 Rhodoferax sp.
CGCGTCCCTGAGACGACAAACGCCCCGAACAAGGAATTACAAAACCATGGCAAGAAGAGTCCGAAGCACGATTTTCAGTCGATCCATCCAGCGCTCGCTCAAGGCGCTGACACGCAGCGCCGTTCGCGCAGGCACCAAAGCGGTCAAGCAGGCCCTGCGGCCCAGCAAACCTGTGGCCCGCAAACGAGCGCCAGCCAAAACCACCGCGGCCCGACCCAAGGCGGTCGCCGCGGTCAAGCTGCCCAACGGCTTCACGGTGGGTGTCGCCGGGGCACAGCGTTACCGGCTGTTTGTGCCACCTGGCCTGCGACAAACCGCAGGCTTGCCCTTGCTGGTCATGCTGCATGGCTGCAGCCAGACCACCGAAGCCTTCGCCGCCAGCACCCGCATGAACCAGATCGCCGCCAAAGAAGGCTTTGTGGTGCTTTACCCTGAGCAGAACAAGCTGGCCAACCTGCAAGGCTGCTGGAATTGGCACCAGTCCAGCTCGGGCAAAGCCCAGACCGAGGCGGATGCCATTTTTGCCACCATCCTTCAGGTGGGCCAGCGCCATGCCATTGATCCGCGCCGCATCGCGCTGGCGGGCCTGTCGGCGGGGGCCAGCATGGCAGCCCTGCTGGCGGTTCGCCACCCGGGGCTGTTTCGCGCCGTTGCGATGCATTCGGGCATTGCGCCGGGCATGGCCCATTCCCTGGCGGGGGCCATCAAGGCCATGCGCGGGCACAGCGTGGCCGCGCCGCTGTTACCGCTGTTGGCAGGCACCCACCTGCCGGCCCTGCTGGTCATTCAGGGCAGCGCCGACCACGTGGTCGCACCCAGCAACGGCAGCACGGTGGCGCAACTGTGGGCAACGCGCGAGGCCGCCAAACCCGGCCAGGCGCGTGCCGTACAGCGCGGCGCGCGTTATCCCGCCACCGTCACCGACTACAAGGCCCGGGGCCGGCTGGTGGCCACCCTGTGCGACATCAAGGGACTGGGCCATGCCTGGAGTGGCGGCGCCGCCAGCCAGGCCTACAGCGACCCCAAGGGCCCTGATGCCTCGCGCATGATCTGGGCCTTTGCGCTCAAGCAATTTGCCAAGGTGGCAGCCTGACCGCCTTATGTGGGCCGGCGCACTGACACAAGGCGCCTGACCTCCTAAGATGAGGGCCGGTCAACAACGCAGCTCGCGTTGGCGCACAACTCAGGAGATGACCCATGCCAAGTTTCGAATCGCCCTTTTCAGGGCTTGCCAAAGACAAGAAGATCAGCCATGAAGAACTCGTCAGAGCCATTCGCTTCATGGTGGCAGCCGAGTACGAGGCGACCCAGCTGTACATGCAGCTGGCCGAGTCCACCGACCACCCGCTGGCCATCCAGGTGCTCACAGAAATTGCCGACGAAGAGCTTGTCCATGCCGGAGAGTTCCTGCGGCTGCTGCACGAGCTGGCGCCAGAAGAGGCGGCGCTGTATGCCGAGGGCGCCAAAGAGGTCGAAGAAATGATCGAAAAATCGCAGGAGCAGCCTCCGTCTGACCCGCCTGCTCACAAGCCGGCCAATTGATTGCGCCTGGGTGCGTTGACGCACAGATTCAATCGCGTCACGCGCCTATTCTCAAAGGGCACACCAACCATTTGGTGCTGCTTTTGCTTCACAACTACCACACAAGGAAATTCATATGAACTACGCAACCACTGACACCTCCATCATGCGAACCGCTGAAATCGTTGACGGACCCGGCCCTGCATTCATGTCGGCCGGCTCGCTGATTGGCAATGACGTGTACAACCGTCAGGACGAAGATCTGGGCGACGTCAAGGAACTCATGCTGGACATGCGCACTGGCAAGGTCGCTTATGCCGTGTTGTCTTTCGGCGGCTTCCTCGGCATGGGCGAAAAGCTCTTTGCCGTGCCATGGACGGCGCTGACGCTCGACACCGTGAACAAGCGCTTCACCCTGGACGTGACCAAGGAACGCCTTGAAAGCGCACCGGGCTTTGACGCTGACAACTGGCCCAACATGGCCGACCAGGAATGGGCGAGCGGCATTCACAGCTACTACGGCACCACCCACAGCCCTTATTGATCGGGTATCACAGCGCGGATCGCGCTGTGCTGGCGGCAGTCGCCCCAGCCAGATGCGGTCCGTGGCCAAGGCGTTGCCCAAGGAAAAATCATGCCCAATCTGATCCCCCACGAAGCGATCACCGAACTGCTCTCATTCAGAGGGCAAACCTGCCTCTCGCTCTACCAGCCAACGCGCCGGAACGCGCCCGACATTCAGCAAAACGCCATCCGGTTTCGCCAGTTGGTGCGGCGGCTTGGCACATCCCTGGAACACCGGGCCTGCGCTGACGCCGGACGCTTGCTCGAGCCGTTCGAAGCGCTCGGCGATGATGCCGCGTTCTGGGAGCAACCCCTGGACGGACTTGCGGTGATGGGTGGATTGGGCCTGTTTCGGGTGTACAAGCTGCAGCGCGCAGTGCCCGAGCTGGCGATGGTGGAAGACAATTTCCAAAGCGCCGTTTTCTTTAACCGGTGGACCGAGACCGAATGTTGGACTTGATCCGCACAAATAAAGGTATTTCCATGTTTCACATCGTCCCAAGCAAAAAACCCTTTGACCAGGCAAGCACCGACCTTCAGGCCGCCGTGCTGCGCCACGGTTTTGGCGTGCTGCATGTCCATGACCTGGGCGCCACGCTGCGCGGCAAGGGCATCGCTTTTGAAGAAGAATGCAAGGTGTTCGAGGTCTGCAACCCAGCGCAGGCGGCCAAAGTGATGGCGGTCGATATGCGGCTGAACATGGCCTTGCCATGTCGAATCTCGGTGTACACAGAGGCAGGCAGCACGCGCATCGGCCTGATCAGGCCCGTGCCCATGCTCGCCACGCTGTCCCAGGACGCCACGCTGCTTCTCGTTGCCGAAGAGGTCGAGAAAAAACTCCTGGAGATGGTGGAAGAGGCCAAATAAATCTGAACATCGTCATTGCGAATGCAGTGAAGCAATCCATGACTTGCGGCTGCATGGACTGCCGCGCTTCGCTCGCAGTGACATAGACAGTTAGTCGGCGAGCTTGAGTTCAAACCAGAACTCGCTGCCCTCGCCCTCGGTGCTTTGCGCGCCCAGGTCACCGCCCATGGACCTGACCAGCCGCTGGCTCACCACCAGACCGATGCCCGTGCCCCCGATGATGCCGACCTCCTGACCCAGCCGGTTGAACGGCTCGAACAAGTGGGCCAGCTGCTGTTCTGACAAACCCACCCCCGAATCGCGCACGCTGACGCGCACTTTGCCGGCATACGGGGCAC
>JAABQI010000163.1 GCA_011391545.1 Rhodoferax sp.
CCGCGCTGGTGCCGTTCTTGCTCAAGGGGATCGCCGATGCACCCGACAGCATGGCCTGGTTTCAGGCCGACCGCATCCACCCCAAGGAAGAGGCCCAGCCGCGCATGCTGGCCAACGTCTGGCCGGTGCTCAAGAAAGGCTTGCGATGAGTCTCTCGCCCCTCAGTGCGGCCGAGGTCATAGCCCGGCTGACCGACTTCGACGCCATCATCGACGCCCGCAGTGAAACCGAGTACCTGGAAGACCACCTGCCCGGCGCCATCAACTGGCCGACGCTGAACAATGCCGAGCGGATTGAAATCGGCACCCTGTACAAGCAGGTCAACCCCTTTGAAGCCCGCAAGCGCGGCGCGGCAAAAGCCGCGCGCAACATTGCCGCGCACATCGAGCGCGAGGTGATCGACAAGCCGCGCGACTGGCAACCGCTGGCCTACTGCTGGCGCGGCGGCCAGCGCAGCGGCTCGCTGGCGCTGATCCTGAGCCAGATCGGCTTTCGGGTGACGCTGGTGGAAGGCGGCTACAAGGCCTTTAGGGCGGCGCTGTTGCAGGACACCCTGGCGCGCGTGCCCGGCTTGTCGTTCAGGGTGATTTGCGGTCCCACCGGAAGCGGCAAAACGCGCCTGCTGCAGGCGCTGGCGGCACAAGGGGCGCAGGTGCTTGATCTGGAGGCGCTGGCCAACCATCGCAGTTCAGTGTTGGGCGCCATGCCCGGGCTGGCGCAACCGACACAAAAGCGCTTTGACACGCTGATCTGGGAGCGCTTGCGCAGCTTTGATCCTGCACTGCCTGTTTTCGTCGAGAGTGAAAGCAAAAAAGTGGGCAATTTGTCGGTGCCCACGGCCCTGATCGAGGCCATGCGCAGCAGCCCCTGCCTGAACCTGCAACTGCCCGACGCCGAGCGCGTGGCGCTGTTGCTGGAAGACTATGATTACTTGACGCGCGACGTGGCTTACTTTTGCAACCGATTATCTGCCCTGGTGGTCCTCAGGGGCCGCGCCGTGGTGGAGCACTGGCAGGCACAGGCCAAGGCGGGGCAATTTGCCGAGGTGGTGCTGGAATTGCTGCAGCAGCATTACGACCCGGCCTACCTGCAGTCGATGCACCGTAATTTTGTCCAGTTTGCGCAGGCCGGACAGTTGACCCCAACGGACCGGTCAGCCCCAGCCATGAACACCCTGGCAAGCCAGATGCTGGTTTGAGACAAAAGCAGGCGATGCGCGAGCAGGACTGACGGCTCAGGCAGCAGGCGTGTCCTGAGCGGTCTGATCGGGCTCGTCTGGCTGGCCCTCAGGACCACCCTCGCCCGCCTTCCGATGGGCTTTTTCCTTGAGCTTTTCCTCTTTTTTCTTCTTTTTCGCCAGTTCTTTCTGACGTTTTTCGTAGCCGTAGTTAGGTGTTGCCAAGTTGTGCTTTCAAGTTAATTGGTTCATTTTAGCCGCGCTAAGGCTTGCAGCAGGTCAGCCTGCAAATCAGCCGCCGACTCCAGACCGATAGAAAACCGCACCAGTATTCCCGGCTGCAGATGAACCGGCCAGCTTGAACGCATGGTTTCCAACTGGTAAGGCATGACCAGGCTCATGGGACCGCCCCAACTGTAGCCAATTTTGAAGAGTTGCAGGCTGTCACAAAAGGCATCAACCTGATCCTGGCCATAGGCGGTCTTGAAGACCACGCTCACCAGACCCGCCGCCGCCCCGGGAGCATCGCCGCACAGCGCCTGCCAACGGGCATGGCCAGGCGACTGCGGCAGGGCCGGATGCAGAACTTGGGCAAACTCGCTGCGCTGCGCGCACCACTGCGCCAAAGCACGGGTGGTTTCGTCATGCTGGCGGTAGCGCAGGGCCATGCTGGGCAAGCCCCGCAACACGCTCTCGGCATCATTGGCGCCCACAGCCAACCCAAGGCGCATGTGGCACAGCTTGAGCCGCATGTGCAGGCGCTCATCCTGGGTGATGACGCTGCCCATCAACACATCGCCGCCACCGCTGGGATATTTGGTCAGGGCATGGATGGAAACGTCGACACCCAAAACAGGCTGCTCACCGGGCACGAGATCGAAGGGCTTGAAGGCCAGGCCGGCGCCCCAGGTGTTGTCAAGGGCGCAGAGAACCCCTGCCGCCTTGCAAATGCGGACCTGAGCGCACAGGTCAGGGAACTCCAGCGTGACCGAGCCCGCCGCTTCCAGCCAGACCAATCTGGTTTTCGGTGAGATTTTGGCGGCCAGGTCGGCCGGGTCCATCGGGTCGAAATACCGGTGCGTGATGCCCCAGTGCGCCAACTCGCCCTCGGCCAGGGCTTTGGACGGGCCGTAGGCGTTGTCGGGGATGAGCACCTCGTCCCCGCTTCTGAGTAGCGCCAGCGCCACGGTGGCGATGGCCGCCAGGCCGCTGGGCACCAGCAGGCATTGGACGCCGCCTTCGAGCGTGCAAAGGCGTTCCTCGAGGGTGTAGGTGGTGGGCGTGCCGTGCAGGCCGTAGGTGTAGGCGGATTTGTCTTTCCAGTCGAAATGGCGCATGGCGGCCACGTTGGGAAAGAACACCGTGGAGGCCTTGAAAACGCCGGGCTGCGGTGCAGCAAACCCTGCCGGCGGCTGATAGGGGTGATGGATCAGGGTGGTGGTCAGGTCAGCCATGGCTACAACACATGCGCTTCAAACGCTCCACTTTTTAATCAGGTGCTCCGGGCGCAAGCTGTCGTAGCCCTCGAAGGGCTGGTGAATCCAGGGGTTAGTCGGCAGGAATTCGACCGAGTAATCGGGCGTGAATTTGGACAGCGACTTGGTCCAGATCACCGCGCTGCGCAATTCAGTGATCGGTTTGTAATTGCTTTTGAGCTGGTGCATCACGGCATTGAGCGTGAGGCCGGAATCGGCCAGGTCATCGACCAGCAACACCTTGCCGGCGATCTCGCCTTTGGGCGTGGTGATGTAGTGCGCAATGTCGAGGTTGCCCTGCTCGGTGCCTGCCCCGGCACGGTAAGAACTGGTGGACATGATGGCCAGCGGCTTGTCAAAGACGCGCGACAAAATGTCACCAGGCCGCATGCCACCGCGTGCCAGGCACAGGATGGTGTCGAATTCCCAGCCCGACTGAAATATCTTGATGGCCAGTTTTTCGATCAGGCCATGGTATTCGTCGTAGCTCACATACAGGTGCTTGCCGTCTTCGGTCAACATGGTTGCCCCTCAAATAATCGTTGTTGATGCAGATCGAGTGGAGATCGAAATCAGGTTCAGGATCAATCGGCCAGAAAGGGGTGGCGCATCATGATGGTGTG
>JAABQI010000164.1 GCA_011391545.1 Rhodoferax sp.
CTGCGTTTCGGTCTGGGGACTGAACGGGTCCAGGAACCCCTTGTTCTCGCCCGCCGTCATGAGCCGGCGCTCGACGCCGAGCTTGTCCATCAGGCCGGTAAAGCCAAAACCGTCCATCAAAACGCCAATGCTGCCCACGATGCTGGCTTTATCGACAAAGATCCTGTCGGCCGATACCGCAATGTAGTAAGCGGCCGACGCCGCAGACTCTTCCACCACGGCGTACACCGGTTTATTGTGCAGCACCTTGAGGCGTTTGATCTCGTCGTAGATGATGCCCGCCTGCACCGGGCTGCCACCCGGCGAACTGATCAGCAGCACGATCGCCTGGGCGCCGATGTCTTCAAACGCAGTGCGCGCCGAGGAGAGGATGAGCTCGGCACTGGCCTCGGCATCGGAGGCAATTTCGCCTTTGATTTCAATCACGGCAGTGTGCGGGGTGGACACGTTCTGGGTGGCGACGCCCTGATCAAAAGCCAGCCACACCAGTGCCGCAAAAAACAGCAGCCAGGCCAGCCGAACAAAGGTGCGCCAGCGGCGGGCCAGGCGCTGCTCTTGCAAGGAGGCGAAGGCGAGCTTTTCCAGCGTGGCGCGCTCCCACCTGCGGTTCTCGTTCAGGGCAGCATCAGCAGCCGCGCCAGCCAGCTTCGGGTCTTCATTGACGGGGTCGTTCATAAATTAATTTGCAGGTTGAATTTTGCTTGAAGTATGCCAGTACACCACGCCACCGGTTTCCGACACCTCGATTTTCACCAAACCACCCCGGCACGGACCCATGCGGCAACGGCCGGTTTGCGGTTCGTAGGTGGCGCCGTGGGTGGCGCACATCAGCCAGTGCCCGGTGAGGTCAAAAAACTGGTTGGGCTGGTAATCCATTTCCATCGGCACATGGCTGCAGCGGTTCAGGTAGGCATGAACCCGGCCCTGGTAACGCACCGCAAAGGCAGCGATGCTTTGTCCAAGATAGCGCACTTGGAATGGCACCGCCAGCCCGCTGTCCAGCAGCGCCTGCGAGTGACAAAGCAAAATCGCCTGCGTCGTCATGCCTGGCGTTCAGGCATGCGCGAGCAGCCAGTCACGCAGTTGCGCCACGTCGTGCGCCACCACCAGCGGCTTGAGCTCAACAAAAGCCTCGGGCTCATGCGCGCCGTAGCTCACGCCCACGCTGGCGCAGCCCGCATTGAGCGCCATTTGCAGGTCGTGCGTGGTGTCGCCGATCATCAGGGTGCGCTCGGGCCGCACGTCGAACTCGGCCATCAGTTCACGCAGCATCAGCGGATCGGGCTTGCCGGCGGTTTGATCGGCCGTGCGCGAGGCGTCAAAAGTGCCCGCCAGCGTCGAAGTGGCCAACGCCTCGTCCAGCCCGCGGCGGCTTTTGCCTGTGGCCACCACCAGCAGATGGCCGCGCGCCTTGAGTTCTGCGAGCATCGGCAGCACGCCGTCAAATAAACTGATTTCGTGCTGAATTGCAAAATAATGATGGCGGTAGCGGTCGCCGAGCAGCGGGTAGCGCTCCTTCGGCACGTCCGGGGCGGCGTGGGCCAGCGCCTGCATCAAGCCCATGCCGATGACAAACGAAGCCGCCTCGTCGCTGGGTTTTTGGCCTCCCACGTCGAGCACTGCGGCCTGGATGCAGCGTGCAATGATGGCAGTGGAATCGAACAGGGTGCCATCCCAGTCAAAGGCGATCAAATCAAAACGTCGTGAGGTCATAAATGGGCGCGCTCTGGCGCTGAATGTGAAGAAAATTGAGCCAGCTCGGGCGGCAACTCTGCCAGAATTTCAAGGCGCTCATCCGTGGCGGGGTGATTGAACTGCAAACGCCAGGCATGCAAAAACATGCGTTTGAGACCGGGCTTCGCGCCTGCACTGGCCAGTTGCTTGTTGAGATCGAAGTCGCCATATTTGTCATCCCCAAGGATCGGGTAGCCTTCGCTGGCCAGATGCACCCGGATCTGGTGGGTGCGTCCGGTTTTGATGGTCACCTCCAGCAGCGTGCCCTGCGGCAGTTGTTCGCGCACCTTGACCAGGGTCACTGATGGCATGCCATCGGCGTCGTCGCGCGCCACCACCTTGACGCGGCGCTCGCCCGCCTGCTTGTCCTTGCCGTCCAGCAAATACTTGTGCAGGGGCTTGTCCAGCACCTTGAGTTTGGCCGGCCAGGCACCGCGCACCATGGCCAGATAAGTTTTGCCGGTCTGGCGCTCGCGGAACTGGTCTTGCAGGTTTTTCAGGGCGCTGCGCTTTTTGGCCACCAGCAAAATGCCGCTGGTTTCACGGTCCAACCGGTGCACGAGTTCCAGAAATCTGGCTTGCGGGCGGGCCATGCGCAATTGCTCGATCACACCAAAACTCACGCCCGAGCCACCATGCACCGCCACGCCGGCGGGCTTGTTGATCACCAGCAGGTGCTCGTCTTCGAGCAGCACCGCAAAGTCGCGGGCGGGCACACCATGCAGGGCGCCCTGGGCCATCGCCTGCGCCTTCTCTGCCACACGCTCGGAGATGCGCACTGGTGGCACGCGCAGCAAATCGCCTGCGTTCAGCCGGGTGTCGGCCTTGATGCGGCCCTTGTTGACGCGCACCTCGCCGCTGCGGATCATGCGGTAAATATGGGTTTTGGGCACCCCCTTGAGGTGACGGATCAAAAAATTGTCCACCCGCTGACCTGCGTTGTCCTCATCGATGCAAACGGTTTTCACCTCGGGGGGCGGTGCGGAAGGTTTGCCCTCTATAATGACTTTCACTGGCGGGTCGCTGTAAGTGGTTGATTTAACTAAATGTTAATTCTTCAAGTTGGTGAAGTTTAGTTCACACGCCTCCTGCACCGCCAGTAAAGTCGATACCGCCCGACACTTTGCCTGCAAATGACTGCCCACTCGTCAGCCATGGCGGGACCGGTGAAGGGTCAAAACGACGCATTGAAACCCTGAAATGGAATACCCAAAATTCACAGACCCGTGCTGTGAATGGAATGAAGCGATATGTTTGTGTTGATGAACCTGATGTGTAACTGCCTGCAGCGCGCAACCGCGCTGTGCTTTGGCATGCATCAGGCATCAGCGCCCGTTCATCGGACGCATCCAGCTATTAGATCAATAGCAAATTTAACACCCATCCCGATCGCTCCCCTCCACGCGCCCACACGCAGACCCAAAACCTGAGTCTGCGTTCTCCGGCTGTTTTCCCCTCGGCTCAAAGCGTCAGTTCGTGTATCCATGCTCGTCATGAGCTTGTTTGAAGATATTTGA
>JAABQI010000165.1 GCA_011391545.1 Rhodoferax sp.
TGGCGCGGTTCGCGTTCCAGCCTGAACGCATCGACCCATATCCGCTTCTGAAACTTTGCGGGTCAGACCAAGATTTACGCAGCAGATTTGCTCTGACCCCAACTGACTAGAGAAAAAATATGAAATTCGGCATCCTCGTGAACGAAGGTCCCTACACGCACCAGGCGTCTGACAGCGCCTACCAGTTCGCCGTGGCCGCTTTGGCAAAAGGTCACACCATTCAGCGTGTGTTTTTCTACCACGACGGCGTCAACAACGCGACCCGGCTCACCGAGCCGCCGCAGGATGACCGCCATGTGGTCAACCGCTGGTCGGCCCTGGGCACAGAGCACAAGGTGGACCTGGTGGTGTGTGTGGCCGCCGCCTTGCGCCGTGGCATCAAGGACGAAGTGCTGGCCCCCGGGTTCCGCATTTCCGGCCTGGGGCAACTGGTGGACAGTGGCATCAAGGCGGATCGCCTGGTCACGTTTGGCGATTAATCCATTCAAGAGAAGCACACCATGAGCGAACAACAAACCCCTGCAGCCAGCGGCCCCAAAGTGAAGAAATTCATGTTTGTCAACCGCAAGGCGCCCTACGGCACCATCTACGCCCTCGAAAGCCTGGAAGTGGTGCTGATCACCGCCACGTTTGACCAGGATGTGAGCCTGGTGTTCATGGACGACGGCGTGTACGAGCTGGCCAAGGGCCAGCAGACCAAGGGCATCGGCATCAAGAATTTTTCGCCAAGCTACCGCGCCCTCGAAGGCTACGACATCGAAAAGCTCTACGTCGACCAGGCCTCGCTGGACCAGCGCGGCCTGACCGAGGCTGACCTGCTGGTGCCCGTCGAGGTGCTCGACGACCAGCAAATGGGCGAGCTGATGGCGCAACAGGACGTGATCCTGAGCTTTTAAAAAGGATAAGAACCATGTTGCACATCATTAACAAATCTCCTTTTGCCACCAACGCGCTTGACACCTGCCTGCGCATGGCGCAACCCGGCCATGCCGTGCTGCTGATTGAAGACGGCGTTTACGCCGCCACGCAAGGCAGCGCCACCGCCGAGCGCATGCGCCAGGCAGGCAGCAAACTCAGCCTGTTTGTGCTGCAGCCCGACCTCGATGCCCGCGGCATGACAGCCAAGCTGATGGATGGCATCACCCCGGTGGACTACGCCGGCTTTGTTGACCTGGTCGAGAAATACCCCACTTCCCAATCGTGGCTGTAAACCAGCCTTAGCCCCTTATTTATTTTTAACTGGAGAACACCATGAGTTTTGAAATCAACGGCCAAACCTACGAAACCGACGAAGAAGGTTACTTGCTGAACCTGGCCGAATGGACGCCCGAGGCCGCTGTCCACCTCGCCGAAGAAGAAAAGGTGCCACTCACCGACAACCACTGGGAAGTGATCAACTTCCTGCGCGAGTACTACAACGAATACCAGATTGCCCCGGCCGTGCGTGTGCTGACCAAGGCCATCGGCAAGAAATTTGGCGAAGAAAAAGGCAACAGCAAGTACCTGTACGACCTGTTTCCCTATGGCCCGGCCAAACAGGCCTGCAAGATTGCCGGCCTGCCCAAGCCCACGGGTTGCATCTGATTCTTGACTTGATTTCAACGAACTTGCAGGCTTGTCCATGTCCATCCTGACCGTCATTTATGCGCTGCTGTTTTATGTTGCTACCGCAGTGTTGGTGCTGGGTGTGGCAAGCAAGATTCGTTCGTATGCAAAAACTCCGGCACCCCTGAAGATTCCCACCACGCCGGCGCCCACCACGGCCGCCGGGGTGCGCTGGCGCATGACGCGCGAGGTGGTGTTGTTCGAGAGCCTGTTCAAGTCCAGCAAATGGACCTGGATTTTTGGCTGGCTGTTTCATGTGACCCTGTTGCTGGTCACCCTGCGCCATTTGCGCTACTTTCAGGATCCTGTCTGGCTGCCCGTGGTGCTGATTCAGCCCTTTGGAACCTATGCCGGCTTTGTCATGGTCGCCGCCCTGGGTGGACTGTGGGCGCGGCGCTGGCTGGTGGACCGGGTCCGCTACATTTCCACGCCGTCCGACCACCTGATGCTGGTGCTGCTGCTGGCCATTGGCCTGAGTGGCCTGGCCATGCGTTTTGTGACGCACACCGACATTGTCGCGCTCAAGGCCTTTGTGCTCGGCCTGATGCGCTTTAACTGGCAGCCGCTGCCGGCCGACCCGGTGCTGCTGGTGCATCTGGCGCTGGTGGCCCTGCTCATGATTATTTTCCCGATCAGCAAACTGCTGCATGCGCCCGGACTGTTCTTCAGCCCGACGCGCAACCAGGCTGACAACGCCCGCGAAGTTCGCCATATTTCGGCCTGGGCAGCCGCGCTTGACAAAAAAGCCTGAGCACCACACCATGGCAACCGCTAAGTTCGAAACCCCCAAGCTCAAGAGCTATCCAGTCATTCCCCTGGTGCAAGTCGGGGCGATGTCGCACATCAAGTCGTTCCCGGCCTCGGGTCCGATCCAGAAGGCGCTCGGTTTTCCGGAGGAACTGCCGGAGGACTGGCAGGAAAAAGCCATCGCCAAGATGGGCGAGATGCTGGGCAAATACCGCTCGCTGCAGGTCTACATGGACGCCTGTGTGCATTGTGGCGCCTGCTCCGACAAATGCCACTATTTCCTGGGCTCTGGCGACCCCAAAAACATGCCGGTAGCACGCCAGGACCTGATGCGCAAGGTCTACCGCCGTTACTTCACCTTTGCCGGCAAACATTTCCCCAAACTGGTGGGCGCGGTCGACCTGACACGCGAGGTGCTCGACGAGTGGTACAGCTATTTCAACCAGTGCTCCGAATGCCGCCGCTGTTCGGTGTTTTGCCCCTATGGCATCGACACCGCCGAGGTCACCATGGCCGCCCGCGAGATCATGGACTCGATCGGACTGGGTCAGAAGTATTCCAACGAGATCATCGGCAAGGTGCACCGCATCGGCAACAACCTCGGCCTGCCGGGCCCCGCGCTGATCAACACGCTCGAAGGCCTCGAAGAGGACACCAAGGATGAAACCGGGCTTGACATCAAGTTCCCGATCGACGTCAAGGGCGCCGAGGTGCTGCTGATCACGCCGTCGGCCGACTTCTTCTCCGAGCCGCACGTCGAGAGCCTGATCGGCTACGCCAAGGTGTTTCATGCCGCAGGCATCAGCTGGACGCTGAGCTCCCACGCCTCCGAGGCTGGCAACTTCGGCATGTTCATCGGGAATTACGAGCAGATGCGCAACATCTCG
>JAABQI010000166.1 GCA_011391545.1 Rhodoferax sp.
GATTGCCTTCGCCTTCGGCCTGGGCACGCCCGCCATGGCCCAGACCGACCACAACATGCACGGCATGCCCGCGGCCAAGCCAATGGCAGCAGTCACCGCTGGCGCCAACGCGGATATGGGCGATGGCCTGGTCAAGAAAGTGGACAAAACCAAGGGCACGGTCACGCTGGCGCACGGCGCGCTGCCCAACGGCATGCCGCCCATGACCATGGCCTACAAGGTGAAGGACGCCAGCTGGCTTGAGCAATTGAAAGCGGGCCAGAAGATCCGCTTCGCCACCGACCCCGCCGATGGCGGCATGACGGTGCTGCGCTATGAGCTGGCCAAATAAGAGGTGCCTGCCGTCGTCGTTGCGAACAAAGTGAAGCAATCCATGAATCCTGAAACCTTGGATTGCCGCGTCGCTGGCGCTCCTCGCAATGACGGCCCCGTTTCATGCCGCGTGCGCCATGACTGAAGGCACTGACCGCCGCTGGACGCTGGTCTTTGGCGCCTGGCTGGTCGCGACCCTGGCCACGCTGGGCGCCTTGTTCATGAGCGAGGTCATGGGCTTTGCGCCTTGTGTGCTGTGCTGGTGGCAGCGCATCTTCATGTTTCCGCTGGTCTTGATTTTGGCGCTCGGCCTGTTTCCGTTCGACCCCAAGGTGCTGCGTTATGCGCTGCCACTGGCGGCCATCGGCCTGCTGGTGGCCGGTTTTCATGCGCTGCTCACCCTGGGCGTCATTCCTGAAGCGCTTGAACCCTGCCGCCAGGGCATTCCGTGCAAGACGATCCAGATCGAATGGTTCGGTTTCCTGACGATTCCGCTGCTCTCCTTGCTGGCTTTTTTAACCCTCAACGGCTTGCTGCTGGCAGCCTACAGGAGTTCTTCCAAATGAATCCAAAAACCCTTTTTGTCTCGGTGGCTGCCTTGCTGGTGCTGGCGTTTGCCGGTGGCTCCTATTTTTACAAGCAGCAGCAGGCTGAAACAGCGGCGCAACTGGCCCAGCAGAACATGGCCGCGCTGGTGCGCGCCGACGCCCCCAGCTTCGGCAACCCCAATGCGCCGGTGCACATCGTCGAGTTCTTTGACCCGGCCTGCGGCACCTGCCGCGAGTTCTATCCGCTGGTCAAGGCGCTCATGGCCGCCAACCCTGACAAGATCCGCCTGTCGCTGCGCTATGCGCCGTTTCATCCGGGCTCCGAGGCCGTGGTGAAGGTGCTGGAAGCCGCGCACCGGCAGGGCCAGTTCGAGCCCGCGCTGCAAGCCCTGTTTGCCGCGCAAAACGCCTGGGTCATCAACCACACTTCGCACGTCGAACTGATCGGGCCGGTGCTGGAGCCTTTGAACCTGGACATGGCCCGCCTGCAAAACGATGCCAACGCGCCGGAAGTGGCCACCATCATCGCGCGCGACCTGCTGGACGCCAAGACCATGAACGTGACCATGACGCCGGAATTCTTCGTCAATGGCAAACCGCTGCCCAGCTTTGGCTTCGAGCAGTTGAAGGCGCTGGTTGACGAGGCGCTGGCCAGCGCCAAATAGGCAAACCATGAAACACCATTTGTCGGCCACCGCACTCGCCACGCTGCTGGTCATGGGGCTGGCTGCGCCCGCATGGGCTGAAGTGCCCGTACCCGGTGCCCATATTGGGAGCCTGTTGGCGCTGGCCAAAGAGCGTAATCCGGAGTACGCCGGCATGCGCCATGAGGCCCAGGCGGCACTTGAGCGCGTGGCGCCTGCGGGGGCGTTGATGGATCCCAAATTCCGCGTCGAGTTGATGGACATCACCAAAATGGGCTCACAAAGTCCAACGCTTTGGCCTGGCGATGTCGGCAGCACCCAATACACACTGATGCAGGACATTCCCTGGCCGGGCAAGCGCGACCTGAAGCGCGACCTTGCAGAGTCAGAGGCCGTCGGCAGCGAGGGCCGGGCACAGGGCACCTGGTCCGAGCTGGCCGCCCGCATCAAGACCACCCAGGCGCAGCGCCATTACCTGCGCGGCAACGCCGCATTGACGCAGGAGATTCTTGACCTGATGACGCGCCTGGAGCAGGTCGCCCAGAGCCGCTACGCCAACGGGCTGGCGGCGCAGCAGGACGTGATCCGGTCCCAGCTCGAGCAGACCGCCATGCGCAATGAGCTGGTGATGATCGAGAGCGAGCGCAGCCAGGCCGATGCGCGCCTGAATGCCCTGTTGGCGCGCCCGGCGCTGGCGCCGCTGGCAGTACCCGAAACCCTGCGCGCCCTGCCCGCGCCAGCCCAACTGGACCACGCCAAACTGGCGCAGCGTGTGCGCGCCGGCAACCCGCAGTTGTTTGTCGAGGAGGCGCGCATCCAGGCGGCCGAGAAAAACCGCGAGCTGACCCTCAAGAACCGCTACCCCGACTTCACGCTCAGCCTTTCCCCAACGCAGCAGCAGTCGCGCATCCGGGAATGGTCCCTGATGCTGGAAGTCAACATCCCGCTGCAGCAAGCGTCGCGCCGTGCGATGGAGCGCGAGGCAGAAGCCATGCTGCTGGCCGCCCAGTCGCGCAAACAAGCCGCCGCCAACGCGGTGCTGGCGGAATTGGCGCAGCAGCTGGCCGGGCTGGAGGCGGCGCGCCGCACCGAAACCCTGGCCACTGGCAGCCTGCTGCCGCAGGCCAATCTGACACTCAGCTCGGCCATGGCCAGCTACGAAAACGGCAAGCTCGACTTTGCCACCCTGCTCGACGCCCAGCGGCAGATCCGCCAGGCCAGACAAAGCCAGCTCAAGGCGCAGCTTGAAGGACAAATGCGGCTGGCTGAAATTGAAAAATTACTTGGGGAAGATGTGTGAAAAAAAGTTCTGGCATGGCCGTCGGCGTTCTGGTTGCCGCTCTGGCGGCGGGTGGCGGTTACTGGTTGGGCACCCGGGGTGCGGCCGCGCCTGCCGATGGCGCGGCGGCGGGCGCTGCCAGCACGACGGCAGCGGCTGGGCAGCCCGAGAAGAAACTGCTCTACTACCGCAACCCGATGGGCTTGCCCGACACCTCGCCCACCCCCAAGAAGGATCCGATGGGCATGGACTACATCGCGGTGTATGCCGGCGGTGCCGATGAAGAACCCTTGGCTGCCAACCAGATAAAAATCAGCACCGAGAAAGTGCAAAAGCTCGGTGTGCGTACCGAGGCGGCGCAACTGCGCGTGCTCGACAGGCTGGTGCGCGCCTCGGGCCGCATTGAGCCCGACGAGCGCCGCGTGTATGCCATCTCGCCCAAGTTCGA
>JAABQI010000167.1 GCA_011391545.1 Rhodoferax sp.
AAGGTGAAATCGGCCTCGGACAGCAGTGGCGCAATCTTTTCCATGCGGTCCAGCGCCTTGACCCGGCTTTGCGCCTGTTTGGCCTTGCTGGCCTTGGCCTTGAAGCGCGCGATGAATTTTTGCAGGTGGGCAATCTTGTCCTGCTGCTTGGCAAAGGCATTTTGTTGCAGGTTCATCTGCTCGGCGCGCATGTCCTCGAACTTGCTGTAATTACCGCCGTAACGCACCAGTTTGGCCGCGTCGATGTGCAGCGTGACATCGGTCACGGCGTCCAGAAACTCCCGGTCGTGGCTGATGACGATCATCGTGCCTTCGTACTTTTTGAGCCAGGCTTCGAGCCAGACCAGCGCGTCCAGGTCGAGGTGGTTGGTGGGCTCATCAAGCAGCAGCAGGTCGCTTGGGCACATCAGCGCGCGCGCCAGTTGCAGGCGCATGCGCCAGCCCCCGGAGAAGCTGTTGACCGGGTTGGTCAGCTCGGTCGTTTTGAACCCCAGACCCAAAATCAGGGCTTGGGCACGCGCCGGTGCGTCATGCGCGCCGGCGTCCTGCAGCGCCATGTAGGCGTGCGCCATGCGGTCGTAGTCGTCGGTGGCTTCGGAAGCGGTGACTTCCTCTTGCGCCGCCAGCAGGGTGGTGTCGCCATCGACCACAAAGTCGGTGGCACTCTGATCGGTTTCGGGCATGTCCTGCGCGACCTGGCCCATGCGCCATTGGCTGGGAATGTAGTACTCGCCGCCGTCTTCGTGCAGGTTGCCGTTAAAGAGCGCAAACAGCGACGATTTGCCGGCGCCGTTGCGCCCGACCAGGCCGACCTTTTCACCGGGGTTGATGGTGACAGAGGCCGCGTCAAGCAGCACTTTTGCGCCGCGGCGAAGGGTAACGTTTTTTAATGTAATCAATGGGTTGCTTTGATGTTTTAATGTTTTAAATGAATATGTTTCGTCATTGCGGGCGTGGCGTCGCAAGCCAGGAAGTCATGGATTGCCGCGTTGCTTTGCTCCACGCAATGACGGGGCAATGTTTGCTTGTCCAAGGGCCGAAAGCGCCTCGCGCGTGACCAGCAGCACCTGGTCTTCACCGGCGCTGGTGGCTAGCCAGATCACTTCCAGGCTTGGGAAAGCTGCTTCAAAATGGCCGCGTTCATGGCCGATTTCCAGCACCAGAATGGCCTCTTCCTTCATGTGCGCAGGCGCGTCGTGCAACAGCTTGCGGACGAAATCCATGCCA
The DNA here is from genome assembly GCA_011391545.1 of Rhodoferax sp. Taxonomy (GTDB): domain Bacteria; phylum Pseudomonadota; class Gammaproteobacteria; order Burkholderiales; family Burkholderiaceae_C; genus Rhodoferax. The sequence continues at coordinate 1,228 of JAABQI010000167.1, forward strand.
TCCTGGCCGCCCGCCGTGTTGCCGTCGAGCGCGAGCGGGGGTTCTGCCAGAAATTCAGGTGGCAGCGCGGCCATGCTCGCGGCGTTGACATAAGGCGGGTTGCACAAAATCAGATCGTAAGGGCCGCCGTGCTCCGGAAAGCCATCACCCTGATGCAAGGTGATGCGCTGGTGCAGCCCATGGCGCTCGACATTGATCTCGGCAACTTCCAGCGCCACCGCACTGAGGTCGGACGCCTGGACCATCACATCAGGATAAACCAGCGCGGCCATGACCGCCAGGCTGCCGTTGCCAGTGCACAGGTCGAGCACCTTGTGAGTGTTTTCACTGAGCCAGTAGTCCAGACTGCCCTCGACCAGCACTTCGGCGATCAGCGAGCGCGGCACGATGGCGCGCTCGTCCACATAAAACGCCACGCCCTGCAGCCAGGCTTCGCGGGTCAGGTAGGCGGCCGGCTTGCGGGTGGCGATGCGGGTTTTCAGAAGCGCCTGGACTTTGGCCTGCTCGGCGGGCGTCACAAGCCGGACTGGTGCCGGGTTGTCGGCCTCAGCCGTGGGTTCCAAAGGCGTGTCCAGAGGCAATTCGAGCTGCCACAGCACGAGCCAGGCGGCTTCGTCGAAGGCATTCTGCGTGCCGTGACCAAAAGCGACACCCGCCTCGGTCAGTTGCTGCGCGGCCTGGGTGACGCAATCGAGCAGGGTGATGGCATGGCCGTGAGGAGATCTTGGCTTCATGCCAGCAACTGCGCATGCAGGTTTTCAAGGGTGCGGCGGTAAATGTTTTTCAGCGGTTCCACATCAGCCAGGGCGATGTGCTCGTTGATTTTGTGGATGCTGGCGTTGGGCGGGCCGCATTCGATCACCTGCGGGCAGATTTTGGCAATGAACCGGCCGTCACTGGTGCCGCCGCTGGTGGAGAGCTTGGGGGTCAGGCCGGTTTCGGCGTGAATGGCGGCCACCACCGCATCCACCAGCGTCCCCGGGGGCGTCAAAAACGGCAAGCCGCTGAGCGTCCAGGCCAGGTCGTAAGCCAGGTCATGCCGGTCCAGCACCGTTTGCAGGCGGCTTTGCAGGGTTTCAGGTGTGGATTCGGTGGAAAACCGGAAGTTGAAGTCCACCACCACCTCGCCCGGGATCACGTTGCTGGCACCTGTGCCGCCATGGATGTTGCTGACCTGCCAACTGGTGGGCGGAAAAAAGGCGTTGCCATGATCCCATTCGATGCTGATCAATTCGGCCAGCGCCGGCGCCAGCAGGTGAATCGGGTTGTTGGCCAACTGCGGGTAGGCAATGTGGCCCTGGGTGCCTTTGACGGTGAGCTTGCCGCTCAGGGAGCCGCGACGGCCATTTTTGATCATGTCACCGGTGTGCGTGACCGCGGTCGGTTCGCCCACGATGCAGTAGTCGAGCACTTCGCCGCGGGCGTGCAGCATCTCGCAGACCTTGACGGTGCCGTCCAGGGCGGGGCCTTCTTCATCGCTGGTCAGCAAAAAACCGATCGCCAGCGGCGACTCAGGGTTTGTCGCGACAAATTCTTCCGTGGCCACAACAAAGGCGGCCAGCGAGGTTTTCATGTCAGCCGCGCCGCGGCCAAACAGTTTGCCGTCGCGCAGCGTGGGTTTGAACGGGTCGCTGTCCCACAGCTTGATCGGCCCGGTCGGCACGACATCCGTGTGGCCGGCAAAAACAAGCAGCTTTGAAGCGCCTGATGGTTGCGCCGCGCTGCTGGCCGGCCGCTTGGCCCACAGGTTGGTGACCTCAAAACCCGGCGGGCCGCTGACCAGGGTTTCGAGCAGGAAGCCGATGGCTTCAAGACGCGCACCAATGAGTTGCTGGCAGTGGGCATCGCTTGGGGTTTCAGAGGGGCAGGCGATCAGGTCACAGGCCAGGTCAAGGGTGGGGTTCATGGGCGGGTTCAATGGTTGAGGTCGAGCGTGATTTCGGTAAAGGACGGCTCGTCGTTGTGCTCGTCGGCCGCTGCGGCCTTGGC
>JAABQI010000168.1 GCA_011391545.1 Rhodoferax sp.
GTGAGCCGGGTCAGAATCTTGTCGATATAGCGTGCCGTTTGCTCACCCGGACGGATACCGGGAACGAACGCACCGCTCTTCTTCAAATTGTCGGCCGTCTCCTTGGAGTTGAAGACCAGAGCGGTGTAAAAAAAGCAGAAGAAAATAATCGCAAGTGCAAATAACAATACGTAAACAGGCTGCCCGGGCGATAGCGTGGAGGCGATATCCTTCAACCATCCCATGCCGTCTCCGCTACCAAACCAGCCAGCCAAAGTCGCCGGAAACAGAATAATGCTCGAAGCAAAAATCGGTGGGATCACCCCGGCCATATTCAGCTTCAGTGGCAGATGCGAACTTTGGCCACCCACCACCATTTTGCCCACCTGACGTTTGGCGTAGTTGACCAGAATCTTGCGCTGCCCGCGCTCGACAAACACCACCAACGCGGTAACAAGCAACATTGCGACGAACAGCATCAGCACCAACGGGATCGAGAACGCACCCGTACGGGTTAATTCGAGCGTGCCGCCGATCGCCTGTGGCAAACCCGCTGCGATACCGGCAAAGATAATGATCGAGATACCATTGCCCAGACCACGCTCGGTAATCTGCTCACCCAGCCACATCAAAAACAGGGTGCCGGCCGTCAGCGTCACCACAGTAATCAGGCGAAACCCCATACCTGGATCGAGTACCAGTCCCGCCTGTGATTCAAGCGCAATGGCGATGCCCGTAGCCTGAAACAGCGCCAGAACCAATGTTCCATAACGCGTGTACTGCGTAATCTTTCGGCGCCCCGCTTCACCCTCTTTTTTCAGCGCTTCCAGCTGAGGGGACACGGTCGTCATCAACTGCACGATGATCGATGCTGAAATGTACGGCATGATCCCCAGAGCAAACACGCTGAAACGCGACAGCGCGCCGCCGGAAAACATGTTGAACATCCCGAGGATGCCGCCCTGCTGTGACTTGAACAGTTGATCAAGCACCAGCGGATCAATACCCGGCACCGGAATGAACGTACCAATGCGGTAAATGATCAGCGCACCGAGCAGGAACATGAGACGGCGCTTGAGGTCGCCGAATTTGTTCAAGCCGGTTTTGGGTGTGGCCAAAATTCGTATCCTCTGCCAGTTCAGTCGGCGATACTGCCGCCGGCCGCCTCGATCGCAGCACGCGCACCTTTGGTGACAGCGATACCGCGCAACTTGACCGATTTGCCGATTTCACCCGCCAGGTAGACCTTGGCCGCGCGAACCGAAGCGCTGACCACGCCAGCCTGTTTCAGCACCAGCAGGTCAATCTCGTCGACACCCACTGTCGCCAGCTCGGACAATCTCACATGAGCCGTATCGGCCTTGGTCAGCGAAACAAAGCCGCGCTTGGGCAAGCGACGATGCATCGGCATCTGTCCGCCTTCAAAGCCAACTTTATGGAAGCCGCCCGAACGGGAGGACTGACCTTTATGGCCACGGCCTGCGGTTTTGCCCAGGCCCGATCCAATACCACGACCCACACGGCGCTTGTTTTTCTTGGCGCCGTCAGCCGGTTTGATGTCATTTAGTTCCATTTTAAGCCTCGCACTTCACCAGATAGGCGACCTTGGTAATCATTCCGCGGTTTTCAGGTGTATTCAGCACTTCAACCGTGTGATGCATGCGGCGCAAGCCCAAGCCACGCACGCACGCGCGATGCGCCTGCTTGGTGCCGATCAGGCTTCTGATCAGCGTCACCTTGATTTTTTTCTGCTCGCTCATGGTTTACCCCGTGATGTCTTCGACAGACTTGCCGCGCTTGGCCGCAATCTCGGACGGCGTGGACATTTTCAGCAGGCCGTCTATGGTTGCGCGCACAACGTTATAGGGATTGGTCGAACCCAGACATTTGGCCAGGACGTTCTGCACACCCATGACCTCGAACACCGCACGCATGGCTCCGCCGGCGATGATGCCCGTACCTTCCGACGCGGGCTGGATCAGCACGCGCGAAGCGCCATGCTGACCGACCACCGTATGGTGAAAAGTGCCGTTTTTAAGATTGATCTTGACCAGTTTGCGACGGGCTTCTTCCATGGCTTTCTGCACAGCCACCGGCACTTCGCGGGACTTGCCCTTGCCCATGCCAATGCCGCCATCGCCGTCGCCAACCACGGTCAGCGCGGCAAAGCCCATGATCCGGCCGCCCTTCACCACTTTGGTGACGCGGTTGACCGAAATCATCTTCTCGCGCAAGCCGTCGCCGCGCTCTTCGTTATTTGTAGGTGCTGTACGGGCCATCTTGAGTCTGCCTCGTTAAAATGCCAAACCGCCTTCGCGGGCCGCTTCAGCCAGGGCTTTTACGCGCCCATGGAACTTGAAACCTGCACGGTCGAAAGCCACTTTTTCAATTCCCAAACCCTTGGCCTTCTCGGCCAGGCGCTTGCCCACTGCAGTAGCAGCATCCACATTCCCGCCGTTGGCCACTTGGCCACGCAACTCCTTGTCGTTAGACGAGGAACTGGCGATGACCGTGCCACCGTCCGCAGAAATAATCTGCGCATAGATATGGCTATTGGTACGGTGGATGGCCAGGCGGATCGCCTTGACGGCCGCGATTTTGGCGCGGGTTTTGCGCGCTCTGCGAATCCGTGATTGCTTGGTGTTCATTGTCTGTCCTTAAGCCTTACTTCTTCTTGGTCTCTTTCTTGATAACCACTTCGTCGCTGTAGCGCACACCCTTGCCTTTGTAAGGCTCCGGCGGACGATACGCACGCACATCGGCGGCCACCTGCCCCACGACCTGACGATCGATACCCTTGATCACAATTTCAGTCTGCGTCGGGGTTTCGACCTTGATACCCGCAGGCATCTTGTGCACGACCGGATGCGAGAAACCCAGCGTCAGATTCAGCGCATCACCCTGAGCCTGGGCACGGTAGCCCACCCCGACCAGCGTCAGCTTCTTTTCGAAACCCTTGGAGACGCCCTGCACCATGTTGTTCACCAGCGCACGCAAGGTGCCCGACATGGCATTCGCCTGGATGCTGCTGCTGGTAGGCGCAAATGTCAGCACACCTTCGTTAAGTGCAACCGCAACATCGCTCGACATCGCCTGACTCATGGAGCCCAGCGGGCCTTTGACCGAAATCGCATTCCCCAGCGTGACTTCAATGCCCTTCGGCAACGTAATAGGATTATTCGCTACACGTGACATATCAACTCTCCCTTACGCCACGACGCACAGAACTT
>JAABQI010000180.1 GCA_011391545.1 Rhodoferax sp.
GCACCCATAGATGGCAAGTTGCAGCAGAACGCCGCCCGCAATCCAAAGCAATAAGTAAAGAGATGTCATAGATGCGATGCAGTCTATGCCTTGGGTCTTAACGCAGGATTAACAAATATCAGTTCTGGCTACGTTAAATCTGCGGCGACTTGCGCCAACCAAAGACCGAATCCCCTGTCAGTTGGCGGTATCGGTCGCACTCGGTTTCGCACCCCGCATCAGCGTCAGCGCCAGCACCGCAGATGCCACCATCAGCAGCAAGCTCACCGCATTGAGCACCGGTGTCGCGCCTTCGCGCATGCGGCCGTACATCATCACCGTGAGCGGCGGGTCCGAACCCACCAGCATCAGCGTGGTGTTGAAGTTCTCGAAACTCATCAAAAACGAGATCGCCGCCGAGCCGATCAGCGCGGGTTTCAGGTACGGCAGCGTGATCGTCCACAGCACCGCCGCGCGCGAGGCACCGAGGTTGTAGGCGGCGTCTTCCAGCGTGACGTCAAAACGCTTGAGGCGCGCGGTGATGGTGAGCGTGGCAATCGACACGATGTAGGAAAACTGGCCCAGCACCACCAGCGGCAGGCCGGGTCGCAAGAACTCCAGCTCCAGGCCCCACAGGTCATCGGCCAGGTTGGCAATGCGGCTGGCAAAGGCCAGGATCGAGATGCCCAGGATCACGCCGGGGATCACCAGCGGCGCCAGCATCAACAAAGACAAGGCTTGCTTGCCGCGAAATTGGGTGCGCTCGATCAGGAACGCGTTGGCGGTGCCGACCAGCACCGACAGCAGCGTGACCCAAGCCGCCACCACCACGCTGGTCCACAGGCTGCCGAGCATGGCACCGTCGGCAAACAGGCCGGTGCGCCCAGCGCCATCATGGCCAAAAAACCAGTCCAGCGTGAAGCCGCGCCAGGGCGGCGCCGGGTAGGGCGCGTCGTTGAAGGCAAACACCGCCACGACAAGCAGCGGCAAAAACAAAAAGGCAAAAAACGCCACACCGTAGAGCACGGTGCTGGCGCGCAACCACAGGGGGCGGGGCAGGGACGCGATCATGTTTTTTGCATCACTTCGCCAAACTTCTGCCCGGAAAGTTTCAAGCCGGCCCAGACGATGGCTGTCGACAGGCCCAGCAGCAAAAAGCCAAATGCCGCGCCCTGCTCCCAATTGAAGCGGGTGATGAACTGGGTGTAGATCTGCTCGGTGAACCACTGCGAGTTTTTGCCGCCCAGCAGCGTTGGCGTGAGGTAGTTGCCCAGGGTCAGCATGAACACCACGATGCAGCCCGCCACCATGCCGGGCGCGGCGTGCGGGATGATGATCTGGCGCAGGATGGACCAGCCGTTGCCACCCAGGTCGTAGGCCGCTTCGATGAGCGAGTCGTCCAGGCTCTCCAGCGCACTGATCAGCGGGATCACCATGAACAGCATCGAGGTGTAAACCAGCCCGACCAGGATGGTGGCGTCGTGGTAGAGCATTTCCACCGGCGCCGGCGTCACCCCAAGCGTCACCAGCAGGGCGGGCAGCACGCCGGACTCGCGCAGCAAGATCATCCAGCCCAGTGTGCGCACGGTCTCGCTCACCCAGAACGGGATCAGGCACATGACGAACAGCGTGGATTTGGAGCGGCCGCGCACCAGCTTGGCAATGGTCCAGGCGATCGGGAAAGCCATCAGCAGCGTGATCGCGGTGGCCACAATCGACATCAAGGCGGTGCGCATGAAGGTGTGCCAGTACAGCGGCTCTTCGACAAACGTGGCGTATTGCGCCAGGCTGGGTTCGTACACCCTGGGCGCCACGCGCTCGCGCAGCGACAAAATGCCCAGTTCCACATGCGGCAGCAGGATCAGGCTAATGAGCCACAGCAGCGCGGGTGCCAGCAGCAACAAGAGCATCAGCCGCGCCTGGATTTTCATGGTTCAACTGGCAAAACACACAGCGCGTTGCGAATCAAAGCCGAAAGCCACGGTTTCACCGACGCGCAGGTCGGCGAACTCGCCGGTTTGTGGCAGGGCGATGCGGAATTCGGTGTTGGACTGCGCCTCGCGCAGCAGCACCGCGGAATTGGCGCCGTCAAACAGCAGGCTGTCCACGCGGGCGCGAAAACTCGGCAAGCCGGCATCCATCAACACTGAGGCGTTGCGCGCCAGACGCGCCACCTCGGGGCGCACAAACGCCTCGACCGTGTCGCCTTGGGCCACCTTGCCGATGGCGCGCGCCGGGATCACCAGGCCCTCGGCACTGGTCACGGTCGCCTCAAGGCCGTTGACCTCTGTGGCAATACCGGCAATGCGGTTGTTGGCGCCGACAAAACCCGCCACAAACGGCGTTTGCGGCTCGTAATAGAGTTGCTGTGGCGTGCCGACCTGCTCGAAGCGGCCCGCGTTCATCACCGCCACATGGTCAGAGAGCACCAGGGCTTCGGACTGGTCGTGTGTGATGTAGACAAAGGTGGTGCCAAAGGCCGCCTGCAACGCTTTGAGCTCGATCTTCATGTGCTCGCGCAGTTTCAAATCCAGCGCGCCGAGCGGCTCGTCGAGCAGCAGCAGCGTGGGCTCCAGCACCAGGCTGCGGGCAATCGCCACGCGCTGTTTTTGGCCGCCCGAGAGCTGGTCGACACGCTTGGCTTGTGCGCCTGCCAGGCTGACACGCTCCAGCATCTCGCCGACGCGGCGCTTGATTTCATCCTTGGCGACGCCGCGGCGCGCCAGGCCGTAGCCGACGTTCTCGCCCACGCTCATCATCGGGAACAGCGCCAGGTGCTGGAAAACCATGTTGACCGGGCGCTGGTTGGGCGGCACGCCGCGCATGTCCTTGCCGCGGATTTGAATCTCTCCGGCATCGGGTTCCAAAAAGCCCGCAATGATGCGCAACAGCGTGGTCTTGCCGCAGCCCGAGGGCCCGAGGATCGAGAAAAAACTGCCGCGCGCGACGCTGAACGACAGATCGTCCACCGCGCGGAAAGCACCGTAGTGCTTGGCCACGCGGGTGGCCTGCAGGTCAGGCTGGTTCACGCTAAAACATTCTCTCTGTCATCGCGAGCGCAGCGCGGCGATCCATGAATCCGGACTGAATGGATTGCCACGTCGCTGCGCTCCTCGCAATGACAAGGGGCCTTAATTGGCCGCCTTGATGCGGTCGAGCACGCGGCCTTCGATGTCTTCAATGCCTGCAGGCACGGCCGGGTACCACTTGACATTCTTCAGCGCGGCTTCGGGGAAGCTGGCGGCAAACTGGGTCTTGAGCTTGGCATCCATCAACTGGTCGGCGCCTTGGGAGGCCGTGAAGTTGCCGGCGGCACTGGCCACCCTGGCGGCAATCTCGGGGCGCATGTTGAAGTTGATCCAGGCGTAGGCAGCGGCATCATTCTTGCCCTTGGCCGGAATGGCAAAGGTGTCGATCCAGCCCAAAGCGCCGGACTTGGGCGCGATGAACTGCATCTCGGCCTTTTCGCCGTTGAGCTTCCAGCCGCCGGTGTCCCACATCATGGCGCCGACGATCTCGCCGGTGCGCATGCCGTTGAGCAACTGGTCCTTGTTGTCCCAGTAGAACTTGACGTTGGGCTTGCAGGCGATCAGGCTTTTGCCCACGTCATCCATCAGGGCAGTGTAGGCCTTGGGGTTGCTGTAGAGCGCAAACGGATCCTTGCCCGCGGCAAACGCAAAAGCCAGCAGGGTCGGACGTTTCAGGCGGTAGGCGACCTTGCCCCTGAATTCTGCCTTGCACAGGTCGGGGTAATCCGTCATGGTGGCCAGTTTGGTGTTGACCACCAAACCGTCAGTGCCCCAAATGTGCGGCAAGCCGTACACCTTGCCCGCCACCGTGGTGTTTTTCTTGGTGGCTTCCAGCATGCTGGGGATGAACAGCTCACTTTTGAGCTTGCTCAGGTCCATCGGCTTGTAAATGCCAAACTCGGCTTGAGGTCCGGCAATGCGGTCTTGCGAGGGCTGGGCCAAGTCAAAGCCGGCGCCGCCAGTGGCGCGCAGCTTGGAGATCATCTCCTCGTTGTTGGAGATCGTGACGGCCAGCTTGTAGCCGCTTTCCTTCTCAAACTGCGCCACGACATCCGCGGGCACATAACCGTCCCAAGTCAGCAGGCGCAGGGTTTTTTCCTGGGCCATGGCAGAGCCGGCGACACCGAGGGCGGCAACGCCAGCAGCGATCAATGAATAGCGCAATTTCATGGTGAATCCTTGAAGTGGGTCAATGGGGTCATAAAGACGAATCAGGCACCCGGGCCTGCGAGGATCATGGTATGTCAAAGAGGTGACATTTTGATGTCAGTCGTGCCCGGCGGTCAATGGGTTTTCCCGTGGGTCGCTGTTGCCGCTAACATCAGCGGGTCACTTTGCAGGAGGTTTTAGCCATGCCAGTTGTCGTCGTCGCCAACCCCAAGGGAGGCGTGGGCAAGTCCACCCTGTCCACCCAGATTGCCGGCTACTTTGCCAGCCAGAACCACGCTGTGATGCTGGGAGATGCAGACCGTCAGCAGTCCAGCAAACTCTGGTTGTCCCTCCGCCCGGAGCAGGCGCGGGCCATTCGCAGTTGGGAGCTCGGAAATGACCAGATTGCCAAACCGCCCAAGGGCACGACCCATGTGGTGCTCGACACACCCGCCGGTCTGCACGGCAAGCGGCTCAAGGAAATTCTCAAGCGCGCCCACAAGGTGGTGGTGCCGCTGCAGCCCAGCGTCTTCGACATCTTCGCCACGCAGGATTTCTTGAATGATCTGGCTGACAGCGCCCAGGCCGCCAAAATCGACATTGGCATTGTCGGCATGCGGGTGGATGAGCGCACCCGTGCCGCCGAGCAATTGCGCACTTTCGTGGAAGCCACCGGCCTGCCGGTGCTGGGCTATGTGCGTGACACGCAAAACTACGTCCAACTGGCCGCGCGCGGTCTCACCGTGTTCGATCTGCCGCCTGAGCGCATCGCGCGGGACCTGGCCCAGTGGCAAGCCATTTGCCAATGGCTGGAAAACTGACAGGCCCGTCGCTTTACCCCAAGTGCTTGCCCACAATCCCGGCCAGCTCAAACATCGTCACCTGCGGCTTGCCAAAGACCGCCAGCAGCTTGTCGTCGGCATTGATCGCGCGCTTGTTGGTGGCATCCTGAAGGTTGTTGGCCTTGATGTAGTCCCACAACTTCTTGATGACCTGGGCGCGCGCCACGGGTTCTGCACCAATCACCGCGGCCAGCGCAGGGCTGGGCGTTGAGCCCGCGCTGCCTGCGGCAGGTGCTTTGCGTGGCGCTTTGGCGGTGGCTGCCTTGGCCACTTTTTTGGCCGGTGCTTTTGCCGTTTTTTTGGCGGCTGGTGCTTTCGCCGTGGTGCCCGCTTTGGCTGACACAGCCGCCCGGGTCATGGGCGTGGCTGCGGTTTTGCGCGGCGGGAACTTGCTCGGGGCAAACTCAAAGTTCACCTTGCCTGCGGCAGGGTCCCAGGCCAGCATGGCCTTGAAGGCGCGGCGGGTGCGCATTGAGACGAACTTGTCGAGCAAGTCGGTCTTGCCGGTGGCCAGCAGCTTGACCATCTGCTCGCGCTCGACCGGCTGCTGCAGGATGATCTGGCCGGTCTTGAAGTCGCAGCTCGGCGTGGCTTGCGCGTCGGTGGGCACCGACTTTTCACAGACATAGTTTTTGCCATGCTCGAACACCCGGGCGCCGCATTTGGGACAGGCCCCCAGAGATTCCTGAGCCGAAAAGTCGATCAGTTCGCCAGATTCCTCGCCCTTTTTGTCGTCACCAAAGTCAAATTCCAGCTTGTAGTTCTTGGTTTCGTCGTCGAACTTGATGACCATCTCGGCGGTGAACGGCCAGCCCGCCTTGGAGCGGAAGCCGCTCAGGGGGCCTATTCTGCGGTCGCGCAAAAACTGCTCGACCTCGGCCAGCTCGAAGGTGCGGCCCGCCGGTGTCTTGCCAAACGAAAAGCCGCAGCCGTCGCTTTTGCCATCCGCGCCGGTGCAGGCGTAGCGGCGGTAGTTTTCTTTCACGACGCCGCCGCAGTTGGGGCAGGGTGTGTGCAGCGTGGCGTAGTCGCCCGGCACCGTGTCGCGGTCGTATTCCTTGGCTTTCTTGACCATGCGCTCGGTCATGGCAGCAATCTCGGCCATGAAGGTCTCGCGCTTGAGCTTGCCGTGTTCCATTTGCGCCAGCTTGAACTCCCATTCGCCGGTGAGCTCGGCCTTGGTGAGTTCCTGCACATCCAGGCCGCGTAAGAGCGTCATCAGCTGAAAGGCCTTGGCGGTGGGAATCAGTTCACGGCCTTCGCGCAGCATATAGGCCTCGGAGATCAGGCCCTCGATGATGCTGGAGCGGGTGGCGGGTGTGCCCAGGCCTTTTTCCTGCATGGCTTCGCGCAACTCGTCGTCTTCCACGGTTTTGCCGGCGCCTTCCATGGCGCCGAGCAGGGTGGCCTCGGTGTAGCGCGCAGGGGGCCGGGTTTTCAGCGCCTTGGGGTCGACCGATTCGGCCTTGACCCGCTCGCCTGGCGCGACCGGCACCAGGTTTTGGCCCTTGTCGCCGTCTTTGCCGCCCTCGACTTCGTCAACCGCCTCCTTGCCGTAGATGGCGAGCCAGCCCGGTTTCACCAGCACCTTGCCTTCGGTCTTGAAACTGTATTCAAGTGCCTTGGAGATGCGGGTGGTGACCAGGTACTCGGCGGCCGGGAAAAACACCGCCATGAAGCGGCGCACCACCAGGTCGTAAATTTTTTGCTCGGTCTCGCTTAAAGCCTGTGGCGCCTGCAGCGTCGGGATGATGGCAAAGTGGTCGCTGACCTTGGCGTTGTCAAAAATGCGTTTGCTGGGTCGGACGTAGTTGTTGTTGAGCGCTGTCAGCGCGTGTGGCGCCAGGTGCTTCATGCCACTGTCGGCCAGCATCTCGAAGGTTTGCTTCACCACCGGCACATAGTCTTCGGGCAGCGCGCGCGAGTCGGTCCGTGGATACGTCAGGGCCTTGTGGCGCTCATACAAGCTCTGCGCGATCGACAGCGTGGTCTTGGCGCTGAAGCCAAACTTGCCGTTGGCCTCGCGCTGCAGGCTGGTTAGGTCGAACAGCAGCGGCGACACCTGCGTGGTGGGTTTGCTTTCTTCGGTCACCGTGGCCTGCTGGCCGCGCACCGCGGCGGCTATTGTCTCGGCTTCGCGCTGGCTCCAGACCCGGTCGGCCTTGAGTTCGGCGTCCACCTCATCGTTGCCGGCCGCCGCATTGGCCGCCGCGCGCTTCCAGCTTGGGTCAAACCATTTGGCCGGGTAGTTACCCGCCTGGGCGGCAAAGGTGGCGTGAATTTCCCAGTAGTCTCGGCTGATGAATTTGCGGATTTTTTCCTCGCGCTCCACCACCACGCTCAAAGTGGGCGTTTGCACCCGGCCCACGGTGGTCAAGAAGAAGCCGCCATCACGCGAGTTGAAGGCCGTCAGCGCCCGCGTGCCATTGATGCCGACCAGCCAGTCGGCCTCTGAGCGGCAGCGCGCGGCGTCGGCCAGCGGCTGCATCTGGGCGTCGGTGCGCAGGTGTTGAAAGCCGTCGCGAATGGCCTGCGGCGTCATGCTTTGCAGCCACAGGCGCTGCACCGGTTTGCCCAGCGGCTTGGCGCCTCCGGCGTACTGCTCGATGAGACGGAAGATCAGCTCGCCCTCGCGCCCGGCGTCGCAGGCGTTGATGAGCTGGCCCACGTCCTTGCGTTTGGCCTGCTTCACCACCGCATTGAGCCGAGTCTTGGTTTTGTCCACCGGTTTGAGGTCGAAGTGCGGCGGAATGACGGGCAGGTGGGCAAAGCTCCACTTGCCGCGCTTCACGTCGAACGCTTCAGGCGCCTGGATCTCCACCAGGTGGCCCACGGCACTGGTGACGACATGGGTGTCGTTCTCAAAATGCTCGTCGTGCTTCTCGAACTTGCCCGACACGGGGGTCAGGGCGCGCACGATGTCTTGGGCGACCGAAGGTTTTTCAGCAATGATCAAGGTTTTCATCTGACTACAATCCATTTTCTCGCGCTCGCACGGGCGGGCGCACACAGGCAGGTACGCACACGCGCACCCATACGAGTCCACGATACCAAATTTTCAAACGTGCCAAAAAAATCGCCCACTAATCCCCGCCGACTCCAGGTTCGCCGCTCCGGCATTCATGGCAAGGGGGTCTATGCCGCGCAGGACATTGCCGCGGGCGACACCCTGATCGAATACGTGGGCGAGATCATTACCTGGGAAGAAGCCCAGGCGCGGCACCCGCATGACCCGCAGAACCCCAACCACACGTTTTATTTTCACATCGACGAAACCCGAGTCATCGACGCCCTTTATGGCGGCAATTCGTCGCGCTGGATCAACCATGCCTGTGACCCCAATTGCGAGGCCGACGAGCAGGATGGCCGCATTTTCATCAAGGCGCTGCGCGACATTGCCGCCGGCGAAGAACTCAACTACGACTACGGCCTGATCATCGACGAGCGCTACACCAAGAAGCTCAAGGCCGAGTACCCCTGCTGGTGCGGCGCGGCAACTTGCCGGGGCACCCTGCTGGCACCCAAGCGGCGCTAGGCGATGGTCATCACGCCCGCTCCGTTGACACCCGTGCGCTGGCCTGCCGAGGCCATCTGGGAATCCGTGGCCCCTGCGCTGCCAGGTTTTACCGTGGAGGTCTTGCCCGAACTTGATTCCACCAACTCCGAACTGATGCGCCGCGCCCGCGCGGGCCGTCTGGAGCCCACGCTGCTGGTGGCCGAGCAACAAACCGCAGGTCGCGGCCGCATGGGTCGGCCATGGCACAGTGGGGCAGGCGCGCGTTTGGGGGGCAGCGCAGCACACGCAGGGGCAAGCGTGGGGTCCATGTCCTCATTGACTTTTTCGCTCGGATTGAATCTGGCGCCAGCCGACTGGTCGGGCCTGTCGCTGGCGGTGGGTTTGAGCGTGGCGCAAAGCCTGCACCCTGACATTCGCCTCAAGTGGCCCAACGACTTGTGGTGGCATGACCGCAAGCTGGCCGGCATCCTGATCGAGACCGCCAACTGGGGCGAGGCCGGCTCCGGCCGATACGTGGTGATTGGCGTTGGGCTCAACCTGCAGACCCCCGACAGCGCAGGCCTGTCAACCGCCCCGGTCGGACTGGAGGAGTTGCTCTCGGGAGTGGATGCGGCACAGGCCTTGTTGCGCCTGGTGGCGCCGCTGGTGCAGACCGTGCAGCGTTTCGAGGCGCATGGCTTTGCGCCGTTCCAGAAGGCGTTCAACACGCGTGATGCGCTGGCGCAGTTGCCGGTCACGCTCAGCGATGGTGTGCAGGGTCTGGCCCAGGGCGTGGATGTCACGGGCGCCCTGCTCGTGCGCTCCGGACAAGAGGTGCAGCGCATCACCAGCGCAGAGGTCAGTGTGCGTCCGCTGAAAGGCCCAGACCATGACAACTTCTGAGCGGGTGGCGTGATGTGGCGCACGTTTGCCTTGGTGTTGCTGCTGCTCAATGCGCTGTATTGGGCTTGGGGCGAGGGTTGGCTGCTGCCCTATGGTTTCGGCCCCACGCCACAACGTGAACCACAGCGCCTGGCGCAGCAAATTCGCCCGCAGGCCATCACCATCCTGCGTGCGTTTGAGGGGCAATTGCCGCCATTGGTCGTTGCGCCTGAGCCCGCCATTTGCCTGCAATCGGGTCCCATGAACCAGGTCCAGGCCGATGCGGTGCGCGCCCTGCTGGAAACGTCATGGCCGCCGGAAAGCTGGCTGTTGCAGGAGGTGGAAGCCGGACAACGCTGGCGTTTGCGTCTACCTGCCCTGGATCAAGCCATGCAAGCGCGGTTGCCTGAACTCAGCGGCGTGTTGCCCGGTGGTGCGCTTGATGCCTGCCCGCAAGACACCACAGACCGCTAAGCTGAATCTTTGGTATAGGCGTTGAAGCGCACGACAAAGCGTCGTGTTGCCCGGTGGTGCGCTTGATGCCTGCCCGCAAGACACCACAGACCGCTAAGCTGAATCTTTGGTATAGGCGTTGAAGCGCACGACAAAGCGTGCGCCAGTGGGCGTGTGGCCCGGGTTGGCTTCTTCCAGGCTGACGCTGGCGTTGTGTTGCTGGGCAATTTCGAGAACGATCGGCAGACCCAGGCCGGAGCCGTCGGCCTCGGTCCCCAGGGCGCGGTAAAAGGGCTGAAAAATCAGCTCGCGCTCCGATTCTGGCACGCCAGGGCCCGAATCCTCGACCTGCAGCACCAGGATGTGACCGAAGGGGTCGGTGAGCACGCGGACGGTGATCACACCGGGCTTGTCCAGGCTCGACGGGGTGTAGTTGATGGCGTTGTCCACCAGATTGCGCACCATTTCCTTGAGCAGCGTGGCGTTGCCCAGCACGACGCAGCTCGGGGTGCCTGGTTGCGTGCCTTCATAACCCAGATCGATGCGTTTTTCCAGGGCACGGGGCACGCTGTCGCGCACCACCGACATGGTCAGCTCGGCCAGATCGCACACCTCGCGGGGCATGGCCGAGCCGCTGCTTTCGGCGCGCGCCAGGGCCAGCAACTGGTTGACGCTGTGGGTGGCGCGGATGCTGGCGCGGCCGATTTGGCGCAAGTAATGCTTCAGGTCATCGGCGCTGGCGCCCTCGCGCTGGGCGATCTCGGCTTGCATGCGCAGTCCCGCCAATGGCGTTTTGAGCTGGTGAGCGGCATCGGCCAGAAAGCGTTTTTGGGTGGCAATCGAGTCAGTCAGGCGCAACAGCAGGTCGTTCACCGCATCGACCAGGGGAGCCACCTCCACCGGCACCGCCTGCGAATCGATCGGGCTCAGGTCATCGGGCTTGCGGGCGCGGATGCGCTCCTCCAACTGGTGCAGCGGCTTGATGGCCTGCACCAGCGCCAGCCACACCAGCAGCACGGCCAGCGGCAAAATGAAAAACTGCGGCAGCATCACGCCCTTGACGATTTCGGTGGCCAGCACCGAGCGTTTTTCCATGGTCTCGGCGACCTGCACCAACGCCGGCCGGGTGTCCGGCCCAGACACATTGATCCACAAATAGGCCACCTTGACGTCAAAGCCCCTGACCACGTCATCGCGAAGCCGAACCTGGTCGAGCACCACCTGCTCGACCAGCGGTGGCGCCGGCAGGTCGCTCTCACCGCTGAGCAATTCGCTGCGCGGCCCGAGCACCTGGTAATAGACCGTGTCGGAGTCATCGGCACGCAGCAATTCGCGCGCGGGCCGCGGCAGCGAAAATTTGGCGCGACCCCGCTCGACGGTGATGAGTTGCGCCATGGCGCGCACGTTGTACTCAAGGGCGCGGTCGAATGGCTTGCCGGCAATGTTTTGCGCCACCAGCCAGGTCACGACCAGGCTCAGCGGCCACACCAGCAGCAGCGGCGTGAGCATCCAGTCCAGGATCTCGCCAAACAGCGAGCGCTGCTCGCGTGGATTCATGCTCACAACAAAAAGTGATCAGCCGGGGATTTTTTCCAGGCAATAACCCAAGCCGCGCACGGTGGCGATGCGGATCGGGCCCTTTTCGATTTTCTTGCGCAAGCGGTGGATATACACCTCGATGGCGTTGTTGCTCACCTCTTCGCCCCATTCGCACAGGCGCTCGACCAACTGGTCTTTGCTGACCAGCCGGCCGGCGCGCTGCAACAGCACTTCCAGCAGACCCAGTTCGCGCGCCGACAGTTCCACCATGACGCCGTCGATGCTGGCCACGCGACCGCCCTGGTCGTAGATCAGCGGGCCGTGCTTGATGGTGCTGCTGGCCGCGCCCATGCCGCGCCGGCTCAGGGCGCGGACCCGGGCTTCGAGCTCCTGCAGGCTGAAGGGCTTGGCCATGTAGTCGTCGGCGCCGTAGTCGAGCCCCTTGACGCGTTCTTCGACGCTGTCGGCGGCGGTCAGGATCAGCACCGGCAGCGACGAGCCGCGCGCGCGCAGGCGCTTGAGCACCTCCAGGCCGTGCATCCTGGGCAGACCCAGATCCAGAATCAGCAGGTCGAACTCGGTGTTGGTCATCAGGGCGGCATCGGCTTCGCTGCCGCTGGCCACGTGATCGACTGCCGCGCCCGAACTGCGCAGGGTGCGCAACAGGCCATCAGCCAGAACCTGGTCGTCTTCGGCTATCAAAATACGCATCAATGTCTCCTCGTTGGGGTCGGTCGGATGTGTGCTTCAGGTTTCATGGCATCTTGTTTGCGGGCATTTTAGGCGGCATAGGCTTCCAGCCCGAGAAGCATGACGGTGGCCACCTCATCGCCCACCGCGGCGCGCAGCTCGGCCTGGGCTTGCGTGATGGCTTCCTGATAAGACTGCAACCAGTTCAGGCCGGCCGTCGTGAACACCACGAGGCAGGCGCGCGCGTCACGCGGGTCGCTCTGGCGCTGCACCAGCTCCCAGGCTTCGCACTGGTCCACCAGCTTGCCCATGGCCTGTTTGCTGACCCCCGCGCGCGCTGCCAGATCGGTCAGGCGCGAGCCCTCCAGCGCCAGGTGCTGGGTGATGTGCACGTGGGAGGCCATCAGATGGCCGCGCGCCGCCAGGTGAGCCAAGGCCAGTGGCATGCGGTCATTGGCGGCCATCAAGGCCAGCACGCGCGCGTCGAAACGGACCGACGCCTGCGCCAGCCAATAGCCCATGTGGGTCTGGCGCCAGCGCCTGTTCACCGTGATTTCCGTCATGCCGGAATGGTAAAGCAAATTGACTAAAAAATAGGTTTACGACGCTAAACAATCGCCATAAACTACTGTTCAAGCATCCAGCCTGTTGTTAATAACAGAGGGTGAGCATCTTCCGATCAACGTTAACCCAGGAGAGAAACCATGGACGCAACAGTCAAAGCCCCCACCCCCATCAACCCCGAAAAAGCCAAGGCGCTGCAAGTGGCGCTGGCCCAGATTGAAAAGCAGTTCGGCAAGGGCACCATCATGCGCCTGGGCGAGGGCGAGGTCATCGAGGACATCCAGGTGGTGTCCACCGGCTCGCTGGGCCTGGATATTGCGCTTGGCGTCGGCGGCCTGCCGCGTGGGCGGGTGGTGGAAATCTACGGTCCGGAGTCTTCCGGCAAAACCACGCTGACGCTGCAAGTGATTGCCGAAATGCAGAAAACCGGCGGTCAGTGCGCCTTTGTCGATGCCGAGCACGCGCTCGACATCCAGTACGCGCAAAATCTCGGCGTCAACCTGCAAGACCTGCTGATCAGCCAGCCCGACACCGGTGAGCAGGCGCTCGAAATTGTTGACAGCCTGGTGCGCTCGGGCGCGGTGGATCTGATCGTGGTGGATTCGGTCGCCGCCCTGACCCCGAAGGCCGAGTTGGAGGGCGAAATGGGCGACAGCCTGCCCGGCCTGCAGGCACGCCTGATGAGCCAGGCGCTGCGCAAGCTTACCGCGCACATCAAGAAAACCAACTGCATGGTGATCTTCATCAACCAGATCCGCATGAAGATCGGTGTCATGTTCGGCAGCCCGGAAACCACCACCGGGGGCAATGCGCTCAAGTTCTACGCCTCGGTGCGGCTCGACATTCGCCGCACCGGCACCATCAAGAAAGGCGATGAGGCGATCGGCAACGAAACCAAGGTCAAAGTGGTCAAGAACAAGGTGGCACCCCCGTTCAAGACCGCCGAGTTCGACATCATGTTCGGCCAGGGCATCAGCCGCGAAGGTGAAATCATCGACATGGGCGTGACCGCCAATATCCTCGAAAAATCGGGGGCCTGGTATGCCTACAACGGTGAAAAAATCGGCCAGGGCCGGGACAACGCACGTGAATTCCTCAAAGAAAACCCGGGTCTGTCGCGTGAAATTGAAAACAAGGTGCGCGCGTCCTTGGGCATTGCGTTGATGCCCGGAACCGAAGTGACTGAGGCAGCACCCAAAGCGGCAAGTAAAAAAGCGGTCTGACCGGCATGGCTACCAGGCCTCACAACCATGGCGTTTGACCAGCCTTCACTGAAAGGGCGCGCCTTGCGCCTGCTCAGCGGTCGCGAGCATTCGCGCACCGAGTTGGAGCGCAAGCTGCAGCGCTTTGAAGAAGAGCCCGGCACACTGGCGCTGGCACTCGACGACCTGCAGGCCAAGGGCTTCATCAGTGAGCAACGCGTGGTCGAGTCGGTCGTGAACCGGCGCGCCGCCAAACTTGGCGCGTCACGCATCAAGCAGGAGCTGCAGGCCAAAGGTCTGGCGCCCGAGATGGTTGCCCAAGCCGTGAATGCCTTGCGCGCCAGTGAACTGGCGCGGGCGAGCGAAGTGTGGCGCAAAAAGTACGGACACCCGCCGCAGGATGCTGATGAGCGGGCCAGACAGATGCGTTTTCTGGCCAGTCGCGGTTTTGGCGGTGACACCATTCATCGCGTGGTGTCGGGTGGCGAAGACGAGTGAGTTTGCGCTGAAGGCTAAAGCCCCAGCATCAACTGCAGGTTTTGCACCGCCGCGCCGCTGGCGCCCTTGCCCAGGTTGTCCAGTCGCGCCACCAGCACCGCGTGCTGAAAGCCATCTCCCGCTTCGCGATTGGCAAACACGCGCAGCTCCAGCTGGTTGGTGTCGGCCAGCGCCACGGCATCAAGCTTGTTGTCTGCGGTGGCCGGCAAGACCCTGACCCATTCGCTGCCCGCGTAATGCTGCGCCAGGGCGGCTTGCAGGTCATCGGCGCTGGGCTGGCCGGGCAGCAGGTCAAGGTGCAACGGCACCTGCACCAGCATGCCCTGTTTGAAGTTGCCCACCGACGGCACAAACAAGGGGCGTCGCGTCAGGCCGGTGTAGGCCATGATTTCAGGAACGTGCTTGTGCTTCAAACCCAGGCCGTACAACTCGAAGGCCGGTGCAGAGCCCTGCTCGTAGGCTTCGATCATCGGCCGGCCACCGCCCGAGTAACCGCTGACCGAGGGCAAACACAGCGGGAAATGAGCCGGGATCAGGCCGGCATCGATCAACGGCCGCAGCAGCGCGATGGCCCCGGTGGCGTAGCAGCCCGGATTGGCGACGCGGCGCGCCGTCTGGATGGCCTCGCGTTGTCCAGGCACCAGTTCGGCATAGCCATAAACCCAGCCGGGCGCGGTGCGGTGCGCGGTGGAGGCGTCGATGATTTTGGGGCCGGGCTGGCCCGTGCTGGTGATCAGGTCGTCGATCATGGCCACGGATTCAATGGCCGCGTCGTCGTGCAGGCACAGGATGACCATGTCGGCCAGCGCCATCAGCTCGCGCTTGGCCGCGCTGTCTTTGCGGCGCTCGGGGGCGATGCTGAGCAGCTCGAGGCCAGTCATGGCCTGCAGCCGCTCACGAATCTGCAGACCGGTGGTGCCGGCTTCGCCGTCGATGAATATTTTCTGCATGGTGAATTGAAATCCTGAAAAGTGAAGCGCTTGTAAGTCTGGCAACAGAATGCCGCAATGCACCATGATACAGTCCGAAGTTGATCCGCACGGTGTCCATGATGGGTCCTATGGGACCAGTCAGAAGGCTATCCAATCATTTATTCCTGAGAGAGAGCTCATGAAAATTCACGAGTACCAAGGCAAGGAAATCTTGCGCCAAGCTGGTGTGCCAGTGCCTCGCGGCATTGCAGCGTTCACCGTTCAAGAGGCGGTGGAAGCCGCTCAAAAACTCGGCGGCCCAGTGTGGGTGGTCAAGGCGCAGATTCATGCGGGTGGTCGCGGCAAGGGCGGCGGCGTCAAGCTGGCGCGCTCAATTGACGAGGTCAAACAACTCGCCGGTGAAATCCTCGGCATGCAGCTCATCACCCACCAAACTGGCCCCGAAGGTCAAAAAGTGCGTCGCCTGCTGATCGAAGACGGCGCCGACATCAAAAAAGAATACTACGTGTCCGCGGTGACCGACCGCGCGACCCAGCGTGTGGCCATGATCGTCTCCTCTGAAGGCGGCATGGACATCGAGCAAGTGGCCCACTCCACCCCCGAGAAAATCCTCACCGAAATCGTCGACCCGGCTACCGGCCTGACCGATGCGCAAGCCACCAAGCTGGCCAACGCCATTGGCGTGCCTGCCGCTTCCATTGCGCAGGCCGTGGACGTGCTGCAGAAGGTGTACAAGGTTTATATGGACACCGACGCGTCGCTGGTTGAAATCAACCCGATGATTCTGGAAGGCAACGGCAACATCAAGGCCATCGATGCCAAGTTCAACTTCGATGACAACGCGCTGTTCCGCCACCCCGAGATCGTGGCCTACCGCGACCTCGACGAAGAAGACCCTGCCGAAGTCGAAGCCAGCAAGTTCGACCTGGCCTACATCAGCCTGGACGGTAACATCGGCTGCCTGGTCAACGGCGCCGGCCTGGCCATGGCGACCATGGACACCATCAAGCTGTTTGGCGCCGAGCCAGCCAACTTTCTTGACGTGGGCGGCGGCGCCACCCCCGAGAAGGTCACAGAAGCCTTCAAGATCATGCTGAAAAACCACAAGGTCAAGGCCATTCTGGTCAACATCTTTGGCGGCATCATGAAGTGCGACACCATTGCCACCGGCATCATCGCCGCCTGCAAGGCCACCAACCTCAACGTGCCGCTGATCGTGCGCATGAAGGGCACCAACGAGGAACTGGGCAAGAAGATGCTGAAAGACAGCGGCTTGCCCATCATTTCCGTGGACACCATGGCAGATGCTGCCCAGGCGTCCGTCAAAGCAGTTGGCAAATAAATTTGTGGGACGGACCGCGGCTGCACGACGTGAGCCAGCGCTGTCCCCAACTGATTAGGAATAAAAATGTCTATTTACATCAACAAAGACACCAAGGTCATCACCCAGGGCATCACTGGCAAGACGGGCCAGTTCCACACTGAAAAGTGCCAGGAATATGCCAATGGCAAAAACTGCTTTGTCGCAGGCGTGAACCCCAAGAAGGCCGGCGAGTCGATTTTCAACATCCCGATCTACGCCTCGGTCAAGGAAGCGGCTGCTGAAACGGGGGCCACCGTCAGCGTGATCTACGTGCCGCCGTCCGGTGCTGCGGCCGCCATCTGGGAAGCGGTTGAAGCCGATCTGGACCTGGCCATCTGCATCACCGAAGGCATCCCGATTCGCGACATGCTCGAAGTGCGCAACCGCATGAAAGCCAAAGTGGCGGCGGGCGGCAAGGAAACCCTGCTGCTCGGCCCCAACTGCCCCGGCCTGATCACGCCCGACGAGATCAAGATCGGCATCATGCCCGGTCACATTCACCGCAAGGGTCGCATTGGTGTGGTCAGCCGCTCCGGCACGCTGACCTACGAAGCCGTGGCTCAGCTGACAGAAATCGGCCTGGGCCAGTCCAGCGCGGTCGGCATTGGTGGCGACCCCATCAACGGCCTCAAGCACATCGACGTGATGAAAGCCTTCAATGACGACCCCGACACCGATGCCGTCATCATGATCGGCGAGATCGGTGGCCCGGACGAAGCCGAAGCCGCGCGCTGGTGCAAGCTCAATATGAAAAAGCCCATTGTTGGTTTCATCGCTGGTGTCACAGCACCCGCGGGCAAGCGCATGGGCCATGCCGGCGCCCTGATTTCTGGCGGTGCAGACACGGCTGAAGCCAAGCTCGCGGTGATGGAAGAATGTGGCTTCAAGGTCACGCGCAACCCGTCCGAGATGGCCAAGCTGCTCAAGGCCATGCTCTAAGCCCTGACCCTGTGAGCAATGCTTTGACCGGGTCAAAGCGACCAAGCCGGATTTCCTGATGGACAATCCGGCTTTGCTGTTTCTGGAAGCGTAAAAAAATGTGGCAGATTTTCTTACCGCTCCTGCCCGATTGGCTGACGGACAAATCATGAACTACACCTTCTGTGCCAAAACCGATCCAGGCTTGATTCGTCGCAACAACGAAGATGCCGTGCTTGTTGATGAAAGCTGTGGCCTGGCCCTGCTGGCCGATGGCATGGGCGGGTACAACGCGGGTGAAGTCGCCAGTGGCATGGCAACCACCCTGATTGCAGCCGAGCTGGCCCGATGCCTCGCCGGCAGCGCTTCACTCGACCGTCCGGACGACATCCGCCGCGCGCTGGCCGCCAGTGTGGGCCTGGCCAACCACGCGATCCTGCAAGCAGCCATCGACAACCCTGACTATTCAGGCATGGGCACCACCCTGGTGGCGGCTGTTTTTTACGGCGATCAGCTGCTTTTGACGCATCTGGGGGACTCACGCTGCTATCGGCTGCGCGGACAAGTGTTGACGCAAATCACCATCGACCATTCCATGCTGCAGGAGCAGGTGGATGCCGGACTGATCACCCGCGAACATGCGGCGAATGCGCAGGGTCGCAATCTATTGACCCGCGCCCTTGGGGTGCAAGCCAATGCGCCGGTTGAAGTCGGGATTTTCCCGGTGGCTGCGGGCGACCTTTACCTGATGTGCTCCGATGGCTTGACCGATATGGTGGATGATGTCAGCATAGCCCGCCTGATGGTTCATGAGAAAAATAGCGTCAAACTCGCGTCTGCTTTAATTAATCTGGCGAATGCCAAAGGTGGACGGGATAATATTGCGGTTGTATTGATCCGCGCCATGGATGCGCCAGACAAACCTGGCAAGTTGTCGCGTTTGCTTGTCGGTTAGTCTAAAACTCACGTTTACAGGAGCTGTTTGTGCCCAAAATCACCATCAAGCTTGGCAGTGACATCATCCAAGAGGTCCTGCTAACCAAGGAACGAACCACTCTGGGGCGGCGTCCCGACAGCGATGTTGTCATGGAGAATATGGCAGTCAGTGGCCGACATGCATGCCTGGTGCTTGAAGACCAGCACGTGAGCATCGAAGACCTCGGCAGCACCAACGGCACCTATGTCAACGGCAGCGCCGTCAAAAGGCAGACGCTGCAAGATGGCGATGTCGTTGAGATCGGCACTTTCAAAATCAAATTTTTATCCGGCTCGGGCGACGATGAAGGCAGGGACGAAGACCAGGAAGGTCTGACCGTCAATGCCAGCCTGATGCCCACGCCGCCGGCAAGCCCGGCTGAGCAAGCCGCCGACCTGGTGGGTCATATCAAAGTTATCGCCGGGCCAGCCGCCGGGCGGGAATTGCCACTGACCAAAATGGTCACGACGTTTGGCAAGCCTGGTGTGGCGGTGGCTGCCATCACGCGACGTGACCAAAATTACTTTGTGCACCTGGTTGAAGGCGTTGACGCGCCCCTGCTCAACGGCACCCCGGTTGGCCAGGAACCCCGAATGCTGGGCGAGGGTGACCAAATCACCTTGAGCGGGACCGTCCTGCAATTTTCCCAATGCTGATCACCCGACGATTTGATGGTGCACATGGCAGCTGAATAAACAGGGTTTGTGATGTCCAGGCTCGCGCCAACATGAACGCTCCTAACCAATACTCCAATCTGGATCATGGCGGCATGACCGTGGAGGCTCTTTTTTACAAGCGGCTGCAAGAAATTACCGCGCGCATCCATGAGACTGACAACATTGAACAAATCATGTTGGAATCCAGTCAGCATATTTGCAGTTTGTTCATGGCTGACCGGTTGACGCTTTATGTGGTCAACGAGGAACGAAACGCCATCATCTCCAAGATCAAGACCGGACTCAACAGCAGTCGTGATCTGAAATTGCCGATCTCGCCAAAAAGTGTCGCGGGTTATGTGGCCTTCAGTCAAAGGCTGGTGAATTTGCCCGATGTCTATGACGACGAGGCCCTGAAAAATCTGCACCCGTCCCTGACCTTCTTCAAAGAGGTGGACAAGCGCTCAGGCTATCGCACGCGGCAAATGCTGACCGCGCCGATCCTGGCGGACGACACGCTTTACGGCGTGTTGCAAATTATCAACAGCAAAAGGGATCAGGCTTTCAGCGATCTGGACGTTGAAGGCATCACCCAACTCTGCAAAACCCTGGCCGCGGCCATCCGGCAACGCATCCGCAAACAGGAAGACAGCGTGCGTCGCATGGTCACCAAGTACGATGGCCTGGTCACCAGTGATGTCATGAGTGCGGCGGAACTGGAGCACTGCCTGCAACAGGCGCGCAAACAGGGCTTGACGGTCGAGCATGTGTTGCTCACCGAGTACCAGGTTCGCCCGGCCCAGATCGGTCCGTCGCTGGCCAAGTTTTTTGCCGTGCCCTACGAGCCTTTCAGCGAGGGCCACATTCGCTCCGAGGCGCTGCACAGTGCGCTCAAGCGCGAGTTCATCGATGAGCAGGGCTGGATCCCGCTGGAGGAATCGCCGGATGGCCTGGTCATCATGTGCCTGGATCCCGAAGCGGTGCGCAGTTCGCGCATCGTGGCCCAGGTTTTTCCGCGCATTCCCAAGTTTTCGTACCGGGTCACGACGCGGTACGAGTTCATGCAGACCCTGGGCCAGATCTTTGGTGTTGAGGCTGAGAGCGGCAGCATCAGCGACATGCTGGCCGACATGGACAGTTCGCCCATGGACGATGGCAGCAACGAGGATTCGCTGGAGTCTGCGGCCGCCGACAACGAACTCGTCAAGTTTGTCAACAAAGTCATCCTGGACGCCTACCACCAGGGCGCCTCCGACATCCACATCGAGCCCATGCCGGGCAAGCTCAAGACCGGCATCCGCTTTCGCATCGACGGCTCTCTGCAACCCTACATCGAGGTGCCGGCGCATTTTCGCCAGGCCATGGTGACACGCCTGAAAATCATGTGCGACCTCGATATTTCCGAGCGCCGCAGACCCCAGGACGGCAAGATCAAATTCAAGAAATACGGCCCTGTCGACATCGAGCTGCGCGTGGCCACCATCCCTTCCTCCGGTGGTGTCGAGGACGTGGTGATGCGGATCCTTGCCGCAGGCGAGCCGATCCCGCTGGACAAGCTGGGCCTGACCCCGCACAACATGGAGCGGGTGCTCAGAACCATTGAAAAACCCTACGGCCTGTTTTACGTGTGCGGCCCCACCGGTTCGGGCAAAACCACCACGCTGCACTCGATCCTGAAAAACCTCAACAGGCCCGAGACCAAGATATGGACCGCCGAGGACCCGGTTGAAATCACCCAGAAAGGCTTGCGCCAGGTGCAGGTCAACAAAAAGGCGGGCATTGACTTCGCGATGGTCATGCGCTCATTTTTGCGCGCCGACCCCGACATCATCATGGTCGGCGAGTCGCGCGACCATGAAACGGTGGCCATGGGGGTGGAGGCCTCGCTCACGGGCCACCTGGTGTTTTCCACCCTGCACACCAATTCGGCGCCGGAGTCCATCACCCGGCTGCTCGACATGGGCATGGACCCGTTCAATTTTGCCGATGCCCTGCTGGGCGTTCTGGCGCAGCGTCTGGCCAAGAAACTGTGCGTCTGCAAAGAGGCTTATGTGCCAGAGGCCGAGGAACTGCGCCTGTTTGCCATTGAGTACGCCGACGAACTGCGCCATTCCGCCCAATGGAAAGACCATTATGAGGAAGAGTTGAAGCAACTCATTGCCGGTTGGCAAACGCAATTCGGCGCCGGCGGGCCGCTCAAGTTGTACCGCCATGCCGGCTGTGACAAGTGCCATCAAACGGGTTACAAAGGTCGGGTCGGCCTGCATGAGTTGCTGATTGCAGACGATGGCATCAAAAAGCTGATTCAGGAGCGCGCCCGCGTGGCAGAGATTTTTGCCGCCGCGGTGGAAGGCGGCATGCGCACCCTGAAGATGGACGGCATGGAAAAGGTCATGATGGGGCTGACCGACCTGAAGATGGTGCGCTCTGTCTGCATCAAATAACAGGTGTCACTGGCGATGACGAGCCACTCCGCTTGCCCGTGCTGCGAGCGCCGACCGCTGTTGCAGGGCATGGCCGCGCTGTTGTTGTCCCCCGGCCTGGTGCTGGCCCAGGGTGGCAACCGCGAGGGCGTGGAGGTGGGCGGCAACTCGGTCTTCAGCAGGCTGGTGCCGGCTGAAGCCGTGGAGCAGTCTGCCGCGCAACAGTATGCCGAGATGCTGAAACAGGCTGCCGCCCAAAACGCGCTGGGCGGCAAGAGCAATCCCCAGGTCAGGCGCTTGCGTGCCATAGCGCAACGCATCATTCCCCATGCCATGGGCTGGAACCCGCGCGCCAAAAACTGGCGCTGGGAGGTGAACCTGATCGGCAGCCGCCAGGTCAACGCGTTTTGCATGCCGGGCGGCAAGATCGCGTTTTACAGCGGCATCCTGGAGCAGCTGAAATTGACCGACGACGAGGTCGCCACCGTCATGGGCCACGAGGTCGCCCATGCACTGCGCGAACACGCCCGCGCCCGCATGGCCAAAAATGCGGCCACCGGCATCAGTGCCAACTTGCTCAGTAATGTGCTCGGCCTGGGGCAACTGGGCCAGACCGTGACCAGCTACGGCGCGCAGTTGCTCACGCTGCAATTCAGCCGCAGCGACGAATCCGATGCCGACTTGGTCGGCATGGAACTCGCCGCCCGCGCCGGCTTTGACCCACGCGCCGGTGTCACGCTGTGGCAA
Source organism: Rhodoferax sp. (assembly GCA_011391545.1). Lineage (GTDB taxonomy): Bacteria > Pseudomonadota > Gammaproteobacteria > Burkholderiales > Burkholderiaceae_C > Rhodoferax. The sequence goes on from JAABQI010000180.1 coordinate 22,339, forward strand.
AAAATGGCGGCCGCGAGCAAAGGTGCACCACCACAATGGCTGTCGACCCACCCGTCCGGCAAATCCCGCATTGCAGACATCCAGGCCAACCTGCCCAAGGTGCTGCCGCTCTACGCGCGCAGCCAGGTCAAGTAGCTGTGATGGCCTGGTGCAATCAAAGCGACGATAGTGGCTGGCAGGATAAGGGTTGGGGCGGCGGCCTCATACTTTCAAAGGCCCAGAAATCGGCCGCCACCCCAACCCTTATCCGGCTGTTGAGCGTGGCCGGTGGTTGAGCAAGAAGATAAGAGTTTTGGAAATCCGTGTCAGCTTTGTTGGCCGTTCTGCAGCGTTGGACTAAACCGCTCGCGCGGTAATGGAGCCCCGATTTGATGTTGGAGGGTCGCTGAGGCAGCAGATCTGTTTATGTTGAAGAACGAGGCAATCCGTCTCGCTTTTCGACAGGAGCAGAGCCATGAGCCAAACCACACAGGCTATCAGCGAGTTGCGTCAGCGCATGATCGAGGACATGCGAATGCGCAAGCTATGCGACAAGACACAGAGCAGCTATATCCGCGCCGTGCGGAAGTTTGCCGGCTATCTTGGCAGATCGCCCGACAGCGCCGGCGTTGAGGACCTGCGCAACTTTCAGTTGCACCTGGTGGATCACGGGGTTTCGCCGATCACGCTCAATGCGACCATCACCGGGCTGAAGTTCTTCTTCGACATTACGCTCGATCGTGGCGAGTTGATGGCCAGGATGCAGCCGGTCAGCGTGCCGCGGACGCTGCCGGTGATCCTGAGCCGTGAGGAGGTTTCCCGTCTGATCGCTGCCGCCGGCAACCTCAAGCACCAGACGGCGCTGTCGGTTGCCTACGGTGCGGGACTGCGCGTCAGTGAAGTGGTTGCACTGAAGGTCGGCGACATCGACAGCGAGCGCATGACCTTGCGCATCGAACAGGGCAAGGGCCACAAGGATCGCTACGCCATGCTGCCGCCGGTGCTGCTCGAACGCCTGCGCACCTGGTGGCGGGTCGCCCGTGCCCAAGGCAAGATGCTCGACGGCGGCTGGCTGTTCCCCGGGCTGAACCCGATCGAATCGCTCAGCACCCGGCAACTCAACCGCGCCATCCATGCCGCCGCAGAGGCCGCGCAGATCGACAAGCGCGTCTCGATGCATACCCTGCGCCACAGTTTCGCCACCCATCTGCTGGAACAGAAAGTGGATATCCGCGTGATCCAGGTCCTGCTCGGACACAAGCGGCTCGATACCACCGCACTGTATGCGCAGGTCGCCACCGACCTCCTGCGCGAAGTGATCAGCCCCCTGGAGAGCCCACACCCCTCGTAGTTCACGTCCATGGGGCGTCTTGCCCTGGAGGTCGCGGATATCTTCCGCGCTCACGGGCCGGCCTGGCGGCGGACTCAGCGGACTCACCTGAGTCTGGGCCAACTCAAGGTCATGTCGGCGATCGAACAGTGCCGCACAGCGGCACTGGGGGGACATGTGTTGCGCTGCAATGCCTGCGCCCACCTCGACATTGCGTACAACTCCTGCCGTAACCGGCATTGCCCGAAATGTCAGGCGCGTGCCGCGCAACGCTGGCTGGAAGCACGTCAAGCGGATTTGCTGCCGGTGGAGTATTACCACGTGGTGTTTACCTTGCCGGCGCCGATCAGTGCTTTCGCCTATGCCAACAAGGCCCTGATCTATCGGCTGTTGTTCGAGGTGGCTGCCGAGACGCTGCGGACGATTGCCGGTGACGCCCGGCATCTGGGCGCGCAAATCGGCGTGACACTGGTGCTGCATACCTGGGGCTCGGCACTGACACACCATCCGCACGTCCATGGCATCGTTCCCGGTGGTGGCTTATCGGCCGATGGCAAGCGCTGGGTGGCGTGCAAGCTGGGCTTCTTCCTGCCGGTTCGGGTGCTCTCGCGGCTGTTTCGCCGGCGTTTCCTTGAAGAGTTAGCCCTGGCACATGGCGCTGGCCAGTTGCAGTTCTTTGGTGAGTTCGCCAATCTGGCTGATCCAACGGCATTCACCGATTGGCTACGACCACTCAGGAGGTGTGAGTGGGTGGTCTATGCCAAGCGCCCGTTTGCCGGACCGGTAGCCGTCCTGGCGTATTTGTCGCGTTATACCCACCGGGTGGCCATTTCTAATCAGCGCCTGGTGGCGATGGATGAGCGTGGTATCACCTTCCGTTGGAAAGACTATCGGAGCAAGGAGGGAACGCGCATCAAGACGATGACACTGGGCCCGGCAGAGTTCATGCGCCGGTTTCTGCTGCATGTGCTACCTGGTGGCTTTCATCGTATTCGCCACTTTGGGCTACTTGCGAATGGCGGGCGCCGCGATAATCTGGCCAAGGTGCGCGAGTTGTTGCAGGTGGCACCGACGCCCCTGCCGGAAACGGCGGATGCTGAGGTCTCCGCTGCGCTGGTTCAGCCTACCTTCGTTTGCCCGACGTGCGGGGCAGCTATGGTCATTATCGAGATCTTTCTGTGCGGGCAACCGATCCGCGCGCCGCCATTACGGCAAGGTTCTTCATGAACGTCTTTCGACGTCGCATCCTCTTCATGAGCATTCATTGGCTTGCGCCGATGTGGTCCAGCTTTGCCTTCTGGGGTAAACGTCCCGGCTTTTACCTAGTGCAGCACCCTAAAACACGAGGTTTCCCTACCAGGAACGGCAGGCCGAGTCGCGGAATGCTCTCCGAGTCAGCCGGAATATTACGTCCGGCCAGCAGGCAAAGACTCAAATCCCCATAGCAGGATCACCTGCAATAACCATCCCGGTTCACCCCGCGGTTTCCTCCCTCGGGGCTTCTCCAACGCCTGCCCATCGGCTTCAGCACATCCGGAGACACCAGCGCGTATGGGCAGGCATCGGACAACCCTTAACAGACGCCACTTTGGGCTACTTGCGA
>JAABQI010000170.1 GCA_011391545.1 Rhodoferax sp.
AAAAATGCGTCAGTTGCCACAAGCCCGCCGACATTGGCCGCCGGACAACAACGGGTGCGCCAGTTTTAAAACCGCTCACATCCACACCTTTCCACCAGGAACTCGTCAGCCAGGATTGCGTGGCCTGTCACAGCGACCACGCGGGCGTGAAACGCTACCGCCTGCAGGGCTATTTCGACCACGCGCTTCTGAAGAAGGAAACCAACAGCCAGTGCCAGACGTGCCACAAGTCACCCACCGATGCACTGCACCAGCAAATCACCGGCAACTGCGCCCAATGCCACAGCCAGCAGAAGTGGACGCCAGCCACCTTTGAGCACGACAAATACTTTGTGCTGGACCGCGACCACACCGCCGCTTGCGTGACCTGTCATGTGCGCAATGAGTACAGCCGCTACACCTGTTATGGCTGCCATGAACACACGCCGGCCAACATCCGGCGCGAGCACATCGACGAAGGTATTCGGCAATTTGACAACTGCGTCGAATGCCACCGCAGCGCGGACGAGGACGATATCAGGGGCCCAGGCAAGGGGAACCGCGGCAAGCGCGAGGATGATTGAACCGATGAATGAATTTCAAAACCGGCACCCCAGCAAGCATGAGACGCATCGCCAAGGCGCAGGCCTCCAACTCCCCTGGTAAGCGACCCTGCCAGCCATGTTTACGGTTTGATCGCAATCTTCAGCACACCTTCGCGCTGGTTGGCAAACAGGTCGTAGGCTGCCACGATGTTTTCCAGCTTGTACTCGTGCGTCACCATCACGCCCAGGTCAACCCGGCCGGAAGCCACCACGTTCATCAAGCGGCGCATGCGCTCCTTGCCGCCGGGACACAGCGCCGTGTTGATCTTGTGATCGCCCAAACCGGCGGCAAAAGCCGACATGGGAATGGTCAGGTCTTTGGAATACACGCCCAGGCTGGACAGCGTGCCACCCGGCTTGAGTACGCGCAGTGCCGACTCAAACGTGGCCTGCGTGCCCAGCGCTTCAATCGATGAATCCACGCCACGTCCGCCGGTAAGCCGCATGATCTCGGCGACCACATCGCAATTGTTGAAGTTCAGGGTGATATCAGCCCCCATTTTTTGGGAAATGCCGAGCCGGTGGTCATTGCCGTCCACAGCAATGATGGTGCTGGCACCCAGCAAGCGCGCGCCGGCGGTGGCACACAGGCCAATCGGGCCCTGGGCAAACACCACCACCGTGTCGCCGATCCGGATGTTGGCGTTTTCCGCGCCTTTGAAGCCGGTGGACATGATGTCGGGGCACATCAGCACCTGTTCATCGGTCAAACCATCGGGAATGGGTGCCAGGTTGGCTTGGGCGTCGGGCACCAGCACATACTCGGCCTGTGTGCCGTCGATCAAATTGCCAAAGCGCCAGCCGGCGGTGGCCTTGAAACCATGGCAACCACACAAGCCCAGCGGGATGAGGTAGCTGCCGTCCTGCGACGGTGCCCCGTCCTGGGCGGCGTAGGAATTGAAGTTGGGGCAAATCGCGCCAGCAATCACGCGCTGGCCTTCCTGGTAGCCCTGCACCGCGCTGCCGAGTTTTTCGATCACGCCGACCGGCTCGTGGCCAATGGTCAAGCCCTTGGCAACCGGGTACTCACCCTTGAGAATGTGGACATCGGTGCCGCAGATGGTGGTAGTGGTGATGCGCATCAAGGCGTCATTGGGGCCCACGTCAGGGATGCGCTTGTCAACAATTTCAATGCGACCGGGCTCAACGAACACTGCTGCTTTCATCATGGAAGACATAAAAAAACTCCTTGGATTTCAATACCGAGCACAAGCCCGTGAATTCAGTCTACGCCGCGAAGTTTGGTTTGATGGTGCGTTGGCCAACACAGTCATGGATACGGCACGTGACCTAACCACGATGGATTGCGGTTGAATCTGTACACTCCAAAGCCATGCCCACCAGCCACACCATCGGCCAACAGCGTTACCAGTTTGCGGACCTGCGGACGCTGCTGGCCAAGGCCAGCCCGCCGCGCTCGGGCGACCAGCTCGCCGGGGTGGCGGCCCAAGATGCCCGGGAGCGCATCGCGGCGCAAATGGCGCTGGCTGATGTGCCACTGCGCGCCTTCCTCAATGAGGCCGTAGTGCCGTATGAAGGCGATGAAGTCACGCGGCTGATTCTCGACAGCCATGACGCGGCCGCCTTCGCCCCGGTGAGCCACCTCACCGTGGGCGACCTGCGCAACTGGCTGCTTTCGGAGCACGCCAGCACGGCAAGCCTGACCGCCCTGGCCCCGGGCCTGACGCCGGAAATGGTGGCCGCCGTGAGCAAGCTGTGCCGCCTGCAGGACCTGGTGCTGATCGCCAGCAAGTGCGAGGTCGTCACCCGTTTTCGCAACACCCTGGGCCTGAAAAAACGGCTGGCCACACGCTTGCAGCCCAACCACCCGACCGACGACCTGACCGGCATTGCCGCCAGCCTGCTCGACGGCCTTTTGCTGGGCAGTGGCGACGCGGTGATCGGCATCAACCCGGCCAGCGACAACGTGCCCCAAGTGGTGCGCCTGCTGCACATGCTGGGCGACGTGATTGGCCACTACGGCATCCCGACCCAGTCGTGTGTGCTCACGCATGTGACCAACACCCTGCAGGCGATCGAGCGCGGCGCTCCGGTGGATCTGGTGTTCCAGTCGATTGGCGGCACCGAGGCCACCAACCACAGCTTTGGCATAACGCTGGCCCTGCTGGCCCAGGCGCGCGAGGCGGCGCTGTCCCTGCAGCGCGGCGCGCTGTTTGACGACGGCCAGCGCGGTGAGCATGTGATGTATTTCGAGACCGGCCAGGGCAGCGCCTTGAGCGCAAACGCCCACCATGGCTGCGACCAGCAAACCCTGGAGGCGCGCGCCTACGCGGTGGCGCGCCACTTCAAGCCGCTGCTGGTCAACACGGTGGTCGGCTTCATCGGCCCCGAGTACCTGTTCAACGGCAAACAAATACAGCGCGCCGGGCTTGAAGACCACTTTTGCGGCAAGCTGCTGGGCCTGCCCATGGGCTGCGACGTGTGTTACACCAACCACGCCGAGGCCGATGGCGACGACATGGACGCCCTGATGCTGATGCTGGGCGCGGCGGGTTGCAACTTCATCATGGGTGTGCCGGGCTCGGACGACATCATGCTCAACTACCAAAGCACCTCGTTCCATGACGCGCTGGTGTTGCGCCAGTTGCT
>JAABQI010000171.1 GCA_011391545.1 Rhodoferax sp.
AGACACCACCAGCCGGTAATCGTTGCCCTTGATATTGAACACCACGCGGCGATTCTTGAGGACGCTCGCGCTTCGATATTGCGCCTTGATATCGGCGGGTTGCGTCCATGTGGTTTTTCTGGCTTCATCAACCCAAGACTTGAGCGGTTGCTCTGCAGCGGGGTGTTTTTCCCAGAAGGCGCGCCTGGAATATCTGGCCGAACACGAAGGCAAAAATAATCAGCATGAACAGCGGGCTCAGAAATATCCACAGCACACCAAACATGGCACCCCGGTAGCGCAGCAGCACATCGCGCTTGATGAGTTGGCCAAGCAGGTAGCGGTGCTGCCACACGTCTGAGCAGATTCGCAGTGGATTCAAAACGATGGCGCTCATGGTGGTGTGGTTAGGCGTGGGAATCTTACACGGTCAGAGGCTCGTCGCCCCATGGGGTAAATATTTCGATCAGGCGAGGACAGGGTGGTTTATTTTTGTTCGCAAATTTGCTGAACTCGCATACAACAACCCAACGGTTGGGATGATATGAAGGTATGTACACATCAAGGCTTGCTGATCGCGGTGCTCACTCGCAACGAGCATTGCCCGCCCCATGTTCATGTTGGTTCTACGGATTGAGAGGCACGCTTTGAGTTCAGCTTCTGGCTCAACGGTGTCCGTTTGATGGACGTGGTGCCGGTAAAAAATAAGCCATCGATCACTGTGCTTGATGGGTTGCGCCTTGCCTTGAAAAAGCCGCAGCATCTGCGGCTGGCGCGTATGTGTTGGTGGCAAAGTTTCCAAGCCGTGTCGTTATGAAACCGTTTTGCAATTGAAAGGGGCCAGCAGCCCCGTGGAGATTCAACTATGACAACAATCAAAGCATCAACTCGTTTTGACGAGCCAGTCACGCAAGCGGCACTGGATCAGGCCATTGAGCGTGGTAGCAAACGTGCGTCTGTTGGGGTTCGTGCTACTGCGGTGCAGTATGTGCCACAGTTGGGGTCTCTGTTATTCAGTTTTCTCGATCACAGCGCTGTGGCCTTGCCTGTCAGCAACTACCCAGAGCTGGCGGCCCTGGATGTGAGTGATTTGCAGGCCTTGTCTTTGGGGTTTGGCGGCAGCGCGTTGTGCCTGAAGGCGCGAGATATGCACATCTCCATTGCAGGGCTGGTGTTGGCGAGTCAACCCTTGATGGATATGGCGGTGAGCTTGGTGGCCGTGCGCAATGGTCAAAAAAGCAGTATCACCAAATCTGCTGCAGCGCGTGAGAATGGGCGCAAAGGGGGGCGTCCGAAATTGGCGCTGGCGGCGGGTTAATTGGGGTCAGATTGGCCTCTTTAAGCTGCGGCGTCATAAAGAATTTTTCCTTCTTTTTTCGCCCAATAAGCAGCGGTACCCGGCACCTGACTGCGGCGCTCAAACTCTTGCGCGGACACCAAAAGAAGATCAATGCCGACACCGGCATGACCAGCAGCTTCCCTCAGACGCAGATATTCGTTGGCTCTGTCAGTTAGCCCCTGTTCGACCACCATCAGATCCAAGTCTGATGCCTCATCTGCCTCACCTCTTGCGTAGGAGCCAAACTTGGCAGGGTGGGCCGCCCGCGCGATCAGCCGACCACCGGATAAAACACGGATGACCTGGTTGCGTGGCCGTTACAGCCGCCAATGGGCTTCAAAATTGAAAGAGAGCTGGCGATGGTGTTTGATCGACAGCAGGTAGATGTTTTCGTCAATCAGTGCGTACAGCACCAGATAATTATCCATGACGTATTCGCGCAGTGCATCGGGGTCGGCAATAAGCGCCGCCAATTTGACCCGTAGCGCAGCCAACGCATTTGTGGCCTCCACTGAGCCGACAGCCCTGTTCATGAATGGTCTCCCCATGCCCGGAAACCGCTTCAGGTTGGGGATAACGATGTCAATCAGTTCGTCCAGCAGGCCGTCGTAGGCTTGAGGGGAATCCGCCTCGGTCAAAAAGAGCTCAATATCCGCCAGATTGCGCTCGAAATTGGCGGTTAATTTGACGACAAGCTTCTTCGCCACGGGGCGCTACCGGTTGTGGTTAGGCGCTGCGCCGACGTTTGAGCGACTGAATGGCACTGACTGCATTCTTGACCCGGCCAGCGGCAACATCATCCAGACCCGTGGACACCTCGTTCATCAGCAACAGGTGAATGCGCTCGCGCTCCAATTGGTGGTAGTAGTCCAGCCGGTCCGAGTCGATGAGTGCGATAAAGCTTTCGCCGTTCTTTGTCACAATTTTTTCTGCGCCCGCCTTGACTTGCTCGGCCAACTCGGAAAAGTTGGCTCGGGCGTGTGAGAGCGGAACAACGTCGCTTGCAGAAATTCCCATGACAGACTCCTGTGCTGCACACCATGTGCATATTTTGTACAGTATAAGCGCTTGATCTTGTCAGGCTTGTGCGGTTACAGCCGCCAAACCGCAACACCTTCCGCACCGAGCCCATTGGCATCGAACTGCGACTTCACATCGATAAAGCACCCGCCAGCTTTTACCTTGGCGGCGTAGTCCGAGGGTGGCCTGGACACCAGGGCTTGGTGCGCCACCGCAACCACCACCGCATCGGCCTGCGGCAAGGCCTGCCAGGTTTGCAGTTCAACACCGTACTCCAGCCGCGCCTCTTCAGCGTCAGCCACCGGGTCGTGCACAAACACTTCAACGCCATAGGCGCGTAATTCGGTGATCAAGTCGGCCACCTTGGAGTTGCGCAGGTCGGGCACGTTTTCCTTGAACGTGATGCCCAGCACGTTGACCCGGGCGCCCTTGATGTGGCTGCCGGCCTGGATCATTTGCTTGACGGTTTGCTCGGCAATGTATTTGCCCATGCTGTCGTTGATGCGCCGCCCGGCCAGGATCACCTGCGGGTGGTAGCCCAGCATTTCGGCCTTGTAGGTGAGGTAATACGGGTCAACGCCTATGCAGTGGCCGCCGACCAGGCCGGGGCGAAACGGCAAAAAGTTCCATTTGGTGCCGGCCGCTTGCAGCACTTCTTGGGTGTCGAGCCCCATCATGTTGAAGATGACGGCCAACTCGTTCATGAGGGCAATGTTGAGGTCGCGCTGGGTGTTTTCGATCACCTTGGCGGCTTCGGCCACCTTGAGTGACGACACGCGGTGCACGCCGGCCGTCACCACCTTTTCATAGAGCGCCGCAACACGCGCCAGGGTGCCGGGGCAGTCGCCAGCCA
>JAABQI010000172.1 GCA_011391545.1 Rhodoferax sp.
CACATCGTGCTCAAGGCGGCGCGCTCGGTCAACCGCACCACGCTGCCGCCAGACCAGACCGCCGCCATCATCCAGCCACGCGCGCAAGCGTTGCGCGCCATCGATCAATGGTCGGCCATGGCTCGGCTGGCTGAGCAAACGCCGGGCGTGTTGGCGGTGTCGCCCATGCTTTCGGGCGCGGGCTTTGCGGCGCGCGCCGATGCCAGCCAGCCTATCGCCATGATGGGCGTCGACCCCCAGGCCTACCAGCGCATTGTGCGCATGGAAAAATACCTCAAGGCGGGCCGCTTCGAGGTCAGCGGCGCCAACGCCGTGATCGGTGTCGAGCTGGCCAAAGACCTGGGCGTGACCGTGGGTGACAAGGTCAGGCTGGTGACCATGGACGGGCGCAATGACTTGTTCAGCATTGCCGGCATCTTCGACATCGGCAACCGCGACCTGAACCGGCGCTGGGTGTTTATCAGCGTCAAGGTGGCACAAACGCTGCTGGATTTGCCCGGTGGCATCACCCAGATCGACCTGCGCGTGGCCGATTTGTTTGCGGCCGAAGCCATCGCCCGCCCGCTGCAGGCGCAAACCGGCCTGAGCGTGGAAAGCTGGATGCAAACCAACGCGCAACTGCTGTCGGCGCTCAACAGCCAGAGCATCTCCAACAACCTGATCCGCGCTTTTGTCACCGTGATTGTGGCGGTGGGCATTGCCAGCGTGCTGGTGGTGTCGGTGGTGCAAAAGCAAAAGGAAATCGGCATTTTGCGCGCCATGGGTGCCAGCCCGCAGCGCATCATGGCGGTGTTTTTGCTGCAGGGCGGCTTTTACGGCCTGGCGGGCTCGGCGCTGGGCTCGGCGCTGGCGCTGGGCCTGGTGCAGTTTTTCTCAAAGATCACGCGCAATGCCGACGGTTCGGCCCTGGTGAGCCCGGACCTTGATATTTCGGTGGTGCTCAGCGCCTGCGCCCTGGCGCTGGTGGTTGGCCTGCTGGCGGCCGCCCTGCCGGCACGCCGCGCCGCCAAGCTGGATCCGGTGCAGGCCATCCGGGTCTGACCGTTCGTTTCACCATGGCCAACATCGTCGAACTCAAACAAGTGCGCAAAAGCTACGGCGAAGGCACGCCGGTGGTCACCGAGGTGCTGCACGGCATCGACCTGGCCATTGCCGAGGGCGAGTTTGCCGCGCTCACCGGCCCGTCGGGTTCGGGCAAAAGCACGCTGCTCAACATCATCGGCCTGCTCGAACACGCCAGCGGCGGCCAACTGTGGATCAACGGCCAGGACACCGCTCAGTTGGATGACGCGGCCATCACCGCTTTACGCGGTCGCAGCATTGGCTTTATTTTTCAGTTTCACCACCTGCTGCCAGGTTTTAGCGCGCTGGAAAACGTGATGATGCCAGCCATCATCGACAGCGGCTGGCCCAGCGCCCAGGCGCATGACGACGCGATGCGGCTGCTCTCGCAGGTCGGCCTCAAGGACGCGGCGCACAAACGCCCGTCGCAGCTCTCGGGCGGCATGCAGCAGCGCGTAGCCATTGCCCGCGCGCTGTCCTTGTCGCCGCGGCTGATCCTGGCCGACGAGCCCACCGGCAACCTCGACACCCACAGCGCCAATGACATTTTTGAATTGCTGCAAAGCATCAACAAGGAACGGCAGTCAGCCTGCCTGATCGTGACACACGACGCTGATCTGGCGGCGCGCTGCCAGCGCCAGATCCAGATGGTGGACGGGCAATTGCTGCACCCATCCTGAGGCTGGCGTCAGCGGAAACCTGCACGAATTTGACGAACCCGTGTGGGCATCGCAACAGTTAACTTGAGACATTTACCTGCAATCTGAAGAAATGATTTTCAAATTGCAGGTTTTTGATACCATGACGACATGATTCAACGCAACATTGCACCGGTACTGCAACACCTGGCCAGCCAGTACCCGGTGATCACACTCACGGGACCTCGGCAGAGCGGCAAGACAACGTTGGCCAGGAGCCTGTTTGCCGACAAGCCCTACATCACGCTCGAAGACCCTGATGTGCGCCGCTTCGCAACTGACGACCCGCGCGGTTTTTTGGCGGGCTACCCGCAGGGCGCCATCTTTGACGAAATACAGCGCGCGCCCGAGTTGACGTCTTATTTGCAGGGCATGGTCGACGCCGACCCGCAGCCGGGCCGCTTTATTCTCACCGGCAGTCATCAATTTGAACTGATGACACAAGTTTCACAATCGTTGGCCGGGCGCACGGCGGTGCTGCGCCTGCTGCCATTCACCCTGGCCGAGGTGCACCGCATCAGGAGCACGGGCGCAACACCTGGTCTGGCGCAAACTCTGCTCACGGGTTTCTACCCCCGCATCCACGACAAGGGACTGAACCCGTCACAGGCGCTGGCCGACTACTTTGCCACCTATGTCGAGCGCGATTTGCGCCAGCTTGCCGCCGTTCAAGATCTGCAACGCTTTGAGCGTTTTGTGCGCTTGTGCGCCGGGCGCACCGGGCAGCTGCTCAATCTCAACAGCCTGGGCAATGATGCGGGCGTGTCGCATGTCACCGCCAGAACCTGGATCGACCTGCTGCAAACCAGCTACATCATTCATTTGCTGCCGCCCTGGTTTACCAACACCGGCAAGCGCCTGATCAAGGCACCAAAACTGTACTTTTACGATGTCGGCCTGGCCTGCTGGTTGCTGGGTTTGCGCAGCGCGGAGCAAGTGGCGCGCGACCCGCTCTGGGGCAGCCTGTTTGAGAACTTTGTCATCATGGAGGCCATGAAAGACCGCTTGAACGCCGGCGAAAGCCCCGAGATGTATTTCTACCGCGACTCAGAAGGCAACGAGGTCGATTTGCTGCTGCCCGCGGGCGGCAAGATGCACGCCATCGAGATCAAGGCCGGCGCCACCGTCAACCCTGATTACTTCAAGGGTCTAAAAACCTTTGCCGCCCATCATCCGGGCGCGCTCGCTGGCGGCGGGGTGGTTTACGGCGGCACGCAAAGCCAAAGCCGCAGTGACTGGCCGGTTCACTCCTGGCTTGCGCTGCAGACCAAACCGGCGGCCGAGACCACACTGCCTGAATAAAATCAGGTTCATCAATTTACAGGACGCCATCAAGCGCTAACACCATGACCACCATCGGCACCCCCCTGTCCCCCAATGCGACCCGTGTCATGCTGCTCGGCAGCGGCGAGTTGGG
>JAABQI010000173.1 GCA_011391545.1 Rhodoferax sp.
ACAGCACGTGCATGCCGCCATCGGCATTTGTGATCGAGCTTCTGAGGGTGCCCAGGCGCACCGCATACAGCCCGTCGAACGCCTGGCCCATGGTCAGCGCAGACTGACCGGCTTTCAGGCGGCGGCGCCGGAACAGCTCGCCCTCATGGCCGTCCTGCAGGTGGCCTTCGTATTGCAACAGGCTGTGCAACTCCTGCAAGGTGGACCAGCGCTCGTCGCTTTCGAGCTTCAAGGCGGGGTGGCGCCGGCTGGACTGCCAGGGCACCGTGGTGGCAGTGGTTGCAGTGGTTGCAATGGTCGGCAAGGTCTGTGCGTGCATCATGGAAAACCCCTCGTTGTTATTGCCAGGTGACCATGCCCGGTGGGCGTCATGGCCGATCCTTGCAGACAACTTTAGGCTGACCGGGCGGTGCCGTCTGTAGGGAGAGTTTGATTGATTACGCCAGCAAACGTGGACATCAATCGCCGCGGCGGCGGCTTCTGGGCGAGCGGTCATCGGCATCGATGAGTTTGCAGTGCACGGCCAGCCGAACCAGGCTGGGGACGTCGGTCACATCGAGCTTTTTCATCAGGCGGCTGCGGTAGGTGGCCACGGTCTTGGGCGACAAATGCAGCGTCTTGCCAATGGCCGCGCTGGATTCACCCTCGACCACCATCAGGATGATCTGCTGCTCGCGCGGCGACAACAGGCTCAGGGGGTCGGCGTCCTGCTCGGTAAAGGCCTCCAGCGCCAGGTCGGCCACATCGGCGCCGAGGTACTTCTTGCCCTTTACCGCAGCGTCGATGGCGGCCATGAGCTCAGTCGCCGGCGAACCCTTGAGCACGTAGGCGCTGGCACCCAGGCGCAGCGCCTCGGCCACCTGGTGGGGATGCGACGACATCGTCAGGACCACGGTGCGAACCGGCAGGCCGCGCCGCTGCACCTCGGCCTGCAACTCCAAGCCCGAGCGCCCGTCCAGATTCAGGTCGAGCAGCAGCACTTCGGGGCGCAGGCGCAGCAGGTCGGCCAGCGCCTGGGTCGGCTCAGCGGACTCGCCAACCACCGTGTGGCCACGCGCATCCAGCATGGAGCGCAGACCGTCGCGCATGATCTGATGGTCGTCCACCAGGTAAAGCGTGGTCATGACAGGCACTGCCAGTGAAACGTCACGCACGTGCCGGGGACCGTCCCTTGCCGGCACGTCGCGCTGGCGCCAACCGCCTGGGCGCGCTCCTGCATGCCCAGAATGCCGAGATGGCCCACGCTCAGGCCGGCGCCCTCGGGCAGACCGACTCCGTTGTCGGCGACGGTGATGTGCAGCGACAGGGCACCGCCCGCGAGGTCCACCACAATGGTGTCCGCCCCCGAATGACGCAGCGCGTTTTCAACCGCCTCGCGCACCACCATGAAGGCCGCGTACTCGACCTCGGCGGGCCAGCGCATGACTTCCAGGTTGGGCGGCACATGGATGGTGATGTCAACCTCGGGCGCCGCCTGTGCGCGGTTGCGCAGCTCGTTGTCGAGCGCCACGCTGAGCCCCTGCTCCTCGAGCAAGGGTGGGCGCAGATCGACCAGCACCTGCCTCACCTGCGCGATTGCCTGGGCGATGAGGGTGCTCAGGCGCTCGTCGAGGCGCTGGACCTCGGGAGGCGCTTCAGCCGGCAGCAGGGCGATGATGGTTTCATGGCACATGCGGGTCGCGGCCAGCGTCTGCCCCAGCTGGTCGTGCAGCACCTGCGCCAGGCGCTTGACCAGCACCCGCTCCTGCGTCATCAGCTTGCGGGTCAGTTCGGCAAGCTGGGCGCGCGAATGCTGCAATTGCATCTCGGCCTGCAAACGCGCGGTGACATCGTGCAGACTGACCAGCGAGCATTGACCCTGCGGCAGCTTCACATGGCGAATGTAGCCTTCAAGGTCGATCTCCTGGCCGTCGGCATGCAAGCCCTTGACGCGGCGCAAGCCCATCATGCGGGTGTCGCCGCCGTTGTTGGCAAAGCGCTGTTGCGATTCATGGTGGCCGGCGCGCAGCCGCGCCGGGATCAACATCTCGACCGGCTCGCCCAACACGCTGGCGCTGCTGTGCCCGAAGATGCGCTCGGCCGCGGGGTTGAACTGGATGATGCGACCGTTCATGTCTGTGCCGACGATGGCATCAGGAACCAGCTTGAGAACGGCGTCGAGCATGCCCTGCGCCTGGTCCAGATGGGGGTCAGTCGTCGAGGCCGGTGCTGCCTCAGCAAGCGTGTTCATTTTGCCGACTCCTCAAAGGACTGGCGTGACTGCGAATGATGTTCATGTTGCCCTCCGGCACGATGTGAGGGGAATTCTGACATGGGCGACCGGCCGGATGGAAGTGGCGCAAGGCCCGATTTGCAAAAATCTGCGCGCAGTTTGCGCCACGATTGAGAATTGTCATTTGCGCGAGGGGAGGGACTCATATTCTTCAGATGCTGCTTTGACCGCACGTCATTGTCCAGCCATTTTTAAATTTAACCTGTGGAGAATAAATCATGAACAACCTGACTTTGCACGACACCGCCATGAAAGACCCGTTCGAGTCCGTGTTTCGCGGCTTCCTGGCGCCCATGCGCATGGCTGGCGCGGGCGATGAACTCGACATCCGGCTCGACGTGGTCGAAAAGGACGACGCCTTCAAGATCCAGGCCGACCTGCCGGGTGTCAAGAAGGAAGACATCAATGTGCGCATCGACGGCAACCGGGTCCAGATCGACGCCGAGACGCGCCGGGAAAAAGACGTCAAGGAAAAGGGCAAGGTGGTGCGCAGCGAGCGCTACTACGGCACGGTGTCGCGCGTCTTCACGCTGTCGCAGGAGGTGGACGACGCCAAGGCGGTGGCCAAATATGAAAACGGGGTGTTGAGCCTTGATCTGCCGAAGAAGGCCGGCACGTCCTCCAAAAAATTGACCATTCAATAAGCCGGCCGGTCGCCACATCCGCCATGAATACCCTGACCAAAATGGCCCTGGGCCTGCTCGGGCAACTCAAGCCCGAGCCCGCCCAGGGTGATGCAGCCGACACCATCGTGCTGCCGGCGGCCAACATGAGCGGCGGCATGCCGCTGATGCAGGCGCTGGCGCAGCGCCAGTCGCAGCGCGAATTCGCCCCCGAGCCGCTGCCACAGCAGATGCTGTCCAACCTGCTGTGGGCGGCGGCGGGGCTGAACCGCCCGGCCCTG
>JAABQI010000174.1 GCA_011391545.1 Rhodoferax sp.
GGGGCACTGGAGAACTTGATCTCAAAACCCATTTTTTTACTGCCCAGCTCCACCACCACATCCAGTTCGGCACCGGCAGCCGTTCGGTAAAAGCCCACGTCAGCCCCTTTGGGCAAAAGGGCGCAAATTTGCTCGACCATGAAACCCTCCCATGACGGGCCCGCCATGGGGTGCCCGATCAGGGCGTTGGCATCGGGCACATTCAGCAGTGCGTGCAGCAAGCCGCTGTCGCGCACATACACCTTGGGCGACTTCACCAGGCGCTTGCCAATGTTCACAAAATGCGGCTCCAGCCGGCGCAGCATCATGGTGTCCACCAAAGCATCCAGGTAGCGCGCCACCGTGGTGTGCGAGATGCCGCCCAGCGACGCCGCCAAGTTGGAGGCATTGAACAGCGAGCCATGCAAATGCGCCGTCATGCGCCAAAACCGGTGCAGCGTTTGCGCGGGTACGTTAACGCCCAGCTCACGAATATCGCGGTTCAAAAACGTGGCAATGAAATCGGTGCGCCATGAAAAAGACAGCGCATCGATGGGCGCCGTGTAGCTCACCGGAAAGCCACCGCGCAGCCAGAGCTTTTGCAGTGTGTGCGCATCAAAGGCAGCATCGGCACCCGTTGCCACCACTTCACCGACCTGTAAAGGAGTGAGTTCCAGGTAGCTGGCGCGCCCGGCCAGCGACTCCGAGCTTTGCTGCAACAGGCGCCCGGAGGCCGAGCCCAACAGCAAGAAACGCCCCGGTGTGCGCTGGGCATCAATCTCGGGGCGCAGTTGCGCAAAAACTTCAGGCACGTACTGCACTTCGTCGAGCACCAGCAATTTGTCGCGATGGGCCTGTAAAAAACCGCTGCCTTCGGTGAGTTTCTCGCGGTCGCCCGGCAATTGCAGGTCAAGGCTGATGGCGTTGGGGTGCATGGCGGCAATTTGCCGTGCCAAAGTGGTCTTGCCAACCTGCCGGGGCCCAAGCAGCACAACGGCTGGTGAAAAGGCCAACTGCTCGGTGGCTGATTTGAGTAGTGCCCTTGGGTAGTCTTGCGTTTTGGTCGGGCTGTTGTCGTTTTCTATCATTCTTGCATTTTGCCTTGTTAACGATCAATATGCAATGTTAATTTATTTATGTCGGCAGGCAGTGGGGCGCTTCACGCACGGGCTTCAGTGCGCCGTGTTGAAAGAAATACCAAGTTGCGCGCTGGCGGCAAGCAAATCGTCATCAAGTGCAATTGTGGTGCGCATAGAAAACCTCTTAAAGTAAGGCGTCAATGTTGGCATTGAACGATGCTAATTCAGGTGCATTCCCAGGTTCGTCATTGCGAACAAAGTGAAGCAATCCATGACTTCCAGACTACATGGACTGCCGCGCTACGCTCGCAGTGACGGAGACTTTGTTCAAGGTCCGTCTGCGGTATCGAAACGGGTACGGCGGGCTCGCAATGACAAGATAGCCGCCATCACCTCCCTCATCAACCACATCAAATACCGCCCAGTGGCAGAGCGCGTCAGCCTCACCGAAGAAATCGCCAGGCTTGCTAACGTTCAGTTGCCGCAAAACCTCATGATGACCTCCGCCGAGGTCAAAGCCATGCGCCAGGCGGGCATGCAAATTACGCCTTGGGACAAAAACCGGTTGCGGTTTGGCGTGAGGTTGCTGCGGAATTTGGCCCAAAGCCGATTCCGTTATCGCGAGGCAGCAGGACGCGGCAATCCATGCGGCTGGCGGGTCACATCACCGTGGCCTCCAAGCGAAAACTGCTTGCAGAGGCCCTAACTTCTTTCATCTGCCCATGTCCCGGAAGCACTTTGGTTTCAATTGTCACCAGACCAGCTTGCGCCAATTGGTCAACATCACGCTTGACGGCACTGCGATCACGGTGCAGGCGCCCGGCAATGACGGTGATCGAACCCGGAGCATCTTTAACGCTCCGAAATATGTCGAGCCGGCTGACAGTCAGCAATCGCAGTAAGTCAGCAGGATCCTCAAAGCTCAGGGTGCGTTCTTCTGGCAGTTTCTTGCCGGCATCAACGAGTTTCGCAAGGGCCTTGCCTCTTTGAAAAAAATCCTGTTCGTTGCCAGCTTTCAGAATGAAATTTTTCATGATGTACTCCTGGTGGCCATCCAATCAGTTTGAAACTGATTCTCTATATCTTCATAACTTGTGAACTTGACGGGGGTCACTACACCAAAATAGTGGCGGTGATGGTAGCCATGCTGGTTGTCATAGCCCACCACGCGCCCGTTATCGCTGCTGTGCAGCGCATGGTTGATATACGCAAGGTTGTATCGAGTCACTGTCCCCTTGGCATCTATCCACACTTCGCGTCGAAGCTGACCGTTGCCTCGCTTACGACTGATGTTGTGTGAATCGTCAATGATTTTTCTATCAGCCATGACTGAGTCTATCATGGCTGAAATATTTGCAATATTGTCAAATTCTTCACCTTATGGGAAAAAACCCACCGTGCGGCTGCTGAGAAATTTGGTTCACAGTTGATCCAGCCCGGTGCTTAGCAGCGGCTCCAGCAGCCCTTTTTGCAGCACACCGGGCACGTTCTGGTACCAGCCAAACACCCGCTGCTTGGCATAGCGGCTGTTGCCGCCAAACAGCTCGTCGCCACCATCGCCACCCAATATTTTGCTAACGCCGTCGTCCAGAGCCATCTTGGCGCAGTAGTAGGAGGGCAGGGCAGACGAATTGCCAAAGGGCTGGTCAAAGTGCGCGGCCACCTTGGCAATGCCTTGCACCAGGTCGTCGGGCGTCACGTAATACTCGTGGTGCTCGGTCTTGAAATGCTTGGCAGCCAGCCGGGCGTATTCCATCTCGTCATAGCCTTGCGCGTCAAAGCCAATTGAATAGGTGTTGGCCGCCTTGCCGCTGGCCAGGCCAATCATGCCGGCCAGGGTCGAGCTGTCGGTGCCGCCGCTCAAAAAACAGGCGGGTTTGCTGCCGTCCAGCTGCGCCGCCACAGCGTCTTGCAGCAGCTGGCGGAACTCGCCCTTGAGCGAGTCAAACGACGGGTTGGGCAATTCGTCAAACTTGGGCACCCAATTGGGCGTGACCTTGACCTGGCCGTTGTGCATGGACGCCGTGTGCGCTGGCGGTAGCCGGTAAATGCCCTTGTAGATGGTGCGCGGGGAGGGGATCACATGAAAGTACAGGTAATCAAAAAT
>JAABQI010000175.1 GCA_011391545.1 Rhodoferax sp.
AAGGCTAACAACGGCATCTTCGTGGTGGACGATTTTGGTCGTCAGCGGGTCAGCCCGCACGAACTGATGAACCGCTGGATCGTGCCGCTGGACCGCCGAGTTGATTACCTGGCGCTCAATACCGGCACCAAGTTCAGCGTGCCGTTTGACGTGCGCGTGGTTTTTTCGTCCAACCTGGCACCCGAAGAGCTGGTGGACCCGGCCTTTTCTAGGCGCCTGGGCTACAAGCTGCAGCTCGTCCCCATGAATGCGCAAAACTATCGCGCTGTGGTGGCGCAGGCCTGCGCGCGCAGCGGCGTGCCGCCTGACCCCGCCGCCATCGACTACCTGGTCAACACGCTGCACATGCAAAAGCTCATGCCTTACCTGCCGAGCCTGCCGTTCGATGTGATCAGCAAGATTGCTGACCGCGCCCGTTACCTGGAAGAGCCCCCGCGCATGACACCCGAACTACTGGACTGGGCGTGGGCCAATTATTTTGGTGGCAATGACCAAGCTGTGCAAGCCACCCCCCGCGTGCCCATGAATCAAGGAGAATGAAATGAAGAGCAAACGTGCAATCATCATGCTGACCCTGTCGGTGCTGCTGGGCATCGCGGCGGTGCTGCTGGCCGCGCGCTGGATGGGCCAGCAGGCCGCCAGCGACAACACCACGGTGCTGGTCGCCTCGCACGACATGGAACTCGGCCAGGCCATTACCCCCACGATGCTGCAGACGGTACCGTGGCCGAAGGGCGCGGTACCGGAAGGCGCCTTTGACGACGTCAAGAAGGTGGAGGGTCGCGTGGTGCGCATCAGCATCTTCAAGGGCGAGCCCGTGCTGGCCCCCAAGCTGGCCCCCGAAGGCACCAAGGCCGGGCTCGATTCGGTCATCAAGGCTGGTCACCGCGCCATCACTGTCAAGGTGAATGAGGTGGTGGGTGTGGCCGGTTTCCTGGCGCCTGGCAGCTTTGTGGACCTGCTGGTCAACTTCAGGGATGAGCGCGACCAACCGATGTCGCGCGTGGTGCTGGAGCGCATCATGGTGCTGGCAATTGCGCAAGAGGCCCAGCGGCCTGATGAGAGCAAACCCAAAGTGGTCAACGCTGTGACGCTGGAGGTCACGCCCGAGCAGGCCGAAAAGATCGACCTGGCGCGCAACATCGGCACGCTGTCGCTGATCCTGCGCAACCAGATTGACACCGTGGACGCTGCCACCGACGGCGTGCGCCAGCAAAACCTGTTTGCCACAGAAGCACCGGCCCCAATGGCGGTGGCTTCCGCACCGGCCCCGGTCAAGAAGGTGGTGCGCCGGGCCCCAGCCAAGCCGGTGGCAGCCAGACCGGCCGAAGAACCCAAAGACCGCGTGGAAGTGATCCGTGGCCTGCAAAAAGCAAACGCAGATTTTTAAGGAAAAGACCATGAAAAACCTTTTGCACAACCCCTTGTCGGCTTCCCTCTGGGTGGCCATGGCTGTCGCGCTGGTCGCAACCACTGCGTTGGCGCAAGCGCCTGCGGTGATTAAGGGCACCACCGCGACCAAAGTCACCACCGTGGCCGCAGCGCCCAAGGTTGCTGACATCAGCACCGACCTGTCCACGGTCGGCCCGGCGCTGAACCTGACCATCGGCAAGTCCACCATGATGCGCTTGCCCTCTGCCATCACGCGCATCTCGGTTGGCAACCCGACCGTGGCCGACGTCACGCTGATCAGCGCGACCGAGCTCTACCTGCTGGGCAAAACCTACGGATCGACCAACCTGATCATTTGGCGCAAGGGCGCCGGCCCCACGGCAATCGACGTCAACGTGAACATCGACGTGGCCCGCATGGAGGCCAAGATTCATGAACTGCTGCCTGGTGAGAAGGGCATTACCGTGCGCCCTGCGGCTGATTCGGTCATTTTGACCGGTGTGGTCTCGAGCGCCGTCAAGGCCAAGGCCGCCGAAGACATTGCCAATGCCTTTGTGCGTGACGTGAACAGGAGTATTGATCTCCCGGTCGTCGCCGGCCAAGACAAGGTGCCGTCTGGCACCAAGTTGCAAGTGAGCAGCACCAGCGGTGGCGGTGGCGCAGCCAGTGCAAAGGTTGTTAACCTGTTGCAAGTTGCCGAGGCCCAGCAGGTCATGCTGGAAGTAAAGATTGCAGAGGTCAGCAAAACACTGATCGACCAACTTGGCGCCAGTGTGGCCATCAAGCGCACCAGCAGTGGCGGTGACCGGGTTTACTCGTTCCTGTCAGACTTTTTGGTCGGTGGCGGGGGCATACTTGAAGCACTTGAAATTGGCAAGACTGCACTGAGCGTCGATGCCAATAAAAAAGATGGTCTGGTCAAGATTCTGGCCGAGCCTAATATTGTGGCCATCAGCGGGCAGGAGGCCAGTTTTCTTGCAGGCGGCAAGATATTCATTCCGGTAGGCCGTGATAACGGTATAGGCGGCACCACCATCACGCTGGAAGAAAAAGAATACGGCGTGGGCGTCAAGTTCACGCCCACAGTATTGGAAGGTGGGCGCATTCACCTGAAGGTAGCGCCTGAAGTGTCTGAGTTGAATCAGCGCGGCTCACCCTTCACGACGGTGGGCGGTGAAACCTCGATTTTGCCGAGCTTCACGACCCGGCGCGCGCAAACTTCGGTGCAGTTGATGGACGGCCAAAGCCTGGCCATTGCCGGACTCATCAAGAACAACGTCGCACAAGCCATTGACAAGCTGCCAGGCCTGGGTGAAGTGCCGGTGCTGGGTGCGCTGTTTCGCAGCAGCGAATTCCAGGGCGACCGCAGCGAGCTGATGTTTGTCATCACGCCGCGCCTGATCAAGCCGCTGGACCCCAACTTCATGTTGCCGACCGACAGCTTTACGCCGCCCAGCCGCGCCGAGTTCTATTTTGGCAACAAGCTCGAAGGCTCGGGCCATGAAGAAATTCCGACCGACCTGCGCAGCGCCCCGGCCAATGTGGCCCCGATCAATGCCACCGGTGGCATGGAAGTCAAGTAAGGAGTTTCATCATGACAAACGCACTTTTTTCCAGCCGCATGGCCGGCGTACTGACCGCAGCGCTGCTGACGGCCTGCGCCAGCACCACCCCGGTGCTCGACGCCAATTTTGGCAACGCCGTGCGCCAGGCGCGCAGCGCCCAGACGCTCAACCCCAATGCCTCGGCCAACTTGGACCC
>JAABQI010000176.1 GCA_011391545.1 Rhodoferax sp.
AAAACTCTGCACCACCGCCAGCGTCATGGTAGAGAGCAAAAAGAAGGCAAAACACCACCACACCACCGGCAGCTTCATGAACGCCATGCTGTGCTCGGCCGGGGTGTCAGCCTGGTGTACCACCGCCTGTGTTTTGAGTTTGTCACGCTGCAACCACATCAGCGCCAGCACGCCCACGTAAAGCAGCGCCGCCACGACATAAGCTGTGCGCCAGTTGCTCAGGGCGGTGAAAGCGGCGAAAAACACCGGGGCGGCCGCCCAGCCCAGATTACCGGTCAGGCCATGGGCGCTGAAAGCGTGGCCCAGGCGCGGCGCCGACACGCGCTGGTTCAAAATAGTGAAGTCCACCGGATGAAAAGTGGCATTGGCCAGGCCGGCAAGCGCGGCTACCATGACCAGTCCGCTGTAATCTGTCACAGTCGAGGCCAGCAGCGCAGCCACAGCAAACAGGGCCAGCGCAGCAAACAGCATCGGCCGTGCGCCCACCTTGTCGACAACAAAGCCGGCCGAGGCCTGACCGATTCCCGACACCACAAAAAACACGCTCATGAGCGCGCCGAGTTGCGAAAAGCTCAGGCCGAATTCCACCATGAACACCGGAAACAGCGGCGGCAACAGCAAATGCCCAAAGTGCGAAGACGCGTGAGCCAGACCCACCAGGCCGATGATGGCGGCGTCTTGTTTAAACGGAACGGAAAGAGGTAGCGTTTGGCTGGCTGCGGTCATGGTCGGGTGGCACTTTGTTTAGGGTGAGCTATCTGGTATTGGCTAGACCGGATCCGCGTCCAGAATCCAGGCAGCTGATGCAATTGACTAAAACGTCTCACGAAAAATAAGTACCCACAAAATACCGCCATTTCTCGACCCGCCTGATTTTGGCGACACGTTAGGGCCTTGTGAATTGTACTGATTGAAGCAGCTTAGCGCGCGCACGGCGCATGTTGGGAATTAGCGATACTTCAGACGATACAGGTCGGTTTCCGGTGCGGGTTCACCAGACTTTGGATGCCTCCCTGGCCGGTTCTCGCTTTGCTGAATGCGACAACGACCAAGTGGAGAAACTGCAGCAAACTGCGCTACTTCATGGGTGTGAAACGAACGCTACCCATGGAGTGCTCGACTTCCTTCCAAAGTTCGTCATTCATCACCGAATCACTTCCAAGTTTTCTACGCTCTGAAAACGTGCTGGTCACCATGTATTCGGGAGAAGTCGGGTGGCGGCAGACAATACCTTTGCCATCCATCAAAAGGGCTTCCCCCGGATGGACAGGGCTGTTGGTTTGTTCGATGCTGTTTTCAAACTTAATACAGTCTGTGTCTTGGTCCCGGTAAGGTGGGGAATATTGAGCTTTGATGACTTTAAGACCGCTCTCCGCGCCATCGTTAACAAAGTATTCAACTGCCTGCTTGAAACCGGTTTCTGTCTTGAGGTCGAACTTCTCTTTCAGTTGACCATTTATAACCGCCATCATTAAAGTTCTTGGCTCTCCCTTGGCATCGGTAACCAACTTCCCAAACGCCGCCCCATGCGTACCGGATTGAGCATGCACCCAGTTTTCACCTGATGGTGGAAGAAAGCTAATCCCATGTCTTTCAATTCTGGTTTCGGAATCCGTAACCCAACGCATTTCCGGAGTGGCACAAGCCAATAGCCCCATGGCAAACACCATGCAGGTCACAGTGGTTCGAGTACTTGGCAGAATGGCATTTCTTGTCATGTTTTTCTCCATTGAGGTTGAGTTTTCATTAAGCATTCTCAGCATAGGTTTACCTAAATCGAACTGGCTGAATCGCCCGTTTTCCAATCAGGGCGACATACACCCACGGACACGTAGCGCAGTCCGTCCCAGAGCACGTCGTTGCCGCAGTCAAGCGAAGGAATCACCGCCCATGTGAGGCCATCTGCGGACAGTTCCCGATACGTATTGCTGACGGCAAGATAGTGGGTCACTCCAGTCGTCACCGCGTTCATGGCTGGTAGTGGTGCGTCGCCCAAGTTACCTTGCCAGTTAATTCCATCACTCGATGTGAACACGGCTGGCACGCCGCCCCAGCCTACAGCGACGAAGCGGCCGTTACCCCAGGTGATGTCGCGCAGGTTATAGCCGGCGTTGCCTGGCACCGTTCTTTGCGTCCACACATCAGCGTCAGTAGAAGTCCAGGCCGCAGGGTAGCCATCCCCGGCAATGCCAACAGCCACCAGCAGGTTGCCTGACCAGGCGACCGAAGTCATGCCGCTTTCAGTTCCAACCTGCGGCTGACCCAACACAATCTTTTGCCCTGCACGTTGCGTCCAGGCCAATCCGTCAGGTGACGTGAGGATCAGTGCGTACGCGGTGCCACCCGGATAGATGATCTCCTGACCAACGGCGATGAACTGAGTCCCGGTCCAGATCACGCCGGAAAGCATCGACGGCGATGCGCATGAGTCGGCGTCACACGAACCACCCCGGTACTGCACCGACCAAGTCACGCCGTCCGTGGAACTGATCACGATGGGCTCACCGATTGCGCTATCGCCCACCGCCACGAAACGGGATCCCGACGACGCATGATCTTGCCCCTTTGAAACAGGCCCGGACTGAGCTTTAGAGAGGATTAACCTTCAATTCCGGTATGGCCGAGTTGATAACTATCAATGCGCCCCGCGATCAGAAATGGCGCCGCTCGGGCGGATGGAGGACGGCGATGGAGCGCGCCCACCAACCATAGGGGCACGTGCCAACCGCCACGAATGATTTCTGACTGGAATGCCGAAACCCCGTGGTTTTGTCTCCACTCAGGAGCCAGTCGGCCACGCCCATTGACGCTGCGCTGCCGTGGGAACAAGCCAGCACTCACTACACCTGGGTTGCTTCGGGCACTGGCAAGTGCCCGGTCTTAACCAGAATGGTGCAACCCTCGATGCTGAACGGCTGATGCGCGCTCAAGTGCGGGCTGCGGATCCAACTGCCAGCCGGGTAGCGGCCCAGTTCGTCTTCAAACACCCCATCGATCACAAAAATCTCTTCTCCCCCGTAGTGACGGTGCGGATTGAAATAAGTGCCAGGCGCCCAGCGCACCAGTGCCGTGTGCTGCGTCTGGAATTCTGACAGGGGCAACACGCGCAGCCCCTCGACCAAACCCTGGTACCAGGTCGCGCTTTGCGTGTCC
>JAABQI010000177.1 GCA_011391545.1 Rhodoferax sp.
GCGACCTTTTCGATCGACTGACACTGTATTTGCCGGTGCTGCTGATGGCGCTGCTGGCCATGGCCACCTACTGGCTGGTGCGCAGCACGCCAGCCATCGAGGCGCCCCGTGCGGCGGCGCCGGTGCAGCATTTGCCCGATTACTTCATGCGCCAGTTTTCTGTCAAGACCTTTGATGCCAGTGGCAAGCTCAAAAGTGAAATCACCGGGAGCGAAGCGCACCATTATCCGGACACCGACACGATTGAAATTGACCAGGTTCATATCCGCTCCTTCAGTGAAGCGGGTGAACTGACCACCGCCTCGGCACTGCGGGCCATCAGCAACAGCAATGCATCCGATGTCCAGCTCATCGGGCAAGCGCTGGTGGAGCGCCAGGCCAGCCGCGACGCCAGCGGCAAAGCGCAAGCGGCCTTGACCTTCAGGGGCGAATTTTTGCACGCCTTCATGGACACCGAGCGCGTCACATCAGACAAGCCCGTCGAGCTCATCCGTGGCCAGGACCGTTTCACCGCCAACAGCATGGACTACGACAACAAGGATCGCGTCATGCTGCTGACCGGGCGCGTGCGGGGTCATCTGGCTCCCGCCAGGACGCCTTGAAAGCAGCGCCAATCATGACGCCATTGGTCCTGATCACCGGCGCATCCAGTGGCATTGGTCAGGCCATGGCACTGCACTACGCCCGCCTGGGATACCAACTCGCCTTGGTGGCCAGGCGCAGCGATGCGATTCAGGCCTGGCTGAATGAGAACGCCATCAACCCTGCAACCTACGCCATTTACAGCGCCGATGTCGCAGACGCCGGGCAGATGGCGCACGTGGCGCAGGCTTGCATCGCCCGACAGGGGCTGCCCGATGTGGTGATCGCCAACGCCGGCATCAGCATCGGCGTGGACTCGTCGGTGCCTGACGACCTGGCTGTGATGGCCCGCATTCTGGCCACCAATGTGATGGGAACTGCGGCCACCTTCGGCCCGTTCATTGCCCCGATGGTGGCGCGCGGCGCGGGCACGCTGGTGGGCATTGGCAGCGTGGCCGGCATTCGAGGCCTGCCCGGCCATGGCGGCTATTGCGCCAGCAAGGCCGCGGTGATCAGCTACTGCGAGAGCCTGCGCGGCGAACTGCGCTCAAGCGGCGTCAAGGTGGTCACGCTGTGCCCGGGCTACATTGCCACGCCGCTGACGCAAAACAACCAATACACCATGCCGTTCCTGATGCAACCCGAGGTGTTTGCCGACAAAGCGGTTCGCGCCATTGCCGCAGGCTGCAGCTACCGCGTGATCCCGTGGCAAATGGGTGTGGTGGCCAAGTTGCTGCGCCTGCTTCCCAACGCGGTGTTCGACCGCCTGTTTGCCGGACGCCCGCGCAAGCCGCGCGTGACAAATTTCTAGCCCGTCACTGCGAGGCGCGTAGCGACGTGGCAGTCCATGCAATCCTGGATTGCCGCACTTCGTTCGCAATGACAAGCGACACAAAACAAAAAGGGCCCCGAAGGACCCTTTTTGTTTGTATCAGCTTAGTAGCTGCTACGGCCACCGCCGTAACCACCACCGCCGCCGCCACCGGAGCGGCTACCGCCACCACCAGCACCGCCGCCGTAGCCGCCGCCACCTGAGCGGCCGCCGCCGGCGCCACCACCGTAGCCGCCGCCACCGCCGCCACCACCGAAGCCGCCGCCACCCGAACGGGGAGGACGCGGTTCCATGGGACGGGCTTCGTTGACCACGAGACCACGGCCACCGAATTGCTGGCCATTCATGGCTTCAATGGCAGTTTGTGCTTGCGCATCATCGGCCATTTCAACAAAGCCGAAGCCTTTGGAGCGGCCGGTGTCACGTTCCATCATGACTTTGGCGCTGGTGACGGTACCGTGGGCTGCAAAAGCTTGTTGCAGATCATCATCACGGAAAGAATAAGGCAGATTGCCGACGTAAAGTTTGTTGCCCATGTAAGGACTCCTCAAAATAACTCAAAACGCGATGGAGTCCATAACCGCAATCAACAAACCAGTAAAGACTTAGCGCAGACGCGAGACTGACATTCACCGCAAACCATGTACTGTTTTTAAAAAACAATACGGGCTGCATGATACGTCAAGTTTTGAATATTCCATTTAAATTTTTTGCTATTCCCACAAACAAATGCGAATTGTCATGGTTTATGCAGATAAACCGGCTTTTTCCCGGAATGCTTTCCTTCGCAGGCAGGCCATCAATAGCGTAAAGTCAAAGCCCATGATTTGACGCTTTGGAAGAGTCCCGATGAGCCTGTTGTTTTCACCCCTGACCCTGCCCTCTCCGCGCGGCGGCCTGACATTGCCCAACCGCCTGGTGGTGGCGCCCATGTGCCAATATTCGGCGAACATCGGATGCGCCACCGACTGGCACCTGATGCACTGGGGCAACCTGCTCAACGGTGGCGCCGCAATGTTCACGATCGAGGCCACCGCCGTGCTGCCCGAAGGCCGCATCACACCCAACTGCCTGGGGCTGTGGGACGATCGCACTGAAGCGGCGCTGGCCGACAACCTGAAGCGTGCCCGTGCCCTGGCGCCGCGCACGGCGGTGTGCATTCAGCTGTCACACGCCGGGCGCAAAGCGTCCAGCGCGGTGCCATGGCAAGGCGGCCAACTGCTGGCGCCGGCGCAGGGTGGCTGGGAAACATTTGGCCCATCCGCCCTGCCGCACTTGCCGACAGAGACGGCACCCACGGCCCTTACTGCCGCCGGGCTGGGCGGGATTCGTGCTGCCTTTGTGGCCGCTGCAAAGCGCGCCGCGCGCCTGGGCATCGAGGCCGTGGAACTGCACTGCGCCCACGGCTATTTGCTGCACCAGTTCTTGTCGCCACTGGCCAACCAGCGCAGCGACGCCTATGGCGGCAGCCTGGAAAACCGCATGCGCTTTCCGCTGGAAGTCTTTGCAGCCGTTCGCCAGGCGTTTGATGGTGTGCTGGGCCTGCGCCTGTCGGCCACCGACTGGGTTGAAGGCGGCTGGGATGTACCGCAAAGCCTTGAATTCAGCCAACGCCTGAAACAAGCGGGCTGCAACTTTATCCATGTGTCGTCGGGTGGCGTTTCGCCACTGCAAAAAGTTGCGCTCGGTGCCGGTTACCAGGTGCCTTTTGCCAGTGCCATCCGCGCGG
>JAABQI010000178.1 GCA_011391545.1 Rhodoferax sp.
TGTCGCCCAGGTGAAGCAGCAGATCGGCGTGCTCGCAGCTGAACAACGCGGCATTGAAGAACAGTCGCGCCAATTGGGCACACGGCGGGAGCGTTTGCATGCCGACCGCAACAGTCTCGTGGCACCCGATGAGCGCAACGTCATCGAGCAGCAGCGTTTGCTGGACCAGGCGCAGGAGGCTGCTGAGCTGGCGCAGGCCCGCCTGGAGGAACTGACCGAGAGCGCGCCCGAATTCGATGAGCGGCGCCGCGCCCAGCAGCAGATTGCCAACCAGGAGTCAGCCCAGTTGGCCGATCTCTCGGCGCGGCTGGAAGCGCTCAAGGCCCTGCAGGAAAGGGTCAAGACCGACGGCAAACTGCAGCCCTGGCTGCAAAAACATGGACTCGACCATTTGCAGGGCTTGTGGAGCCGCCTGCACATCGAGCAGGGTTGGGAAAACGCGCTCGAGGGTGCTTTGCGCGAGCGTCTGGGCGCGCTGGAAGTGAGCCGGCTGGAACTGGTGCGCGCCTTTGCGCAGGACGCGCCGCCGGCCAAGCTGGCGTTTTACAGCCCGCCGCCTGCCCCCCAAAGCCCGCCCGCGTCTGTTTTGCCACGCCTGTCGGATTTGTTGCGACTGCATGATGCTGGTCAACAAGCGGTGCTTGATGACTGGTTGCAGGGGTGCTTGACAGCCAACAGCGTGGAAGACGCGCTGGCCAGCCGCGACAGGCTGCAGCCTGGCGAGGTCATCTATGTCAAGACCGGTCATGCCGTTGGCCGTCACAGCGTCAGCTTTTACGCGCCTGACTCCGAGCAGGCGGGGCTGTTGGCACGCGCCCAGGAAATTGAAAATCTGGAGAAGGAGTTGCGTGCCCAGGTGCTGATCAGCAACGAGGCGCGTACCGCGCTGGTGCGTGCTGAGGCCGCCTATGCCGATGTCGCGCAACGTTTGGCCAGCACCCGCAAGGAGGCGGCAGAAGCACAGCAGAAAGCCCATAGCCTGCAAGTGCAGACGCTGCAATTGAGCCAGCAGGCCGAGCAGGCGCGCAGCCGCAGCGCCCAGATTGCCAGTGACTTGAGTGAGGTGGATGGCCAGCTCGATGAGCTTCAGGAGCGCCGCGTGCTGGCCGAGGCCCGCTTTGAGGAACTTGACATGCAACTGGCGGATGCCCAGCAAAGCCATGCCGAGCTTGATGACCGCGTGATTGGGTCCGAGCGCCAACTGGCCGCGTCGCGCGAACAACAACGCAGCCTGGAACGTCAGGCGCAGGAAGCGACCTTCACCCTGCGCAGCCTGGACGCCCGCAAGGCCGAACTGTCACGCGCCATCGAAACGGCCACGACCCAGGCCGCCTCGGTGGCTGCCGAGAGCCAGCGCGCCCAGGACGAGTTGGCCCGTTTGAACGACGCCGCGGCACAGGGCGGTCTGCAGCAGGCACTGGCGGTCAAGCTGCAGCGCGAACAACATTTGGGCGCCCAGCGCAGCCAGTACGACGACCTCACGGCCAAGCTGCGCGCCAGCGACGAGCGCCGCCTGCAACTTGAGCGCGAGCTTGATCCCCTGCGTGCCCGCATCACCGAGTTCCAGCTCAAGGAACAGGCGTCGCGCATCGGTTTTGAGCAGTACAGCCAGTTCTTGAACGACGCCCAGGCCGACTTGGAGGCCGTGGCGCTGTCCGTCACACAGGACCAGGCGCGACTGGCCGGCCTGCAGGGTGAAATCGACCGCATCAACCGCGACATTGCCGCTTTGGGCGCGGTCAACCTGGCGGCGCTTGACGAGTTGGCCGTGGCCCGCGAACGCAAGCAATTTCTGGACGCGCAAACGGCCGACCTGACTGATGCCATGGCCACGCTCGAAGACGCCATCAAAAAGATTGACGGCGAAACGCGCGAGTTGCTGTCAGGAACCTTCAACAAGGTCAATGAGCACTTTGGCAAGATGTTGCCGGAGCTGTTCGGCGGTGGCAATGCCCGCCTGGTGATCACCGGCGACGAGATTCTGGACTCCGGCGTGCAGGTGGTGGCGCAGCCGCCGGGCAAGAAAAACCAGACCATCCACCTGCTCTCCGGCGGTGAAAAAGCGCTGACCGCGATTGCGCTGGTGTTTGCCATTTTTCAGCTCAACCCGGCGCCATTTTGTCTGCTTGACGAGGTCGATGCGCCGCTGGATGATGCCAACACCGAGCGTTATGCCAAACTGGTGGCGACCATGAGCAAAGACACGCAGTTTTTGTTCATCAGCCATAACAAGATTGCCATGGAAATGGCCAAACAACTGATCGGAGTGACCATGCAGGAACAAGGCGTGTCGCGCATTGTGGCGGTCGATATGGAAGCTGCCCTGTCGATGACCGAATGGGGAGAATCATGATGTCCTTGCAAATGAGTCTGTTGATATTGGGCGTGTTGCTGCTGCTCGCCATGGCGGGTTATTACGCCTGGCTCGCGCGCAAAAGCCGGCCGCGTCAGGCGGAGCCGACCGAGCCACGCACCCTGGAGCAGGAGGCGGGGCGCATCGAGCCGCATTTGAACGACTTTCCGCTTGCGGGCGATGCCCTGGCCAGCCCGGCCCCCGAGAAAAAACCGGGCCTCGATGCCTTGATCGATGCCATGGCCCCGATTGCGCTTGAAGCGCCTTTGTCGGGAGAAGCCATCCTGGCGGCGCTGCCGTCCACGCGCCGGGTCGGCAGCAAGCCGTTTGCCATCGAGGGGCTCAATACCGCCACGCAGCGCTGGGAGCCGCCCTTGGCGGGGCAAAGCTACAGCCAGTTGCAGGCCGGCGTGCAACTGGCCAACCGCTCCGGTGCGCTCAACGACATCGAGTTTTCCGAATTTGTCATGAAGACGCAAAACTTTTGCGATGCCATCAACGGCACGCCCGACTTGCCCGTCATGCGCAGCGAAGTCAACCGGGCGCGCGAACTCGACCAGTTTGCCAGCGGCCACGATGCGCAACTGGTGCTGATGGTGCAGGCGCGCCGGGTGGCCTGGAGCCCCAGCTACATTCAGCAAACCTCGGCGCGGCACGGCTTTGTCATGGGCTCGCTGGCCGGGCGCCTGGTTATA
>JAABQI010000179.1 GCA_011391545.1 Rhodoferax sp.
GTCAGCGGCAGCGGCTCGCCGGCGGCCACGCGCAGCTGCCACTCCACCAGGTCCTGCCCGGTGATGGCCTCCGTCACCGGGTGCTCCACCTGCAGCCGGGTGTTCATCTCCATGAAGAAGAAGTTCATCGAGCCGTCCTCGCGCTGCTCGACGATGAACTCCACCGTGCCCGCGCCCACGTATTTCACCGCGCGCGCCGCCGCCACGGCCGCCAGCCCCATCTGGGCCCGCATCTCGGCGCTCATACCTGGGGCCGGCGCCTCCTCCAGCACCTTCTGATGGCGACGCTGCACCGAGCAGTCGCGCTCGAACAGGTAGACGTAATTGCCCTGGGTGTCGCCGAACACCTGGATTTCAATGTGGCGCGGGCGCTGCACGTACTTCTCGATCAGCACCGCGTCGTCACCAAAGCTGTTCTTCGCCTCGCGCTGGCAGCTTGCCAGGGCGGCGGAGAAGTCTTCGGCCTTGTCCACCGCGCGCATGCCCTTGCCGCCGCCACCCGCGCTGGCCTTGATCAGCACCGGGTAGCCGATGCGGTCGGCTTCGGCCTGCAGCAGTGCCGCGTCCTGGTTGGCGCCGTGGTAGCCCGGCACCAGCGGCACACCGGCGCGCTCCATCAGCTGCTTGGACTCGGCCTTCAGGCCCATGTCCTTGATGGCCGAAGGCGGCGGGCCGATGAAGACCAGGCCCGCCTCAGCGCAAGCTCGCGCGAAGTCTTCGTTTTCGCTCAGGAATCCGTACCCAGGGTGGATCGCCTGGGCCCCGGTGGCCTGGGCGGCTTCGATGATGCGCTCCCAGCGCAGATAGCTGTCTTTAGGCGCATTGCCGCCGATATGCACCGACTCGTCACAGGCCGCCACATGTTTGGCATGGGCGTCCGCGTCGGAGTACACCGCCACGGTTCGGATGGCCATGCGACGGGCGGTGGCAGCGACACGGCAAGCGATCTCGCCACGGTTTGCAATCAGGATTTTGGTAAACATCAGACAGCCTTTGGAGAACCGGAAAGAAAAGCGGACAGGCGGCGCCACGCCGCCCGCAGGAACTTGAACAGGGTGACCGTCAGCACCCCCAGCAGCACCACGGTGAGCAACAGCGCGATGCCAAAAATGACAGGGTGCGCCACCGCCAGCCAGACCGCGCCGACCACCAGCCCGTCCTCGACCAGGCTGGCCAGCAGGTTGGAGAAAGGCTCGGGCGAGGTGTTGATGGCCGCGCGGGTGGTGGTCTTGGCCGCCTGGCTGGAGGCCGCGAGCGTGCCGCCGAGCAGCGCGGCGATAGTGACCGCGGTGGCGCCATCCGCACCCAGCGCCCCGGCCGCCAGGGCCGCCCCGGCCGGGATGCGGATCACGCTTTGCAGCAGGTCCCACAGCGAATCCACGCCCGGAATCTTGTCGGCAAAGAACTCGACCGACAGCAAGACGCCACTGGCGATCAGCATCGCCGGGTGCTGCAGCACCAGCAGGCCCGGCGGCAGGGTCATCCAGCCCGCCTGACCGGCCGCTCCGACCAGAAACACCACCGCATACAAGCGAAAACCGCTGGCCCAGCCCAGCGCCGCCGCCAGTGCAATCAGACTGGGCAGGTCCATGGCCTCGCTGGCCTGCGTGCCGGCTACGGCGATCGAACCGGCCACGCGGTCATCCAGGTGGATGCCGACCGTGTGCAGCCACTGAACGATGCGGTGCCAGAGAGGTTCCACGGCCCTGTCCCTTGGTGGCTTGCAGTTCAGGCGCCCAGCCAGTTCGGCTTGCGCTTGTTCAGGAAGGACTGCACGCCCTCCCGGCCTTCGTCGCTCGCGCGGATGTCGGCGATGCGCCGCGCGGTCTCGGCGCGCAACGTGCCATCGAGAGGGTGGGCCGCCACGTCGCGCACCAGGCGCTTGCAGGCGCGCACCGCGGCCGGGCCGTTGTCCACAAGGGCCGACACCACACCCGCCACGCGGGCATCCAGTTCCTCGGGGGTACACAACTCATGCACGAAGCCCATGGCCTGGGCCTGCGTGGCACTGAAACGTTCGGCGGTGGTGAAGTACCGCCGAGACGCTTGTTCGCCCATGGCGCGCACCACGTAGGGCCCGATGGTCGCGGGCAGCAGGCCCAGGCGCGCCTCGGACAGGCAGAAGGTCACGTTGTCGGAGGCCAGCAGAACGTCGCAGACCGCAGCCAGCCCCATGCCGCCGGCATAGCAGTCGCCGTGCACGCGCCCCACCACCGGCACCGGGCACTGGTCCAGCGTCCAAAGCATGTCGGCCAGCTTCTGGGCATCGGCGCGGTTCTCTTCCCAGCTGTAGTCGGCCATGGCGCGCATCCAGTTCAGGTCGGCGCCCGCACAGAAGGCCTTGCCGTGGCCGGCCAGCAGCACCACGCGCAGGTCCGATTCCTGATTCAGACGCGCGAAGGCCTCGGTCAGCGCGGCGATCACGCCATCGTTGAAGGCGTTGCGCACGTCCGGCCGGTTGAGCCAGACTTCGGCCACATGGGACGAAGGGCGGCGGATGTCGAGAACAGGTTCACTCATGATGATGTTCGGCCTCAGTATCGTTTGGCGACTTCTTCCAGCATGACCTCGGTGGCGCCACCGCCGATGCCCAGCACGCGTGCGTCGCGCCACAGGCGCTCGATGGCAGTCTCGCGGATGAAACCCATGCCGCCATGGAACTGCTGGCAGGTCTGGACCACCTCGTTGACGAGTTCGCCGGTCAGTGCTTTCAGCATCGAGACATCCTGCACGATGTCGTGGCCCTGCGTGACCCGCCAGGCGCAGTGGTACATGAACGCCCTGGCCGCCCGTGTCTTCGCATCCAGCATCGACAGGCGCTGGCGGATGGTCTGCTGGTTCCACAGCGGCCCGCCGAAGGCCTGGCGCTGGCGCACGTAGTCCAGCGTGAGGCGGATCGCCTGCGTGCAGTGGCCCACGGCCATCGCCGCCAGTGCGATGCGCTCGGTCTGGAAGTTCTTCATCACCGAGTAGAAGCCCTTGCCCTCCTCGCCCAGCAGGTTTCCAGCGGGGATGCGCACGTTGTCGAAGACCAGCTCGGCCG
>JAABQI010000190.1 GCA_011391545.1 Rhodoferax sp.
AGACAATGCCGCGCTGGGCCCGCTCGACCTCGTAGTTGCAGCTCTGCAGCAACTTGAGCACGATGTTTTCAACGTCTTCACCCACATAACCGGCTTCGGTCAGCGTGGTCGCGTCGGCCATTACAAACGGCACGTCGAGCATTCGCGCCAGCGTCTGCGCCAGCAGCGTTTTGCCGGACCCGGTGGGGCCGATCAGCAAAATATTGCTTTTGGACAGTTCGACATCGTCCTTGGTGGATTTTTCCTGATGCCGCAGCCGCTTGTAGTGGTTGTAAACCGCCACCGCCAAAATGCGCTTGGCAGGCTCCTGGCCAATCACGTAATTGTCAAGATTGGCCTTGATTTCTGCCGGCGTCGGCAAACTGCTTTTTTCTTCGGTCGCCGTGGTGGGCGGCAATTCGTCGCGAATGATTTCGTTGCACAGTTCAATGCACTCATCGCAGACAAAGACAGACGGACCCGCAATCAGCTTTTTGACCTCGTGCTGGCTCTTGCCGCAAAAAGAGCAATACAGTGTTTTTTCACCACCAGAAGTGCCTTTGGCCATGACCTTACGCCCTCTTGGATAAAACCTGGTCAATCAGACCATATTCCTTGCACTCGTCGGCCGACATGTAATAGTCGCGCTCGGTGTCACGCTCGATGCGCTCCAGTGGCTGGCCAGTGCGTTCCGCCAGAATTTTGTTGAGTTGCTCGCGCGTCTTCAGAATTTCGCGGGCCTGGATCTCGATCTCTGTGGCCTGGCCCTGGCTGCCGCCGGAGGGCTGGTGAATCATGATCTTTGAGTTGGGCAGCGAGAAGCGCTTGCCCTTGGCGCCAGCGGCCAGCAAAAAAGCGCCCATGCTGGCGGCCATGCCGGTGCACAGCGTGGACACATCGGGCTTGATGAAGTTCATGGTGTCAAAAATCGCCATGCCCGAGGTGACCGAACCGCCGGGCGAGTTGATGTAAAAGGAAATGTCCTTGTCAGGATTTTCACTTTCCAGAAACAGCAACTGCGCCACCACCAGGTTCGCCACATGGTCGTTGACCGGGCCCACCAAAAAAATCACCCGCTCCTTGAGCAGACGCGAGTAAATGTCATAAGACCGCTCACCCCGGCCCGACTGCTCGATCACCATCGGCACCATGCCCAAAGCCTGTGTGTCCATTGCACTCATCTGTAAATTCATCATGACTCCATTAATTTGACGCTACTGTAGCTAAAAAAACATAGCCTCCAAGCAAATGGGGCTTGCATGCTGGGCTGCAAGCCCGGCACAAGCCCCATACCACCCGTGTGAACGGCCAGCAGATCAGTTCTGCGCCATCAATTCATCAAATGTGACTGCTTTTTCACTGACTTTGGCCTTGGACAGGACAAAATCCGTCACGTTGTTTTCCAGGACAACCGCTTCCACCTCGGCCATGCGGCTGTTGTCGCTGAAGTACCAGCGCTCCACTTCTGAGGGTTTTTCGTAGCTGGAAGACAGTTCCTGGATATGGGCCTTGAGCTGGTCCAGCGTGGCCTGCAGGCTGTTGGCACGCACCAGCTCAGCCACCACCAGACCCAGGCGCACGCGACGCTCAGCCTGCGGACGGAAAACGTCATCAGGAATCGCGACCTTGTCTGCGTCCTTGATGCCGCGCTTTTTCAGGTCGGCACGGGCGCCTTCGAGAAGACGCGCCATTTCCGCCTGCACGCTGGCGTTGGGCAAATCGAGCTCGGCTTTGGCCACCAGCGCGTCCATGACAGCGGCTTTGTTGCGCGACAACAGACGAAACTTGACTTCGCGTTCCAGATTTTTCTTGATGTCAGTACGCAAACCCTCGACGGTGGCGTCTTCGATACCCAGAGATTTTGCCAGTGCCTCGTTGACTTCAGGCAGATGCGCTGCCTCGATTTTTTTCACGGTCACCATGAAGTCAGCCGTTTTGCCAGCCACGTCTTTGCCGTGGTAATCGGCGGGAAATGCCAGCGGGAAAGTCTTGCTTTCGCCAGCCTTCATGCCGCGCGTCGCCTCTTCGAATTCCTTCAGCATCTGGCCGTCGCCCAGGATGAACTGGAAGTCTTCAGCCTTGCCGCCGGCAAATGGTTCGCCGTCGATCTTGCCTTCGAAGTCCACCGTCACGCGGTCGCCGTCTTCGGCTGCAGCATCACGCGGGCGCAGCGCGAAGGTGCGGCGCTGTTTGCGCAGGATGTCGATGGTTTTGTCGATGGCGGCCTCGGACACTTCGGTGGTGACTTTTTCGACCTCTGCGGTCGTCAGGTCGCCAATCACGACCTCCGGATAGACCTCAAACACCGCCTCAAAAGTCAACTCGCCTTCTGGCGCGCCCTCTTTTTCACTGATTTTGGGCTGGCCGGCCACGCGCAGCTTGGCTTCATTGGCGGCATTGGCAAAAGCTTCGCCGACCTTGTCGTTCATCACCTCGTACTGAACCGAGTAGCCGTAGCGCTGGGACACGACAGTCATCGGCACCTTGCCCGGACGGAAGCCGTCCATCTTGACGGTGCGCGCCATCTTCTTCAAACGGGCATTCACTTCGGATTGAATTGATGCCAAAGGCAAACTCAAAAGTATTTTTCGTTCGAGTTTGTCAAGAGTTTCTACTACGACAGCCATGGTGTTACTCCAAATTACACATAAATAAAAACAGCGCACTGCTGCAACACAGCGGCGCCCTGTCAGGCAAATTCTCATCGTGGTGCGCGGGGCGGGACTCGAACCCGCACATCCTTGCGGACGTCAGGACCTAAACCTGGTGCGTCTACCAATTTCGCCACCCGCGCAAATCAAACGGGGCAGTCAATGCAACCACCCCATGAAATCGGTCAACCGGAGATTTTAACCCGCCCGGACACCATAACCGGCCCGGCCCGGCACAAGTTGTTCACTTGCTGGTGGGCGTGACCCTGAACCAAGCGGCGTACATCGCCGGCAAGGCCAGCAGTGTCAGCACCGTGGCCACAATCAGGCCACCCATGATGGCCACCGCCATCGGCCCCCAGAACACCGAGCGGCTCAGCGGGATCATGGCCAGCACCGCGGCGGCGGCAGTGAGCACGATGGGGCGCAGCCGGCGCACGGCCGACTCCACAATGGCCTCCCAGGCCAGCACACCGCGGGCGCGGTCGTGCTCGATCTGGTCGATCAGGATGACCGAGTTGCGCTGGATCATGCCCATCAGGGCAATCACGCCGAGCAGCGCGACAAAGCCGAACGGGCGGTTCAGCAGCAGCAGCGCCCCGGCCACCCCGGCAATGCCGAGCGGCCCGGTCAAAAACACCAGCACCGCGCGGCTGAAGCTGTGCAGTTGCAGCATCAGCAGCGTGAAGGTGATGAACAGCATGATCGGAATGCCCGCCACGATGCTTGAGGAGCCCTTGGCGCTCTCGGCCACAGCGCCGGCCACCTCGATGCGGTAAGCGCCCTGCCCGGCTTGCGCCCACCGGGTTTCAAGGTTTTTGAGCTCGGGCAGGAGTTGTGCGGTGACGGTGGCACCCTGCATGCCTTCGGCAATGTCGCTTTGCACGGTGATGGCGTAGTCGCGGCCCTCGCGCCACATCACACCGGGCTCCCAGGTGAACACCGGTTTGGCAATTTGCGTGAGCGGGATCGACCGGCCCGATGCGGTGGGCAGGTAGGCGTTGGCGATGTCGGTGATGGCGTTGCGCTCGTCCAGCGGCTGACGCAGCACGATGTCGATCAATTTGTCGCCCTCGCGGAATTGACCCACGGTGGTTCCGCTCAGAATGGTTTTGGCGGCCTGCGCGATGGACTGGCTGGTGACCCCCAGCGCGCGCGCCTTGCCCTGGTCCACCTCAAGACGCATGACCTTGATGGACTCGTTCCAGTTGTCGTTGACACCGCGGGTGTTGGCGCTTTGGCGCATCGCCACCTTGACCTCGTCGGCGCGCTCGCGCAGCACCAGCGGGTCGAGCCCGATCACGCGAAACTGCACCGGGTACGGCACCGGCGGGCCGTTGGCCAGCAGCTTGACGCGGCCGCGCACCTCGGGGAACTCCTGCGCCAGCAGGATCGGCAGCTTGCGCAGCAGCGCCTCGCGGGTGGTCAGGTCCTTGGGCAGCACGATCAGCTGCGACACATTGGTCTGCGGAAAAACCTGCTCCAGCGGCAAATAGAAGCGCGGCACGCCGGAGCCGATCCATTGCGTGACCGAGGTCACGCCGGGCTCGGCCATCAGGCGGGTCTCGACCCGTTTGGCCACCTCCTCGGTGGCGGCAAACGAGGTGCCCTCGGCCGACCACAGTTCGACCGTGATCTCGGGCCGGCTCGAATCGGGAAAAAACTGCTGTTGCACTTGGCCCATGCCGACAATGCCGAGCCCCAACAGCGCCAGCGTGGCGGCAATGGTGAGCCAGCGGTGGCGGATGCAGGCGTTCACGGCACGACGAAAGGCGCGGTAAAAGGGTGTGTCGTACATGTCATGCGCCGTGGCCTGGCCCGCCTCGTGCGCCTGGTCCGCGGCCAGCACATGCGGCGGCGCCTTGAGCAGGCGCGTGCCGAGGTAGGGCACAAAGTACACCGACACGATCCAGCTCAAGACAAGCGCGATCACCGTGACGGCAAAGATGGCAAAGGTGTACTCCCCCGTGCTGCTTTTGGCGAGGCCGATGGGCAAAAAGCCGGCGGCGGTGATCAGCGTGCCGGTGAGCATCGGCATGGCCGTGATCTCGTAGGCAAAGGTGGCGGCGCGCACCTTGTCGTAGCCCTCTTCCATTTTGCGCACCATCATTTCCACCGCAATGATGGCGTCGTCCACCAGCAACCCGAGCGCAATGATGAGCGAGCCCAGCGAGATCTTGTGCAGGCCGATGCCCCAGTAATTCATGGCCAGAAAGGTCATGGCCAGCACCAGCGGAATGGTGATACCCACCACCAGGCCGGGGCGCAGGTCGAGC
The DNA here is from genome assembly GCA_011391545.1 of Rhodoferax sp. Classification (GTDB taxonomy): domain Bacteria; phylum Pseudomonadota; class Gammaproteobacteria; order Burkholderiales; family Burkholderiaceae_C; genus Rhodoferax. Next base: position 4,907 of record JAABQI010000190.1, read on the forward strand.
GTCCAGCGCTTCCACAGGGGCTGCTTGCCGGGGCGCTGGTGCAGCCCGAGGCTGATGACGCTCACCGCCAGCACAATGGCCACGGCCTCGATCAGCACCTTGACAAATTCATTGACCGAGGTGGACACCGACTTGGGCTGGTCCTGGATCTGCCCCAGCGACACGCCCAGCGGCAGGGTTTTCTCGATGGTCCGGGTGGTTTCGGCCAGGGCCTTGCCCAGCGCGATGATGTCACCGCCCTTGCTCATGGAAACCCCGAGCGCAATCACCTGCTCGCCCTGAAAGTGCACCTTGACCGTGGGCGGGTCCACATAGTCGCGCTTGATCTCGGCAATGTCGCCAAGGCGAAGCTGGCGAGTGCCGGCGCGAATCGGCATTGCGCTCAGGTCCTCGACCGCCTTGAACTGGCCGGCCACGCGCACCTGCAGCACGTCAAGCGGCGTTTGCACGCTACCGGCCGAAACCACTGCGTTTTGCTGATTCAGCTGGGCCAGCACGGCGTTGAGGTCGAGCCCCAGCTGGGCGAGCCGCTTTTGCGAGATTTCGATGAACAGTTTTTCGTCCTGCACGCCAAATAGCTCGACCTTGGCCACATCGGGCACACGCAGCAGTTGCTGGCGCACGTCGTCGGCAAAGGTTTTGGCCTCGGCATTGCTGAAGCCCGGCGCCTGCAGCGCATAAATGACGCCGAAGACGTCGCCAAAATCATCGTTGAAATACGGCCCCACCACACCCTGTGGCAGCGTGCCCTGCATGTCGCCGATCTTTTTGCGCACCTGGTCCCACGCGTTGGCCACGTCGTCGCCACGGGCGGAGTCCTCGATCTGGAAAATGATCTGAGTCTCACCCGGCTTGGAGTAGCTGCGGATCTTGTCGGCGTAAAGCACTTCCTGCAGCGTGCGCTCCAGCTTGTCGGTGACCTGCTCGGCCATTTGCTGGGCGCTGGCCCCGGGCCAATAAGCCCGCACCACCATGGCGCGAAAGGTGAACGGCGGGTCTTCGTCCTGTCCCAGCTGGAAGTAGCTTGCTGCACCCAGCACCATCAACACAATCATCAGAAAACGCGTCAGCGGCGCATGCTCGATGGCCCAGCGCGACAGGTTGAAACCTTTTTCAGGTTGCAGGTGGGTTTCGCTCATGACCGGCTCACCTGGCAGGTGCCGAAGTGCCGGGCACCGTCTGCGCCTGGCTGGTGGTGTCGGTCGATTTGCTGGCCTGGTAGAGCGTGACCTTTTGGCCCGGTGCCAGCACATGCACGCCGGCCACCACCACCTGCATGCCCGGCTGCAGGCCACCCGCCACCACCACGTCGTTGCCGTCTGCCGTGGCGATTTGCACCGTCTGCGGCTTGACCGTCATGCTGGCCGGGTCGAGCACCCAGACCGCGGTGGCCTGGCCCTGCTGCCACAAGGCGCTGGTGGGCAGCTTGATGACCGGCGTGCCGGCCGACTGCAATGCCTGCGGCAGCACCGACACCGTGCTGCCCAGGGTCAGATCGTCCTTGGCCTGCAAAGCCACCTTGACGGTGAAGGTGCGGGTGACGGGGTCGGCACTGGCGGCGACCTCGCGCACCACGCCGGGGTGCAGTCCGGGCGCGGACCAGGCCCGCACCTGGGCCGGCGTGCCCACCTTGATGGCAGCCACCTTGTCTTCGGGCACGGAAAAGACCACGTCGCGCGCGCCGTCCTGCGCAATTTGCAGCACCGGGGCGCCGGCCGCCACCACCTGGCCGCGCTCTGCCAGCACGGCCGTCACCACACCGGCGGCATCGGCAACCAGGCTGGCATATCCGGCCTGGTTGCCCTGAGCCGAGAGTTGCGCCTGCGCCTGGTCGAGTTGCGCCTGCGCGGACTTGTAAACTGCCTCGCGCCGCTCCAGTTCGGCGCCGCCGATGAAGCCCTGGTTCTTGAGCTCGGTGTAGCGCTTGAAGTCTGCCGCGGCCAGATCGCGGTCGGTGCGCGCGGCGGCCACCTGGGCGCGGGCGGCATCGGTGGCCAGCGTGAGGTCCTGCGCGTCGAGACGGGCCAGTAATTGCCCGGCCTTGACACGCTGGCCCGCCTCGACCGGGCGCTCCAGCAACTTGCCACCGACCCTAAAGCCCAGTTGCGACTCAACCCGGGCGCGCACCTCGCCGGCGTATTCCAGCTGGCTGTTCGCGCCTTGTGCGCCAACGGTCATCACCTTGACCGAACGCACCGGCTCAGCGGGGGGCGGTGGCTTGGAGCAGGCCGCCAGGGCTGCAGCAAGAACAAGCATCAACCCCGCTTTGAAAGTTGAATCCTTGACCATGTTTGTTTATCCCCAGTAAAAATAGCGTCGCCGTCGGCTGTTTGCCTGATCTGAATCGCGACCAATTTTATTAACCAATTGGTCATTAAAGAAGCTGACGGCAAAGGACTGTTGTTTTTGCGTGTTATTTAAGCGCCGGCGCCCCAATAAAATGCCGGGCCACGATCCTACAATGCAAACCTATGTCAGATCTGTCCCCCATTGACCAAATCGCCGAACGGGTTGAGCGCTTGCTGCTGCGTTACGAAGAACTCAACCGCACCAACGCTTTGCTCTTCAAGGAAATCGAGACGCTGTCGCAAGAACGCGATTCCCTCAAATCGCGCCTGAGCGCCGCTCGGGCGCGGGTAGACGCCTTGCTGGCACGCTTGCCCGAGACCAGCGCGCCAGCCCCGAACCCCCAGCGAGGTTCCGAATGAAACAGCTCGAAGTTCAGATCATGGGGCAAAGCTATTTGCTCGGCTGCCCCGAGGGTGGCGAGGCGCGGCTGCTCAATGTGGCGGGCCGCGTGGATGAAGCCATGTGCAAGATTCGCGAAGCGGGCAAGGTGCGCGCGCGTGACCGCATCGCCGTGCTGGCGGCGCTCAACCTGGCCTTTGACACGCCCGAGGCGGCCGCCACGCCAGCACGACAAGCGGCCTCTGGCGCAGGGTTGCAGCCCGATGAAAGCGCCAAAATCAGTCAGCTGATCAAGCGCCTCGACGCCGCCCTGGCCAGCGACGACCAGCTGATCTGATCAATCCTTGAACTTGGGCGCTCGCTTGCCCATGTTGGCCATCATGGCTTCCTGCAGGTCGTCGGACAGCAGCATGGCGGCATTCCAGGTGGCCACGTAATTCAGGCCGTCGGCCACCGAATGGTCACGCGCATAAGAGATCATTTCCTTCACCCCCCGGATCGACAGCGGCGACTTGGCGGCAATGCTTGCCGCGATCTCGCGCACACCCGCTTGCAGCGCCTCGCGCGACTCGAAAACGCGGTTCACCAGCTTCATGTGCAGTGCCTCAGCCGCATCGAACTTGCGCCCGGTGTAGGCAAGTTCGCGCACCATGCCTTCGCCCACCAGTTTGGGCAGCCGCTGCAGGGTGCCCACGTCGGCGGTCATGCCGATGTCGATCTCCTTGATGCTGAAGCTTGCATCACTTGCGCAGTAGCGCATGTCGGCGCAGCAGATCAGGTCGATGCCGCCGCCGATGCAGGCACCGTGAATGGCGGCCAGCACCGGCTTGCGGCAGCGCTCCATCGACGTCAACGTGTCCTGCAGGTCGAGGATGACCTGGCGCAGGTTTTCGCGGGTGCGGGCCTCGCAGTCGTTCTGGATCTGGTCGCCCATGCCCATCATCATCTGCAGGTCGATGCCGCTGGTGAACAGCTTGCCATCCCCCTCCAGAATCGCCACACGCGCCTCAGGCGTGGCATCCACCCACCTGAAGGCCTGGCGAATCTCGTGCCACATGGCCAGGTTCATGGCATTGGCCTTGTCGGGCCGGTTGAGTTTGATGGTGGCAATGTGGTCCTGCAAACTCACGCTCAGGGTTTCATAGGGCGTGGCGCTGTTGCCCCCGGTGCTGTCAACGCTGACGCGCGGCGCACCGGCGGCCGATGGCTGGCTTGGCTTTTCTGCTTCGGCCGTGCGGCCTGACGCCAGCGCCACAGCCAGTTCCAGCCCCTGCTTGATGGCGCGCTTGGCATCGAGTTCGGCTGCCTCGTCGGCCCCGCCGATCAGGTGCACCGCCAGGCCGGCGGCTTGCAGGTCGGCCTGAAGTTCGCGCTGCGGCTCCTGGCCAGCGCAAATGATGACGTTGTCCACCGGCAGCGTCATGTCGCGCTCGCCCACGGTGATGTGCAGCCCCGTGTCGTCAATTTTGCGGTAGGTCACGCCGGCGAGCATTTCAACCTGGCGGTTTTTGAGCGAGGTGCGGTGTATCCAGCCGGTGGTTTTGCCCAATCCATCACCCACCTTGCTGGCCTTGCGCTGCAGCAGGTAGACCTTGCGCGGACTGGCCTCGATGTGGGCCGGCGCCAGACCGCCGCGCGTGCTGTAGCTGGTGTCCACACCCCACTCGGCAAAAAATTTGGCCTGGTCCAGGCTCGGGCTGGTGCCTTCATGCAGCAGGAATTCGGCCGTGTCGAAACCAATGCCGCCGGCGCCGATCAGCGCCACCGTTTTGCCCACCGGTTGCTTGTCGCGCAGCACGTCCAGATAACTGAGCACCTTGGGGTGGTTGATGCCGTCAATGGGCGGCGTGCGCGGGGTCACGCCGGTGGCCAGCACCACGTGCTTGAAATCGCCAGCGATCAGGTCCCAGGCGGTGACGCGCGTATTGAGCCTGAGCGACACACCGGTCAGCCCGATCTGCTTGCCGAAGTAGCGCAGCGTCTCGTAAAACTCTTCCTTGCCCGGCACCTGCTTGGCAATGTTGAACTGGCCGCCGATCTCGGCGGCGGCGTCGAACAGCGTCACGTCGAAGCCACATTGCGCCGCCGCCGTGGCAAAGCTCAAACCGGCCGGGCCGGCGCCCACCACGGCGATCTTGTCGCGCGTGGCGGCCGGGGTGATGTTGATGAGCGTTTCATGGCAGGCGCGCGGGTTCACCAGGCAGCTGGTGACCTTGCCGGCAAAGGTGTGGTCCAGGCAGGCCTGGTTGCAGCCGATGCAGGTGTTGATCTCGTCGGCCTTGCCGGCAGCCGCCTTGGCAATGAACAGCGGGTCGGCCAGAAACGGCCGCGCCATCGACACCATGTCACAAAAGCCGTCAGCCAGCAGTTGCTCGGCCACCTCGGGCGTGTTGATGCGGTTGGTGGCCACCAGCGGAATGCCCACCTTGCCCTTGAGCTGCTGTGTGACCCAGGCCCAGGCCGCGCGCGGTACCTTGGTGGCGATGGTGGGAATGCGCGCCTCGTGCCAGCCGATGCCGGTGTTGATGATGGTCGCACCCGCCGCCTCAATCGCCTGGGCGAGTTGGATCACCTCGTCGAGCGTGGAGCCGCCCTCGACCAGGTCGAGCATCGACAGGCGGTAGATGATGATGAAGTTGGCGCCGACTTTTTCGCGCGTGCGGCGCACGATTTCGACCGGGAACCTGATGCGGTTGGCGTAGCTGCCGCCCCATTCGTCGTCGCGCTGGTTGGTGCGCGCGGCGATGAATTCGTTGAGCAGGTAGCCCTCGCTGCCCATGATCTCGACCCCGTCGTAACCCGCTTCTTTCGCCAGCGCGGCGCAGCGCACGAAGTCGTCGATGGTCTGGTGCACCTCGTCTGTGGTCAGGGCATGCGGCGTCATCGGGTTGATGGGCGCCTTCAGCGCGCTGGGAGCGACCAGTTGCTCATGGTAGGCGTAGCGGCCGAAGTGCAGGATTTGCATGGCGATCTTGCCGCCGGCCTGATGCACCGCGTCGGTCACCGGCTTGTGCTTGGCCGCTTCTTCGGGCGTGGTCAGACGCGCGCCGCCTGGCATCGGGCGGCCGCGGTCATTGGGCGCGATGCCGCCGGTCACGATCAGGCCGACGCCGCCGCGCGCGCGCTCGGCATAGAACGCGGCCATGCGCCTGAAGCCGTCCTTGACCTCTTCCAACCCGACGTGCATCGAGCCCATGATGACGCGGTTGGGCAGCGTGGTAAAGCCAAGGTTCAGCGGCGCCAGCAGGTGCGGGTAAGTGCTCATGAAAATCCCCAGGAAAAGTGAATGACGCTATTAGACCCGCAACAAGCGATCCTCGACCACAGAAATCACTTGCAAATGAATAGCAAATGACGCAAGGATGACGGTATTTGCAATCATGGAAATGAGATAGAACACACTCTCTAAAAAAGCTGGCTGACCAGCGCCACCGTCAAACCCAGCACCCAAGCCGCCAGCCAGAGCACACGCACGCGGTTGACCTCGACCCGCTTGATCAATTGCGCGTTTTGATCCGCCAGCGACTGGATCAGCTCGCTCGAGGCCAGCATTTGCTGGTGCAGGTCGGCCACGGCCACTTGCAGTTCGGCCACCTGCGCCTGCAAGGCGGCCACCGTTGGCGGTGCCGAGCCCAGCGAATTGGGCACAGGTTTGACCGGGGTGACAGGCACAGGTTTTTTGCCGACGCTCTGCCAGAGTTTTTTAGCCCCGTTCGCCACCTTGGGGGCGTTTTCGATCACATCGCCCCAAGGCACCAGTTTCAATACGGTCAGCCAGCCAATTGCCATTGATTCACTCCATGTTAGAGGGCTTAAGCCTAACCCAAACCACAATCCCCGATAATCGGACGGTTGACCCTGCTGCACGAATCAATTCGCGCAAGCGCGCCCTGGTCCGGCACTTTTTACCAAAATACAGCTCAAAACACCCCATGACAAAGTCCCATCTGTTAGGCATTTCCCCCGTCGAAGAAATCGTTGCCGAGCTGAGTGCCGGGCGCATGGTCATTCTGGTCGATGAAGAAGACCGCGAAAACGAAGGCGACCTGGTCCAGGCGGCCGAACACGTGACAGCCGACTCGGTCAATTTCATGGCCCGTTTTGGCCGTGGACTGATCTGCCTGACGCTCACCCGCGAACATTGCGAGCGGCTGCAGCTGCCGCCGATGACGGTGCGCAATGGCGACAAAAAAGGCACCGCCTTCACGGTGTCGATCGAAGCCGCCGAAGGTGTCACCACCGGCATCTCTGCGGCCGACCGCGCCCGCACCATCCAGGTGGCCGTGGCCAAAAATGCCAAGCCCGAAGACCTGGTGCAGCCCGGCCACATTTTCCCCCTGCAGGCAGTCGAGGGCGGGGTGCTGATGCGCGCCGGTCACACCGAGGCGGGTTGCGATCTGGCCGCCATGGCCGGCTGCGCGCCGGCGGCCATGATCTGCGAGGTCATGAAAGACGACGGCACCATGGCGCGACTTCCCGACCTGCAGGTGTTTGCCAAAGAGCATGACCTGAAAATTGGCACCATTGCCGATTTGATCCACCACCGCAGCCGGATGGAATCCCTGGTGCAACATCTGGGTTCCCGGCCGCTCAACACCGCATTTGGCGAGTTCACCGCCCACGCCTTCAAGGACAAAACGGCGCACGGCGTCCACCTGGCGCTGGTCAAAGGCCAATGGGGCGCAGACGACGCGGTGCTCGCCCGCGTGCACGAACCGCTGTCAGTGCTCGATGCGCTGGAGGTGGGCCGCACCATGCACTCCTGGAGCCTGGATGCCAGCCTGGCGCGGGTGGCGGCCGAGGGCAAGGGCGTGGTGGTGTTTTTGAATTGCGGCGAGAGCGGCAAACAATTGCTGGCCCAGTTCGACGGCACGGCGCGCGCCAGCCACGGCCCCGAGCGCGGCCGCATGGACCTGCGCACCTACGGCATTGGCGCGCAGATTTTGCGCGAGTGCGGCGTGCACAAAATGAAGCTGCTGGGCAACCCGCGGCGCATGCCCAGCATGGCCGGCTACGGCCTTGAAATTGTCGGCTACGTCACGCCCTGACGTGTCAACCTCTGAAGAACCCAACAGGAACACCCCCATGCTGATTGCAGACCAAGGCAGGCTCGATGCCACCGACCACCGCCTCGACGGCAAAAAACTCACCATCGGCATCGTGCAGGCGCGCTTCAACATGGACATCACCGGCGCGCTGGCCACGGCCTGCCAGGCCGAACTGCTGAAGCTGGGCGTGCTTGAGAAAAACATCACCCTGGTGCAGGTGCCCGGCGCGCTCGAAGTTCCGGTGGCGCTGCAGGGGCTGGCCGAGCATCTGAAATTTGACGCGCTGATTGCCCTGGGCTGCATCATCCGCGGTGAAACCTACCACTTCGAGCTGGTTGCCAACGAATCGGGCGCCGGCGTGAGCCGCGTCGCGCTGGACTACAAGGTGCCCATTGCCAACGCCATTCTGACCACCGAAAACATGGCTCAGGCGGTGGCCCGTCAAACCGACAAGGGCCGCGATGCGGCCCGCGTGGCCGTGGAAATGGCCAACTTACTGGAAGAAATTGAATGAGCGAATCAAGCCACCCCACGCCCTCCACCCGGCCACCGCGCCAGTCGCGCAAGGGCCTGACCAGCACCGGTGCGCGCAAGGCCGCCAGCAAATCCGACCGCTCCCGCGCGCGCGAGTTTGCCCTGCAGGCGCTGTACCAGGTGCTGGTGGGTAAAAACGACGTGGCCGAAGTCGATGCCTTCACCCGCGACCTGGCCGGATTCAGCAAGGCCGACAGCGTGCATTTTGATGCCCTGCTGCACGGCTGCGCCGAGCAAGCCGAGGCCCTGGACGCGCTGATCCTGCCGCTGCTGGACCGCAAGCTGGCCGAAATTTCACCAGTTGAGCACGGTGTGATGTGGATTGGCGCCTACGAACTGCAGCACTGCCTTGACGTGCCCTGGCGCGTCGTGCTCAATGAATGCGTCGAGCTGGCCAAGGAATTTGGCGGCACCGACGGCCACAAGTACGTCAACGGCGTGCTCAACGGCCTGGCCCGGCAACTCCGCCAAGCCGAGGTGGCCGCCGACCAGGGCGCCACGCGCTAGACATTGGCATGCGAGTGACCGAGCGCGCCCGGCGCATCGAACCTTTTTACGTGATGGAAGTGGCCAAGGCGGCCAGCGCCGTGGCGGCAGAGGTGGCGTTGTCCGAGTCGCCGATGATTTTCCTGAACATTGGCGAGCCCGACTTCACCGCGCCGCCGCTGGTGCAGGAAGCGGCCGTGAAAGCCATCCACGACGGCCTGTCGCATTACACCCCCGCCACCGGACTGCCGGAATTGCGCGAGCGCATCAGCGCCTGGTACGCCAGCCGCTTCGGGGTCAGTGTGCCGGCCGGGCGCATCGTGGTCACCGCCGGCGCCTCTGCTGCCCTGCAACTGGCCTGCCTGGCGCTGATCGAGCGCGGCGACGAAGTGCTGATGCCCGACCCGAGCTACCCCTGCAACCGGCATTTTGTGGCCGCCGCCGATGGCACCGCGGTGCTGATTCCGACCACGGCCGCCGAGCGTTTTCAGCTCAGCGCCGACAAGGTGCTTGAGGCATGGAACCCCCGCACCCGTGGCGTTTTGCTGGCCTCGCCATCCAACCCCACCGGCACCTCGATTGCGCCCGATGAACTGCGCCGCATCCATGAGGTGGTGAGCCAGCGCGGCGGCATCACCCTGATCGACGAAATCTACCTCGGGCTGAGCCACGACGACTTGTATGGCCACACGGCGCTGGCGCTGGACGACCAGCTCATCAGCATCAACAGTTTTTCAAAATACTTCAACATGACCGGCTGGCGCCTGGGCTGGATGGTGGTGCCAGAAGCGCTGGTACCCGTCATCGAGCGGCTGGCGCAAAACCTGTTCATCTGCCCCAGCACCATTGCCCAATACGCGGCGCTGGCCTGCTTCGAGGCCGAGAGCCTGGCCGAGTACGAGCGCCGCCGCGCCGAATTCAAGGCCCGGCGCGACTACTTCATTCCGGCGCTCAACGCGCTCGGACTGACCGTGCCGGTGATGCCCGACGGCGCTTTTTATGCCTGGGCCGATTGCTCGGCGGCCTGCGCCAGACTGGGCGTCAGCGGCAGCTGGGACCTGGCGTTCGAGATCATGAACCGGGCCCATGTGGCGGTGACGCCCGGGCGCGACTTCGGCCACGCCGACACTGGGCATTTCATCCGTTTTTCGACAGCCAATTCGATGCCCCAGCTGCACAGTGCCATCGACCGGCTCAAGGCTTTGCTGGCATGAACGAGCCGACAGTTGGCAAAGAGATTTTTAGCTGGCCGTTGCGCGTCTATTGGGAAGACACCGACGCCGGCGGCATCGTGTTTTATGCCAATTACCTGAAGTTTTTCGAGCGCTCGCGCACTGAGTGGCTGCGCGCCAAGGGCATCAGCCAGCAGGCCCTGAAAGAGGCCACCGGCGGCATGTTCGTGGTCAGCGATGTCCAGGTGCGGTACATCCAGAGCGCCAGGCTCGACGACGAACTATTGGTTACAACTTCGCTGCTTGCCGCGGGGCGCGCCTCCATGACAATCCATCAACAGGCCCTGCTGACCACCGCCGCCGGCCCGGTGTTGCTGTGCGAGGCCACCATTCGCGCCGGCTGGGTCGACGCCAACTCGCTCAAACCTGACAGAATTCCAGCCCAGATCATCCATGTTCTGACCTGAACCCTACCTAAGCCAAGAATGAACCAAGACCTCTCCATCTTTCAACTCGTGCTCAATGCCAGCCTGGTGGTGCAGCTGGTGATGCTGCTGCTGATCACGGTGTCGGTGGCCAGCTGGGCCGCCATCTTCCGCAAACTGTTTTCGCTGGGCAAGGTCAAGCAGCTCAACGACAGCTTCGAGCGCGATTTCTGGTCGGGCAGCAGCCTGAACGACCTGTTTGCGGCAGCCGCCCAGAACGCCCGCCAGGGTGGCCCGATGGAACGCATTTTTGCCAGCGGCATGCGCGAGTACCAAAAACTGCGCGAACGCCACATCACCGATCCCGGCACCCTGATGGACGGCGCCCGGCGCGCCATGCGGGCGAGCTTTCAGCGTGAGATGGACGTGATCGAGATCCATTTGTCGTTTCTGGCCTCGGTCGGCTCGGTGTCGCCCTACGTGGGACTGTTTGGCACCGTGTGGGGCATCATGCACGCCTTTACCGGGCTGGCCGCGCTGACCCAGGTGACGCTGGCCAGTGTCGCACCCGGCATTGCAGAGGCACTGGTGGCCACCGCCATCGGCCTGTTTGCGGCGATTCCGGCGGTGGTGGCCTACAACCGCTTTGCGCGCGACATCGATCGGATCGCGATCCGGCTGGAAACCTTCATCGAGGAGTTTTCCAACATCCTGCAGCGCAACGTCGGCGCGCAATCGGCCTCGGGGCACTGATCGTGGCCGCCGTCGTCAGCCGCGGCCGGGGCCGCCGCACCATCAACGAGATCAACATGGTGCCCTTCATCGACGTGATGCTGGTGCTGCTGATCATCTTCATGGTGACCGCGCCACTGATCTCGCCAAGCATGATCAGCCTGCCCAGCGTCGGCAAGGCCGCCAACCAGCCCGACCAGGTGATCCAGATCGTGATCGGCAAGGACGAAGCCTTGCAGCTCAAGCTCAAGGACAAGACCACCACGATCGGCCTCAAGGAAATCACCAGCGCCGTGCAACAGGCCCAGGCCGGCGAGCCCAACACCGCCGTGGTCATCAGCGCCGACAAGGCCGTTAAATACGAAGCCGTGGTGCGCGTCATGGACACCTTGCAGCGCGCCGGCATTGCCCGAGTGGGCCTGTCGGTGCAACTGGCCCCCTGATTCATTCTTGCCATGCACACAGCGGCCGAGCGACTGGAATTTTCCCCACCTGACACCCCCGGGGTGGCGCGCGCCTTCCTGCTGGCGCTGCTGGCGCACGGACTGCTGGTGGCCGCCCTGACCTGGGGCGTGCACTGGCAGCGCGACGCGCAGATCGTCAGCGTCGAAGCCGAGCTCTGGGCGTCCGTGCCGGTGGCTGCTGCGCCCAGGCTGCAGGAGCCGATGCAGGAACCAACGCCGAAGCCCCTGCCTGAACCGCCTCCCCCCAAAAAGCCGCAGGTCGTGGCAAAGCCGGCGCCGCTGCCGCCGCCCGCGGCCGAGCCACCCAAGGTGGACATTGCGCTGGAACAGGAAAAGCGGCGCATTCAAAAGCAAAAGCAACTTGAACTTGAAAAGCAACTGGCGCTTGAAAAGCAGCAGGACAAACTCAAGCAGGCCAAGTTGCAGCAGGAAAAATTGAAACAGGAGCAACTCAAGGCCGACAAGCTGAAGCAGGCACAGGAGGACAAGCTCAAGCAGGCAGAGGCCGAAAAGGCCAAACTGGCACAAGAAAAGAAACTGGCCGAGCAACAAGCCAAACAACTCGAAGCCCAGCGGGTGAAGAATCTGCAGCGCATCGCGGGACTGGCGGGCGCCAGCGGTGCGCCGGGCGCCACCGGCACGGCGCTCAAATCAGCCGGACCCTCGGCCGGCTACGCCGGGCGCATCGTCGCCCGCATCAAGCCCAACATCGTGTTCACCGAGGCCATCGGCGGCAACCCGACCGCCGTGGTCGAGGTGCACGCGGCGCCTGACGGCAGGATTCTCGCGAGCAAGTTGACGCAATCCAGCGGCGTCAAAGCCTGGGATGAAGCGGTGCTCCGGGCCATCGATAAAACCGAAATGCTGCCACGCGACACTGATGGCCGTGTGCCCTCGCCGTTGGTGATCAGCTTCCGGCCGAAGGATTAATACGGCATCGCGGGCGTGGCGCGGCAATCCATGACTTCCGACTGCATGGATTGCCGCGTCGCTTCGCTCCTCGCAATGACGATCGTTTATTCGTACACAATTTCGGCGGTGCCGGGTGCCGCCTGGGCCCACCAGCTGGCCAGCGCGGCATCGCTGGGGTAGAAGCGGGCCTGCTCACCGAGCTGCAACTCGGCCTGGGCGGCGCCCTCTTCGCCCTTGCACATCAAGGCCAGACGAACCCCCAGCCCGCGCCACAACTCGCCCTGCTCGCTCACCTCTTTTTGCGCTGGAAACTCTTTCAACAGCCGCGCCATGTCGAGCCTCGAACCCTGTGGCCCGGTGCTGGCGCGCACGCGCAGGTACTTGCCGAAACGGCAGCGCGCCTGCTCCAGGTCCCAGATTTGCGTCACATTGAGCTGCATGCCGCCAGAAAAACGATCCAGTTGCTGCTTGCCCATGACGATGATCAGCTCGTCGTCCCGGAGCAGTTCCTTGTGGGCGTTGAACAGCGCTTCTTCGACGCGGGCATCGATCACCCCGGTCTTGTCGTCGAGCTTGAACAGCGCCAGTTTGCCGCGCTTGCCATTGACGACGCGCAGGTCGCTGATGATGCCCGCCGCCAGTTGCGGCTCGCGGGTGTCGATCAGTCCGGCAATCTCTCTCTTGGCAAAGCGGCGCACCTCGGCGACCACTTCGTCGAACAAATGCCCTGACAAATAGAAGCCAAGCGCGGATTTTTCATAAACCAGGCGCTCCTTCACGCCCCACGGCGTGGCCGACACCAGTTCGGGCTCCTGGGTGCTTGAGCCGTGCGCGTCGCCGCCATCCAGGTCAAACAGGCTGCACTGGTTGGCATTGGCCAGCGCGGCGGCGCCGAACTCGAAAGCCAGATCGACGCTGGCGAGCAGGCTGGCGCGGTTGAGGTTCAGGCCATCGAACCCGCCGGCCTTGATCAGGGCCTCGACCGTGCGCTTGTTGATGCGGCTGCGATCGACCCGGGCGCAAAAATCGAACAGGCTCCTGAACGGCCCGACGGTGTCGCCATTGGGCCCGACGCCCCTGCCCTCGCGCGCCGCCACAATGGCCTCGATGGCCTGCTGGCCGCTGCCCTTGACGGCGCTCAGGCCGTAGCGAATCACGGTGTCGGAGACCGGCTCGAAACGGCCCACGCCCCGGTTGACATCAGGCGCCTCAAACGTCAGGCCCATCTTGAGCGCGTCTTCAAGCAGCACCTTGAGCTTGTCGGTGTCGTCCATTTCCACCGTCATGTTGGCGCAGAAAAACTCGGCGGTGTAATGCACCTTGAGCCAAGCCGTGTGGTAGGCCAGCAGCGAGTAGGCGGCGGCGTGCGACTTGTTGAAGCCGTAGCCGGCAAACTTCTCCATCAGGTCAAACACCTCGTCGGCCTTGTCCTGATTGATGTCGTTACGGCCGGCGCCGTCGCGGAAAATCTGCCGGTGCTTGGCCATTTCGGCCGCGTCCTTCTTGCCCATGGCGCGGCGCAGCATGTCGGCACCACCCAAGCTGTAGCCGCCCAGAATCTGCGCGGTCTGCATCACCTGCTCCTGGTAGACCATGATGCCGTAGGTTTCGGACAGCATACTGGCCACCAGCGGGTGCGGGTACTCCACCACTTCGCGGCCATGCTTGCGCGCCACGAAGCTCGGGATCAGGTCCATCGGGCCGGGGCGGTACAGGGCGTTGAGCGCGATCAGGTCTTCCAGCCGCGTCGGTTTGGCGTCCTTGAGCATGCCCTGCATGCCGCGCGATTCGAACTGGAACACGGCCTCGGTCTTGCCCTCCTGAAACAGCTTGTAAACCGCGTTGTCATCGAGTGGCAGGTTCTCGAAGGCAAAATCTTCCTGGCCCGGGTGGCGCTGGACGATGAATTCACGGGCCAGCTCAAGAATGGTGAGTGTGGCCAGGCCCAAAAAGTCGAATTTGACCAGGCCCACGGACTCGACGTCGTATTTGTCGTACTGGCTCACCGCCGAGTCGCTGCCGGGTTGCTGGTACAGCGGACAAAAATCGGTCAGCTTGCCGGGCGCAATCAGCACGCCACCGGCGTGCATGCCGATGTTGCGGGTCAGGCCCTCGAGCTTGCGCGCCAGTTCCAGCAGCGTGCGCACGTCCTCCTCCTTGGCCTCGCGCTCGGCCAGGATCGGTTCGGCCTCGACGGCATAGACCAGCTTGTCGTCTGGTCTGCGGTCGGGCGGCGGCAGTTGCAGCGTGACGGCCACGCCGGGCTTGTTGGGAATGAGCTTGCTGATGCCGTCGCAAAAGGTGTAGCTCATGTCGAGCACCCGGCCCACGTCGCGAATCGCCGCGCGCGCCGCCATGGTGCCGAAGGTGGCGATCTGGCTGACCGCGTCCTTGCCGTATTTTTCCTTGACGTAATCGATCACGCGGTCGCGGTTGCCCTGGCAGAAGTCGATGTCGAAGTCGGGCATCGAGACCCGCTCGGGGTTCAGGAAGCGCTCGAACAGCAGGTTGTAGCGCAACGGGTCGAGGTCGGTGATCTTGAGGGCGTAGGCCACCAGCGAGCCGGCACCGGAGCCGCGTCCGGGGCCCACCGGGCAGCCGTTTTTCTTGGCCCAGTTGATGAAGTCGCCCACAATCAGAAAGTAGCCCGGAAAGCCCATCTTGAGGATGGTCACCAGTTCGAATTCGAGCCGCTCCAGGTAGCGCGGCATCTCCTTTTCGCGCTCCACCGGGTCGGGGTACAGGTGCGCCATGCGCTCTCTCAGACCCTCATGCGAGGCGTGGCGAAAATAGTCGTCGGCGGCCATCACCACGCCATCGACCGGCGGGATCGGGAAGTCGGGCAACTGCGGCTTGTCGAGCACCAGGCTCAGGTTGCAGCGCCTGGCAATCTCCACGCTGTTGGCCAGCGCCGAGGGCACGTCGGCAAACAGCGCCTGCATCTCTGCCGTCGATTTGAAATACTGGTCGCGCGTGAAGCGTCGCACGCGCCGCGGGTTGGCGAGCAATTCACCCTCGGCAATGCAGACACGCGCCTCATGCGCCTCAAAATCCTCCGGCGCCATGAACTGCACCGGGTGCGTCGCCACCACCGGCAGGCCCGAGCGCAGCGCCAGTTGCACCGCCGCGGCCACCTGGGGCTCGTCTTCCGGGCGACCCGCGCGCTGCAGTTCCAGATAAAAACGGTGGGTAAAGACGCCCGCCAATTGCAGCGCGGCGTCCAGCGCCCGCGCCTCGTCACCCTGCAACAAGGCCTGCCCCACCGGACCGGCTTGCGCGCCAGACAGGCAAATGAGCCCGCCATTGAGTTCCCTGAGCCAGGCCAGCGTGACCGTGGCCTGCGCCTTGCCGCCGTTTTGCGTCCAGGCGCGCGCCAGCAGTTCGGACAAATTGAGGTAGCCGGGATGGTTTTGCACCAGCAGCAGCACGCGCGTGAGTTGTCCAGCTTCCTTGCCCAGACCCTCCAGCCAGACCTCGGCGCCGATGAGCGGCTTGACGCCGCGCTTGCGCCCTTCCTTGTAAAACTTGATGGCGCCAAACAGGTTGCTCAGGTCGGTGATGGCCAGCGCGGGCTGGCCATCGGCGGCAGCCGCCTTGACCACTTCGCCGATGCGGGTGGTGCCATCAATGACAGAATATTCGGTATGCAGGCGTAAGTGAACAAACATGGGTCGTCAAGTAAGATGATTAAAACAATTAAGCATTGGCAATGCCGCTTTTGTTTAGAGTATTGAATTGTAAAAAAACCCCAAGGCGAATATCTTGAAGATTCTCGTGGTTGACGATCATGCGCTGGTCCGTGAAGGGCTGTGCCAGGTGCTGCAAGGGCTCAAAGCCGGGGAAGCCACCGAGGTGTTGCAGGCAGCCACTTGCTCACGGGCCTTTGAACTGGCCCATTTCAACCCGGATCTGGATCTGGTGTTGCTCGATTATCGGCTGCCCGACATGAGCGGCCTGGCGGCCCTGGAAATATTCGGCCAGCGCCATCCGGAACTCCCGGTGGTGATTTTGTCGGGCTCGGCCAATCCCAGTGTGATCCAGCATGCGCGGGACCTCGGGGCCGCTGGTTTTGTGACCAAATCCTGTTTGAGCGACAACTTGCTCAGTACTTTGCGCAATATCCTGGCCGGGGACATTGGCCTGGCATCCAACTTCAGCCCGCTGGGCGAAGAAATTTATGGTGCCCCCATCAAAAAAAACGCACCCCCGGTGCTGAGCCCGCGCCAGCAGGATGTGCTGTGCCTGCTGCTCAGTGGCATGACCAACCGGCAAATCGGCGAACAACTGTCGCTGGGTTCTGAAACCGTGAAATTTCATGTCAGCAATATTTTGCGCATCTTTGGTGCCAGCACCCGAACCCAGGCGGTGCTGGAGGCCAAACGCTGGGGCTATGACCAGCTTTCTTCGCACAACCCCTGACCTGCCAGCAGGCGGTTCAACAGGCTGCGCAACTTGGCCGGGCGCACCGGCTTGTGCAGCAAGGTCAATTGCGCGGTCTGCGCGGCCTGTAGCAACTCGGGATCAGTGTCAGCACTGATGAGGCAGGCGGGCACCGGGCGGGCCAGTTGTTGGCGCAGTTGCACAATCAACTCCATGCCGTGCGCGGCACCATCGAGCCGGTAATCGCTGATGATCATCTCAGGCACAAAGCCGTTTTGAATCAGTTGCATGGCATCGGTCAGGCCGGTTGCCCGAGCCACCTGGAAACCCCAGCCCTGCAACAAGCCGGCCAGGGCCTCTCGCGCCAGTTCGTCGTCTTCCACGACCAGCACAGAACAGCCTTGTCCGCGCTGTTTCTGGGGCGCTTCGGCCAATGACAGCGCGGCCTGTTGTTGCGGACCCGCCGCCACTGGCAGCGTCAGGCGCAAGCGGGTGCCTACCCCGAGACGCGACGCAAGCTGCAAGGGATGATGCAGCAATTGACAGCTTCGCTGCACAATGTTGAGCCCCAGGCCCAGACCCTGGCCACGCTGGCGCTCGGGATTGCCGACCTGATAAAACTCCCTGAACACAGCCTCCTGATGCTCCGGCGCAATGCCCAGGCCACTGTCCCAGACCTCGAGATTCACGTGCGAGGCCGAACTTGTGGGTCGGCAGGCCACCACCACGCCACCCTTTTCGGTATAGCGCAAGGCATTGCCGACCAAGTTGAGCAAAATCCGGTACAGCAGGACCGGGTCGCTTTGCACCCAGACCGTGCAGGGCCGGATGTGCAGCCTGAGGCCCTTGTCCAGCGCGATCGGAGCCAGATCCTGATCGAGGCGGTCGAACAGGTCCATCAAGGCAAACTTTTGCCGCTTGATCTGGACGGCTTTGGACTCCAGGCGTGAGATGTCGAGCAGGCCATCGAGCAAATTTTGCATGGCCCGCACCGAGGCCTCCAGGTTGCCAATCAGCTGACGGGTCGGCGCAGCGTGCGACAGTTGCGCCAGGCGGGTGACAAACATGCCCAACGCGTGGATCGGTTGGCGTAAATCATGGCTGGCCGCCGCCAAAAATCTGGATTTGGCCTGCGTTGCCATCTCGGCTTCTTCCTTTTTTTCGCGCAAGGCCTGGGTGACGCTGGCCACCTTGGTCTCGAGCTCCTGCTGCACATCGGCCAGGCGGTCAGCCATTCGGATCAGGTTTGTCTGCAAATCGTGCAGCGGGTCATGTGCCGGCGTCTGCGCCTGCACCTGGGCAGCAGCGGCAAAATCACCATGCCCGATGCGCTCGATCAAATTCGATACCCGCATCATCGGGCGGATCACGCCAGCGCTGAGCCTGGTCGCCAGCACCACGCCAAACAATAGGCCCAGAACGCTGATCAAGCCCCCCAACATCAGAATGTCACGCTTTTTCTCACTCACCGACTGGTGTGAAAACTTCACCACCACCTGGCCCAGAGGTACCACTTGACCACTGCCGAGGCTGTTGGATACCTCGTACAAGTCATCGAGCTTGAGGCCGCTGGCATACACCGGTTGCGTCATGACATCGAGCAACGCCTGATCACGGAAAAGGGACTCGGACAAATTGGGTACTGCGGGCGTGCTGGCACTGTTGGCGTCGCCAGCGCTGGCCAGCATGCGGCCCTCCCGGTCCGAAATACCAACCCAGCGCACATCGGGTTCGCGCAAGGCACCGCGCGCGATGGATTGCAACTGACCCTGATTGGCCGCAAACAGACCGAACTCGCTGGCCAGGGCAAGCTGGCGTGCCACCGAGCGGTTGCGCAACTGGTAAGTGTCATTGATGTCCTTAAAACGCGACATCAGGAAGACGCCCGAAAGCACCAGGCAGAGCAGCGCCACCGGCAGCAGCGCAGCCAGCAGCATCCGCGTCCGGATATCGGGCGTTTTCATGGCCGCTGCTCCTGTCGTTTCAATGCCAGCCGCAGGGACCTGGCATCGGGCAACAGCCCAAAGACCCTGGCCACTTGCTCGTTGACGCTGATTTCGAAATCGTCCGGCTCGACCGCCTGCTCTGGCAGCGCGCGCATCGCCAGCACTTCGAGCACCCAATGGGCTGCCTGGGTGCCCGCCTGTGCCGGTGTACTGTACAAGGCCAGCAGTGCGCCGGCACGCACATAGGCGGGCGAAAATGCAATCAGAGGCACATTGGCGCGGATGGTGGTCAGCAGGATGTTCTGGATGCTGTTGCTGTTGAAAACCAGCGGATCGGCCTGCGCCAGCAAGACATCGCTGACCTCAAGGACAGACTGGAGGGCAGAATACAGCGCGCTGTCGTCATCCACCCGGGCTGCCGCAAGTGCCAGGCCGTTGGCACTTGCGGCAGCCAGCAAATCAGCGCCCGTGGACCAGGAATCGGGCCCAAGCAAGGCGCCAACTCGTCTGGCCTTTGGCAGCGCCAATCGAATCAGGGCCATCTGGCGATTCAGCGGCTGGTCCAGATACACCGCATTGAACTGAGGCGAAAGCTTGCGTCCGGTATCAAGCAACACACGCTCAAAGCCGCTGCGCGGAACCAGCGCACTGAGCACAGGTGCTTTCAGGCGGGATTTGCCCAGGGCTGTCGAAGCCTGCGTTCCCAGCGCCACCCAGACCTTGAGCGTTGTCAGCCTTGCCTCGGGAATGTTGGCCAGGTCAGCCAGGTTGAACATCTGAATCGAGGCGCGCGGCACACCCTGGCTTTCCAGTTGGCTGATCAGGGCTTGGGCGGCATCCATGTAGGGGGCGCTGGATTGACTGCTGACAATGCCCACCCTCACCCCGGGTGCCTGCGCCTGCGCTTGCCAGGACAGCAGGCTCAGGGCCATCCCGATGAGCAACACACGCCAGCGCTGGATCATGCGGGGGTCAACGCTCAGTTATCAAGACGCAGGGTGACATAGGCGCGCCGCTCGAAAGCAAACGACTTGTAGAAGTCGGCCTGTGCCGGCCCCTGGTTTTGCACCGTGAGCGCGATTTCACCCGCGTGACGCCCGACAAGAAGGGACTTGCTCAAACGCCAATCGGTTCGGGTGATGAATTGCTTGTATTGGGCTGTTCTTTGCAGCCTGAATGGGTCGCTGTTCTGATGACTCATGGAAA
>JAABQI010000181.1 GCA_011391545.1 Rhodoferax sp.
CATCACGAATGCGGTTGAGCAGCCCCATGCCCAAATCCTGGTGCGTGATTTCGCGACCCCGGAAGCGCAAGGTAATCTTGCACTTGTCGCCTTCGGCCAAAAAGCGCCGGATATTGCGCATCTTGATGTTGTAGTCGCCGTCATCGGTACCGGGGCGGAATTTGATCTCTTTGATTTCGATCACGGTCTGCTTGGCCTTTGCTTCGGCAGCCTTCTTTTGTTCCTGGTACTTGAATTTGCCGTAATCCATCAAACGACACACCGGCGGATTGGCCGTCGCGGCAATCTCGACCAAGTCAACGTCAAGTTCGCCCGCCATGCGCAGTGCGTCATTGATGTTGACAACACCCAGGGGTTCGTTTTCAACGCCAGAGAGGCGAACCTCAGGGGCCATGATTTCCCGATTCAATCGGTGTTTGCGTTCTTCGCGGTGACGGCGATCACGATATTCGGTAGCGATGACTTGATCCTTTACAAAAACTGCCACATCCATCGTGGCCACAGCTGGCAAAGCCAGCCCCTGAACATTTCAAAAATCAAACGAGTGATTTGTGCGTGACGTCGGCCGAAATCTTTTGAACAAACTCGGCCACCGACATCACACCAAGGTCTTGTCCACCCCGGGCTCGCACTGCAACAGCACCGGAGGCCATCTCCTTGTCGCCAATCACGACCAGATAAGGCACCTTTTGCATTGAATGCTCGCGTATTTTATACGTGATTTTCTCATTGCGAAGATCAGCCTCTACCCTAAAGCCTTGATTTTGCAGCGTTTTGACGACATCCCTGGCATATTCGGCCTGCGCGTCGGTGATATTGAGCACCTTGACCTGCACCGGCGCAAGCCAGGTAGGCAGGGCACCGGCGGTTTCCTCGATCAAAATTCCGATGAAACGCTCGAGGCTGCCAACGATGGCACGGTGCAGCATGACCGGGCGATGGCGGGCGCTGTCTTCACCGACGTAATCGGCGTCGAGCCGCTCGGGCATGGAAAAATCGACCTGGATGGTGCCGCACTGCCAGTGCCGGCCAATCGCATCTTTCAGGGTGTACTCGACCTTGGGGCCGTAAAAGGCACCCTCGCCAGGCGACAGTTCGAACTCGCAACCCGACGCGCGAAGGCTCTCGATGAGCGCGTGCTCGGCTTTGTCCCAGATTTCGTCGGAACCAATGCGCTGCTCGGGCCGGGTGGCGATTTTGTAGATGATGTTCTTGAAACCGAAGTCGGCATACACCTTTTGCAGCAGCGTGGTGTAGGCCACGCATTCGGCCAATATCTGGTCCTCGGTACAAAAAATGTGACCGTCGTCCTGGGTGAAGCCGCGCACCCGCATGATGCCGTGCAGGCCCCCGGTGGCTTCATTGCGGTGGCATTGGCCGAACTCACCGTAGCGCAGCGGTAGATCACGGTAGCTTTTCAGGCCCTGCTTGAAGATCAGGATGTGACCCGGGCAGTTCATGGGTTTGAGGGCGTAGTCACGCTTTTCGGACTCGGTGGTGAACATGTTGTCACGGTACTTGTCCCAGTGGCCGGTTTTTTCCCACAGGCCCTTGTCGAGCAATTGCGGCCCCTTGACCTCCTGATAACCATTCTCGCGGTAAACCTGGCGCATGTACTGCTCCACCGCCTGCCAGATGGCCCAGCCCTTGGGGTGCCAGAAAACCATTCCGGGGGCGTGGTCATCGACATGGAACAAGTCAAGCTCGCGACCGAGCTTGCGGTGGTCCCGCTTTTCGGCCTCTTCGAGCATGGTCAGATGCTGCTGCAAGTCGTCCTTGGTGGCCCATGCGGTGCCGTAAATGCGCTGCAGCATTTCATTCTTGTGGTCGCCACGCCAGTAGGCACCCGCCACTTTCATCAGCTTGAAGTGCTTGAGCTTGCCAGTGCTGGGCACGTGCGGGCCGCGGCACAGGTCTTCGAAAGCACCTTCACGGTACAGGCTCACATCCTCGTTGGCCGGAATGCTGGCAATGATTTCTGCCTTGTAGTGCTCGCCCAGGCCCTTGAAATAAGCCACCGCCTCGTCGCGCGGCAGCACCCGGCGCAACACCGGCTCGTCTTTGGCCGCCAACGCCGTCATGCGTTTTTCAATGACCGCCAGGTCATCCAGCGTGAACGGGCGCTCGAACGCAAAGTCGTAGAAAAAGCCGTTTTCAATGACCGGACCAATCGTGACTTGCGCCGTGGGGAAAATCTCCTTGACGGCATAGGCCAGCAAGTGCGCAGTGGAGTGGCGAATCACCTCCAGGCCTTCGGCATCCTTGGCAGTGATGATCGAAAGCGTACTGTCCTTGTCGATCACAAAGCTGGTATCAACCACCTTGCCATCGACCTTGCCCGCCAGCGCGGCTTTGGCCAGTCCGGCGCCAATAGATGCCGCCACCTCCGCCACCGTAACAGAGGAAGCGTAGTCGCGTTGCGAACCGTCGGGGAGCGTGATGTGAAGCATGGGTTTGAAGCGTCCAGGTAACTAAAAAACGCGGCAAGTGCCGCGTTTGTCTGATTCGATTTTACCCGCACTCGTCGAGATCGAAAAAGGCTGGCCACCCCCGTTAAGGGAGCGCCAGCCCTTGACCTCCTCGGGTCGGATTTTTTAGTGGAACTGTTCTTCTTCGGTAGAACCGGTCAGTGCTGTCACACTGGACTTGCCGCCCTGGATCGCGGTGGTCACATCGTCGAAGTAGCCGGTGCCCACTTCCTGCTGGTGCGACACGAAAGTGTATCCGCGGTCACGCGCTGCAAACTCCGGATCCTGCACGCGTTCGACGTAGGCGGTCATGCCGCGCTTGACGTAGTCTTGTGCCAGGTCGAACATGTTGAACCACATCGAATGGATGCCCGCCAGCGTGATGAACTGGTACTTGTAGCCCATGGCACCGAGTTCGCGCTGGAACTTGGCAATGGTGGCATCGTCCAGATTCTTCTTCCAGTTGAACGACGGGCTGCAGTTGTAGGCCAGCATCTTGCCCGGGTGCTTGGCGTGCACGGCTTCGGCAAATTTGCGGGCAAATTCCAGGTCGGGGGTA
>JAABQI010000182.1 GCA_011391545.1 Rhodoferax sp.
CGCCGACAGTTCGGGGTGATTTGAGATCCTGAATACCGTGATACCAAATGCATGAGTTTGCACGATGACCAGCAAGGTGGGCAGTCTGGGCGGCTGATGATTTCTGGTACTCCAGCACGAAGAAACTGCCCAGACTGTCTGCCTTGCGGGTTTCATAACGGGATTTACAGCCCGATCCAGCGCTGCGCGTCGGCCTGCGGCAGGTCCAGCAAGTCCAAAACCCGACTCACGGTGTGGCCAACCATGTCTTCAATGGTTTGCGGCCGGTGGTAGAAGCCCGGCACTGGCGGAAAGACGATGCCGCCCATCTCGGTCACGCTGGTCATGTTGCGCAGGTGCGCCAGACTCAAAGGCGTTTCGCGCACCATCAGAATCAGCCTGCGGCGCTCCTTGAGCATGACGTCGGCGGCGCGGGTGATCAGGTTGTCTGACAGGCCCAGCGCCACGGCTGCCAGCGTGCGCATGGAACAGGGCGCGACGACCATGCCGTCGCAGCGAAACGAACCGCTGGCAATGGCCGCACCAACGTCCTGCACCGGGTAGATCACGTCGGCCAGGGCTTCGACATCGGCACGCGGCATGTCAAGTTCCTGTTGCACATTGAGCCAGCCCGCCTCAGACACCACCAGATGCGTTTGCACACCGGTCATGTTGCGCAAGCTTTGCAACAGGCGCACGCCATAGACGGCACCGCTGGCGCCCGAAATGGCGACGATGACGCGTTTGGACATCAGGCCCTTGGCCTCAAGCTGCCCAGGCGCGCCTTGAAATGTTCACGCGCTTGCGCCAGCACATGGCGCGGGTGCAGCTGTGCCATGTTGAGCACCGGCAACTCGATCGCATCGATGGTGTTCTTCACCAGCAGGCCGAGCTCGGTGTCGCCCTCCATGGCCAGGCGGCGGTTGAAGAACAGCGTGTCGGGGTCTTCCTGGCGGCGCGCCAGTTTCACGAAATCATGCGCGCTGGCGCTGATGGTGAGGTCGGCAGCCCCGGCGTTCTGGCAGGCCGCAAAGCGCTTGTCGCGCCATTCAAAGTCGAAGGCCCACTGCGCATCGGTCACACGCAGGCGCAGTTTCTTGCCGACCAGCATCTGCGTGACATCGGGTGCCAATTGTTTGGCCAGCGCCAGGTTCAGGCCGGTGACAAACAACATCGAACCGGGGTAGGCGGGCAAACGCCCCAGCATCGCACCCAGCGGGCGCGGGATTTGCAAAGCCTGAGCATTCATCCTGATTTCCTTTCAGATTCCGTCATTGCGAAGCGCGGCAGTCCGCGACTCCTAGGCATGCGCCATAGTTTCTGTCACTTGCTCCAGCCCGGGCTTGCCGTACCAGTAGCCATTGCACGGCTTCTCGGGCATCAGGCCCAGCAACTCGGCGTTGGCAGTATCCGCCTCGGTGCGCCCCTGGATCACATCCTGAAACAGTCCAATGATACGCAGGGTGTGCTGCGACTGCGGGCTGATGCGCGCAACCGCCACGCCCATGTCGCGCATGGCGGCCAACTCGGGCAGCAGGTTGTGCACGCGCGCCGATTGGGTCTGGATGCCGTTGAGCACCAGAAACTCCTCGTTTTCGCGGGTGCGCATCATCAGGCCATCGGGATGATCCAGGCACTTGAACTGGCAGTCGTCCTTGGGCAGATTGCCGTGCCGCGCGGTAAAGCAGCGCGCCGAAAACGCCAGCGGCATGCGGCCATAGGCAAACACCTCAGTCTGCAGACCCGGCGGGCAATCCGCCAGCAACAAGGCCAGGTCGTCGCGCCCCATTTCCAGCGGCATCACCCAGCGGTGCAGGCCCAGGGCCGCCATCCATTGCAGGGTGGGCAGGTTGTAGATGTTCAGATGCGGTCCGGCGACAAAGGATACTTTTCCTTCGAGGCAATGCACCGCGCCCATGTCGTTGGCTTCGACCATGAACTGGCCGTTGGCGCAGATCTTGTGCAACACCGTGACGTCGGCGCCCGATTCGATCAGCACCTGCGTCGACAGCACCACCTCTTTGCCGGCCTCGCGCAGCACTGTCGCAATGTCGAGCCAGTCGCTCAAGCGCACCTCGTGGCGGCGCGAACAGACGGCTTCGCCGAGGTAAACGATATCCACCTGCGACTGCGCCACGGCTTCGTAAAAAGCCAGCACCTCGTCGCGCGGCCAGTAGTATTGGATGGGACCAAGAGAGAGCTTCATAAACGCAAATTTCTAATAAAGACGTTGTCATTGCGAACGCAATGAAGCAATCCATGACTTCTTAATGCATGGATCGCCGCGCTGCGCTCGCGATGACGGAGCAAGGACTGCTGAGTGATTATTTCCATGGCCGGTGGTAGGCCCCCAGAGTATGTTGCTGGCCTTCAGCGACCTTGTCGAGGTCGCTGAACCAGGCCGGTTTGGCGTTGTAGTGCTGCGGGTTGGCGCGGCAACTGTCGATGGCGGCGCGCCAGACTTTGGTCACTTGGGCCACGTAGGCCGGGCTGCGCTGGCGGCCTTCGATCTTGATGGCGCGCACGCCGATCTTCATCAGGTCGGGCAGGAGCGAGAGAGTGTTCAGGCTGGTGGGCTCCTCGATGGCGTAGTAGTTTTTTTCGTCGCCCACGTCAAAGCGGCCCTTGCACAGCGTCGGGTAGCCGGCGTTTTCTCCTGGCGCATAGCGGTCGATCAGCACGCCGTTCAGGCGCGACTCGCGGCCCTGCGGCGTCTCGACCCAGCGCACCGCTTTGGGCGGCGAGCAGACGCCGTTGGTGTTGGGTGCTTCGCCGGTGGCGTAGCTCGACAGGGCACAGCGGCCTTCGACCATCACGCACAGGCTGCCAAAGCCGAACACCTCGATCTCAACCGGGGTCTTGTCGATCACCTGGGCGACCTGGGTGAGGGAGAGCACGCGTGGCAGCACGGCGCGGGCAATGCCAAAGTGCTGGTAATAAAAGTCCAGCGCCTCGTAGTTGGTGGCCGAGCCTTGCACCGACAAGTGCAGGCGCAGCTGCGGTTGGTGTTTGACCGCATAGGCCATCAT
>JAABQI010000183.1 GCA_011391545.1 Rhodoferax sp.
GCAGCACTTGCTGGCGCGGCTCGAAGACGCGGCCCGTGCACCCGCTGAAAACGGTTCAGCCAGTCCCGCGCTCGACGCCGTCGCCCGCGTTTTCGGCGCCCACATCGCCTTTGTCCGCGAATGCCCCGGCGTGCCGCGCCTGATCTTTCACGACCTCCAGCAACCCGCCGACTCGCCGCTCAAACACCACCTCGGCACCCTGCTGCAGCGCTACCGCCAGTTGCTGACGCGGCTGCTGCAAAGCGCCGTTCACAACGACGAAGCGTCAGCGAACCTGGACGTCGCCGCATCTACCACGATGTTCATCGGCATCGTCCAGGGCCTGGCCATGCAGTCCATCCTGAGCGCGCCGGGCAGCGACCTCCGCGCCGAGGCCGCCCGCGTCTTTCCCCTTTACCTGCGATGCATCCGCAAGACACCATGACCCTCAAACGCCCCTCTTCCCGCCAGCTCTCCATCGCGCTTGCCGTGCTCGCCCTGCTGGCGGCGATCGCCTTCATCGCCCTCCGCTCCGGCCCGCTGGCGGCCACACGCGTCACGGTGGTCAGGGTCGCGGAGGGTTCCGTGGCACCGGCCCTGTTCGGCACCGGCACGGTCGAGGCGCGCCGCGCCTGGCTGATCGGCCCGACGGTTGCGGGGCGCGTGCTGCGCGTGATGGTGGATGTGGGCGACCCCGTCAAGGCCGGTCAGTTGCTGGCCGAGATGGACCCTGTGGATTTGCAGGAGCGACTGGCGGCTCTCAGCGCCACGCAGGCCCGCGCGACGAGTGCCATTGCCGCCGCCGAGGCACAGGTCAAGGATGCCACGGCCCGGCGCGAGCTGGCCGTGATCAACGAGCGCCGCTACCAGGATCTGCGCCAGAAGGATTTCATCAGCCCCAGCGCGGCGGAGGCCAAGGTTCAGGAACTGACCTCGGCCGACGCTGCGCTGAGCGCCGCACAGGCCAGCCTGGCCGGTGCGCGCCAGGACCTGACCCGCACCCGGGCCGACACCGCCGCGCTGGCCCAGCAGCGGCAGAACGTGCGCCTTGTGGCGCCGGCCGACGGCATCGTGACCTCGCGCGATGCCGAAGCGGGCTCCACGGTGGTGGCCGGCCAGGCCGTGCTGAAGCTGGCCGACCCGGCCAGTCTGTGGGTCAAATTGCGCCTCGACCAGGGGCGCTCTGGCGGCTTGGCGGTCGGCCTGCCCGCCAGCATCGCGCTGAGATCACGCCCGACCCAGCCGCTGGCCGGCAAGGTGGCGCGCGTGGAATTGCAAAGCGACAGCGTGACCGAGGAGCGCCTGGTGCAGATCAGCTTCGACGCGCTGCCTGTGGGCCTGTCGCTGGGCGAGCTCGCCGAAGTCACCGTCATGCTGCCAGCCACGGCGCGCGCACCGGTGCTGCCCAATGCGGCCATCCGCCGCCAAGGCGACAAGCTAGGCGTCTGGCGCCTTGACGGCGGCAAGCCGCAGTTCACGCCGGTGCGCCTGGGCCAGGCCAGCCTGGAAGGCCAGGTGCAGGTGCTCGAAGGCCTGAAGGCCGGGGACGAGGTGGTCGGCTACAGCGAAAAGGAGCTGAGCGCCGGCACGCGCATCAAGGTGGTCGAGTCTCTGGCGGGGCGCCAGCCATGATCAGCCTGGCCGGCCGCGACATCCTTCACTCGTGGTCCAAGTTCGTGCTCACGGGCTTTGGTTTGGGCCTGCTGATCGGCGTCACACTGTCGATGGCGGGCATCTACCGCGGCATGGTCGATGACGCGCGCGTGCTGCTCAACAACAGCGGTGCCGACCTGTGGGTGGTGCAGAAAGACACCCAGGGCCCCTACGCAGAGTCGTCCAGCCTGCGCGACGACACCTACCGCACGGTGCGCGGCATGGAGGGCGTGGCGCGCGCCGCCAACGTCACCTACTTCACCATGCAGGTGCGCCGCGGCGACACTGAGGTACGCGCCATGGTGGTGGGATTCGAGCCCGGACAGCCGGGCGAGCCGGGTTTCCTGGTCGCGGGCCGGCATATCACGCGCAACCATTACGAGGCCGTGGCCGATTTGAAAACCGGCTTCCAGATCGGCGACACGCTGCGCATCCGCCGTCATGACTACACCGTGGTCGGCCTGACGCGGCGCATGGTGTCGTCAGGCGGCGACCCGATGGTGTTCATCCCGCTCAAGGACGCGCAAGAGGCGCAGTTCCTCAAGGACAACGACGCCATCGTCAACGACCGCGCGCGCACCGCGGCCAACCCGGCGCTGAACCGCCCCGGCGTGCCGGGCCTGCTTGAGGCGGTGCAGGCGTCCCAGTCCAGCAACCGCAACGTCAATGCCGTGCTGGTGCAATTGCACGAAGGCGCCGACCCCGAAGCGGTGGCCGAGCCGATCCGCCGCTGGAAACACCTGCAGGTGTTCACCCGCGCGCAGATGGAGGACATCCTGGTCGCCAAGCTGATCGCCACCTCGGCCAAGCAGATCGGCATGTTCCTGGTGATCCTGTCCATCGTCAGCGCGGCCATCGTGGCTTTCATCATCTACACCATGACGCTGGGCAAGCTGCGCGAGATCGCGGTGCTCAAGCTCATCGGCACGCGCAACCGCACCATCGCCGGGATGATCCTGCAGCAGGCGCTGGGCCTGGGCCTGATCGGCTTCATCGTCGGCAAAACCGCCGCCACGCTGTGGGCCCCGGTTTTTCCCAAATACGTGTTGCTGGAAACCGGCGACGCCGTGACCGGGTTCGTGGCGGTGATGGTGATCTGCGCGCTGGCCAGCACGCTGGCGATCCGAGTGGCACTCAAGGTCGATCCGGCGGAGGCCATTGGATGAACGCCCCGGACCCCACCATGAGCCTGAACGGCATCCGAATCGAAGGCCTGCGAAAGCGCTATGGCGCGGGCGACACCGCCGTGGACGCGCTCAAGAACGTGAACATGACGGTCGCGCCCGGCGAGGTCATCGGTCTTATCGGCCCCTCCGGTTCGGGCAAGAGCACGCTGCTGAAGTGCCTGGGCGCGATCATCGAGCCCAGCG
>JAABQI010000184.1 GCA_011391545.1 Rhodoferax sp.
GCCGGCAGCTGGCCACGGACGTGAGCGCTGGTCATTGCGCTGGCCCGTCCATCAGCAGCACCACGTCGTCGCCGGCTGCGGCCTGGCAGCCGTCCGCGATCGGCTCCCACCCGCGGCGGATCACCACCTGCTGCGGCGTGTAGCACAGCTCGATGCGACGGGCCTCGGGCAGGCGGACACGCACAAAGGATTCAATCGATTCCGGCATGCTCACGCGGAACTGTGCGGCATCGATGTCTTGCGCCGGGTGATCATCACTGTGCAGCCAGCGCACCTGGTCGGCCAGCCACATCAGCGGCCGCCAGCCCACGTTGATCACGGTGGGCGCGTAGCCTTCGTCCTGCAGCCACCGCTGGGCGCGCCCGCGTGCGTCGTCATCGGGCGTCAGCGACCCCCAGGCGCTGGCCATCAGCTCGGCCAGCCACTGGTTGCAATTCTGGTAGCGCTGGCTGAAGGCGTAGGCATTGGCACTGTAGGTGCCGCCCAGCAGCAGCAGCGCCCGATAGTCGTCCAGCGCCGCGCGCTCAAGCTGGGTGGCAGCGTCGGGTGGCAGCAGCACGATGGACACATAACCCTCGGCCGGGTCGTTGGCGCCCATCACGAAGCCGGTCATGCCTTGATCAAAGATGCGCGGGCGCTGTTCGTCGCAGGCGAAATAAAGCTGGCGCACCGACCAGGGCGTGTTGCCGCTGGCCTTGAGGCTCACGCCGGCATGCGAGTAGCGTTGGTCCAGCCGCTGCAGCGCCAGACCCGAGCGCGACACCAGCGCCAGGCTCTGGCCGGACTGATCGAGCTCGGCCTTGACGACGGCGGCCACCTGGATCAGCCGGTCCTGCGTGGCGGCACCGGGCTCGGAGGGGCCGTTGCAGTAGTCGAGCGAGGCGCCCCAGCCCGCGGATGTCGCCACGCACAGGCACAGTGCGAAGGCGGCCCGCATCAGGCTGGCACCGGGATCAGGCACCGACCGGTCGGCTGGCCAGCTCGCGGTACCAGAGGTCGTCCAGCACCAGGAAGAAGGGGCTGGCATGGCCTTCGGCGTTCACCGCGGAGAATGCCACGCCGTAGGGCCGGTGTTGCGCTGCCACGGTCTGGCCCATGGCCAGCTGCGCACGCTCGGCGGCCTCGCGCGGCAGGGTCAGATAGAGAGCATCGGGTTCGGTCCTGGCATGGGCTGTGCCGTCTGCCGGCGCGGTCGTTTCTGCCACAGCCTGCAGCCGCAACCGCAACATGCCGGGCTTTTCGTCCAGCGCGACCATGTCGGTGATGGTGTAGTTGCCCTGCGCCACGGCATTTTTCGATGACGATGCGCTGTCGCTCGACTTGCCAATGGACGCTGACGAACTGCCCAGCGAGGTGGAGGTTGAACTGGCCGCTGAAGACGTGCTGTCGGCAAGCACCGGGGCAGTGGCCAGGGACAGCGCCAGCGCGGCGGCGAAGGGGAATGAGCGCTTGAGGAGTGGCATGGGCAGTGGCGGGCCGTGAAGTTGATCGATTTCGGCAAGCATAGCGGCAAATTCCGGGCGACAGGCTTGACGGCATTGAAGGCTGCTTCAGGCCATCCATCGGTCAGCGGTTCGCGGCGTTGCCTCTGGTCCCGCGTTGGTGCCGTGTGCTAGAGTGATTTTCAAACACAGGAGTTCGCCATGAGTCCCCAGACAGTGCCCGCCGGGCTACAGCTTCGTTCCATGGTCAAGCCCGATGGCGAGCTGGAGCTGTCGCTGATCAGCGTCGAAACCCCCGCGCCCGCACCCGACGAAGTGGTGGTGCGCATCGAGGCCACGCCGATCAACCCGTCGGACATCGGGCTGCTCTTTGGCGCGGCCGACATCAGCACGGCCAAGGTGGCCGGCACGCCAGCCAACCCCGTCGTCACGGCCCGCATTCCGGAGCGGCTCATGAAGAGCATGGCCGCGCGGGTGGGGCAGTCCCTGCCCGTGGGCAACGAGGGCGCTGGCGTGGTGGTTGCGGCCGGGGCGTCTGCGCCGGCGCAGGCCCTTCTGGGCAAGACCGTGGCCGTGCTGGGCGGGGCGATGTACGCGCAGTACCGGACCATCAAGGCCGACCAGTGTCTGGTGTTGCCTGAAGGCACCCTGCCTGCCGAGGGCGCGTCCTGTTTCGTGAATCCACTCACCGCGCTCGGCATGGTCGAGACGATGCGGCGGGAGGGCCACAAGGCGCTGGTGCACACGGCGGCGGCCTCCAATCTGGGCCAGATGCTCAACCGCATCTGCCTCAAGGACGCCATTGGCCTGGTGAACATCGTGCGCAGACCTGAGCAGGCGGCACTGCTCAAGAGGAAGGGCGCGAGGCATGTGTGCGACGCCTCGGCGCCCACGTTCATGGAAGACCTGACCCAGGCGCTGGTAGACACCGGCGCGACCATCGCCTTCGACGCCACCGGCGGCGGCCGGCTGGCGGGCCAGATCCTGAGCTGCATGGAAGCCGCGCTGAACCGCACCGCCACCGAGTACAGCCGCTACGGTTCCACCACCCACAAGCAGGTCTACATCTATGGTGGCCTGGACACTGGCCCCACCGAGTTCGTCCGCAATTTCGGCTTTGCCTGGGGCATGGGCGGCTGGCTGCTGTTCCCGTTCCTGCAGAAGATCGGCGCCGAGGCCGCGCAGGCGTTGCGCCAGCGGGTGGCGGCCGAACTGAAGACCACCTTTGCCAGCAGTTACACCAAGGAAATCTCGCTGGCTGAGGCACTGCAACTGGAGGCCATCGCTGCCTATGGCCAGCGCGCGACCGGTACCAAGTACCTGATCAATCCAGGCAAGGCGGTGTAGAGCCCCATGTTGTCGCGTTCGTTCCTGGACGTTTCACCGGCGGTGCAACAGGCGCTGGACGCGGGGCTGGGCGTCGTCGCGCTCGAATCCACCATCATTTCCCACGGCATGCCCTACCCGCAGAACGTGGCTACGGCGCGGCAGGTGGAAGCCGAGGTGCGTGCGCACGGCGCGGTGCCGGCGACGGTCGCCATCGTGAA
>JAABQI010000185.1 GCA_011391545.1 Rhodoferax sp.
CAGATTTCAGCATCACCGCCAACACCAGCCTGTATTCGGTGTTCAAGCGTGCCGACGGGCGCAAGACTTACCTGGCTTACAACCCGGGAAAATCGCCCATTGAAGTCAAGTTCAGCGATGGCAAGAGCCTGACCGTGGCGCCGGGGACGCTCGGACGTTTGTGATGCGGCGCAGTTGCTTGATGCTTTGCTGCGTGCTGGGCGGATGTGGCGGCGGCTCTGACAGTGTGGTGGACCAAGCCGGTGCGGTCGCTGTCACGCCGGCGCCAGCCGCATCAGAGCCAGCGCCAGCCGCATCAGAGCCAGTGCCAGTCGCCGTGCTACCAGGTTGGACTCTGGTCTGGAATGACGAGTTTGAGGTTAACGGCTTGCCAGATGCCACCAAGTGGGGCTTCGACACCGAGCGCAACCAACTGGGCTGGTACAACAACGAAAAGCAATATTACGCAAGCAATCGCCTTGAAAACGCGAGGGTCCAGGGCGGATTTTTGACCATCACCGCGCTCAAGGAAGCGCTGACCAGCGCGCCCGACTATGGCGGTCAAAGCTACACCTCGGCGCGTCTGATCACGCGCGGCAAGGCCAGTTGGACCTATGGTTTTTTTGAAGTCCGCGCCAAGCTGCCCTGCAGCCTGGGCACTTGGCCGGCCATCTGGACGCTGGGCACCGGCGGCCGGTGGCCTGAGGACGGTGAAATCGACATCATGGAGCAAAAGGGTTTTTCGACTGCAGAAAAAACGCAAGTGTCAGGAACCATCCACACCAAGGCATACAACTATTTTGGCGGTACCCTGGGTGTTGGCCGGGGCGCAAGCACCACGGTGGCAGACGCCTGCACCAAGTTCCACAATTACCAGCTCACCTGGTCGGCAGACAAAATTGTGATCGGCGTTGATGGTTTCAACTATTTCGAGTTTGTCAATCCCAAGGACGGCGACTACACCAAGTGGCCGTTCAACAACCCGCAATTCATGATCTTGAACCTGGCCATGGGCGGTGACTTGGGTGGGGCGATACCCAGTAATTTCACTTCCGATCAAATGGTGGTGGACTACGTCCGGGTTTTTCAGAGATAGGGTTAGCAGGCCTGTTTCGATTTGTCTCTTGATCCAGGTTTAAGGTCTTGTATCTATTGTCCGAGCATCAAGGCGGTTCAGGGTAGCCAGTCAATGCTTCGGGCAAAACCGCGCCGTGTGATGCCTGGCGCCAACGGGTCTGAACCCTGCCCCTGGTCAATCACGGTGGCACTGTGCGCACCGGTATCGCTGAGGATGGCGCGCAGACCGCGTGCCAAGTGGGGTGAAGTGGCAACCGCTGTCTTGATTTCTACTGCATGCAATCCATCGGCCCGCTCGAGCAAGAGGTC
This sequence comes from Rhodoferax sp., assembly GCA_011391545.1. GTDB lineage: Bacteria > Pseudomonadota > Gammaproteobacteria > Burkholderiales > Burkholderiaceae_C > Rhodoferax. The sequence continues at coordinate 1,366 of JAABQI010000185.1, forward strand.
AACTTCAGCGCCACCAGCGGTACGCCAGAAATGTGGCCGGCTGTGCGGGTGCAAAATACTTTCGCGACGCAACACGTCTTCGAGCACAAAGGTCTCCCAACTCGCGCCGCGAATCGGATGGGCCTCCAGTGCGGCGTGGCTGCCAATATTGAGCAAATGGTGCAACAGACCCGTATCGCGCAAGTACAGCTTTGGGGCTTTAACCAGGCGTTTTCCGACATTACGGAAATACGGCGGCAAACGTCTGAGCAAAAAACTTTGTTCAAGAATATCCACATAGCGCTGTACCGTTGGCTGAGACACCCCCAGCGAGCCGGCGAACTGACTCAAATTGGACATTCCGCCTTGCGCGTGCGCCAGCATGATCAGCAACCGGCGCATCAGGATCGGGTCGGCATTGACGCCTAGCGCGGGCAGATCACGCTCAACATAGGTTCGCAAATAAGCCTCCCACCAGTCCCGAAAATCCCCGCCACGTGCCGCTGCACCCAAGGCATCAGGAAATCCCCCACGCAACCAAAGCGATTGGTAATCGGCAGGCTGCGCCGTATCTTTGCGGGTCTCGGTCACCGTCAAGGGGTCAAGTTCCACAATGCCAATGCGTCCTGCCAGGCTTTCAGCCACTTGTCGCACCAGGGTGGGTTGCGCCGAACCAAGGATGATGAAACGCCCCATGCGTTGGCGCTCGGCATCAATGGCACCACGCAGTGCCTCAAACAATGCAGGTACCCGTTGGGCTTCATCCAGGATGAGGCCGTCAGCGGCGCGCGCATCGAGCTGAAAGCGCGGGTCTTGCGTAAACAGTATCTGTGTGGCGGGGTCCTCCAGATCCAGATACGGAAGTTGCCCAAAGCATTGCCGGGCCAACGTTGTCTTGCCGACTTGGCGCGGACCGAGGATCAAAATCGCCGGAAACTGCCGCGCCAGATGCTGCAGGCGCGCGGTGCATAAGCGAGGGTATATTTCGTGCATATTTAAAGTGTTAGTTTAAATATACTCACTATACAACAATGAGTCTCTGTGTACTCTGCCCCATCCATTTGGTGGCGATCAATTTGTCACTTGCCGTGACGCGCACAAGGGATTTGAAACAACTGACATAGTTGGGCGAAGTGCGGCAAACCAAGTAAGCCACCAGCAACGCAAAACATTTGGCCCAGGCTAGGGTAAGCCCTAGGAATCAACCTAGGGTAAATCCTAGTGCCAAGCCTGATAAACCTGCTTACATTAAATGAAAGCGCTTTCATGAATGCGCTTTCGGTTTCAAGCGTATTCAACCCAACACTCTGCCTGGAGACAAATTCAATGAACCATCTTGCAAAAACCTTCACCCTTTCGGCTTGTGCCGTGGCTGCCTCCATTCTCATCAGCGCGTGCGGTGGCGCTGACACTGCCGACACGGTTGCGCCCACGGTCGCCATTACCGACAGCGTGTCCGCTGCGACCGCCAGCGGCCCGGTGACCTTCACGTTCACCTTCAGCGAGGACGTGGGCACCAGCTTCACGGCTGAAGACATCACGGTCACGGGTGGCATTGCAGGTGCCTTCACCAGGGTGAGTGGAACCGTTGCCACGCTGGTGGTCACGCCACCGGCCAATGCCACGGGCAGTCTCGCAGTTA
>JAABQI010000186.1 GCA_011391545.1 Rhodoferax sp.
ATGAAACACACCCACATGAACATTGAAGTGCCGTCACCTTCGCCGGTGCCAGAATGGTTGCCTCCAATGCCCACGCCGCCATCGCCCATGCCAGCGCCAACCGAGGTGCCCTTTCCCTCGCCGCCACCTGCACCGTTGCCCACCCCGTTGCCGATGTCCTGACTGCGGGCCAGTTATGGGTTTCGAAGTGTCGCGAAATCGGCTGCCAGAGGGGAAAAAAAAGCCCGACGCAAGGGCCGGGCTAAATCTCTTTCGAGCTGCGATGAGAGGGGTGAACATATCGCAGGGGCTTCTGAGGACCCGACGCAAATGTAACTGCAGACAACGGAGCTGGTTTGTTCGGTGGCGCACCAACCAGCTCTTGCTGCAGAACTATCAGACGCTCGAATGGCCGCCTCCAAAGATGAACTGCTGGCGCATGTCGCTTGAACCAAATTGAAAAGGAGAACTTTATGAACGAAACCATCCATCCCAACATCGCTTCCAACGCTCCCTGGCTCCCCAGTGATCAACGGGTGCAGATGCCCGACGCGACGGTGTTGCCAGTCAGCGAGACAGCCGCACCGCAAGCGCTGGGTGTGCTGAACAACGCGGTGCAGGGCGCCCACAACACCATCGATCGCATCGCAGAAAGTGCAGCACCAGCGGCACAACAGCTGGACGACAGCGTCGCGGCTGCCACGGAGGCGATGCACGCGAAGACCGATCAATTGCGCGAGACACGGGACGAATGGACCGACGGCGCGCGCACCACCGTGCGCAATAGCCCGCTGGTGTCGGTTGCCGTGGCGTTCGCGCTGGGCGCCGTCATCGCCCGCATCACCCGATGAAGACCATCCGGCTCAATCCAGAGTCACACAACCAACAGATCACCATGAACAATGACAACGTGCCCGACGAATTTGAGCCGGGTGCGCCGCCCGTTGAACCCGATGAGGGTCCGGTTCCCGCCTTTATCCCTGACGACCCCGAGCATGATCGCGTCGTCGACCCCTCTGCGCCCCCGGTCTGGCAGGCCGAGCCCACCCGTCAACACATGGAGGTTGCCCTATGTCGATGAACCCAAATGCCCGGCGTCCCGTTGGACGCCAGCAGCCCACGCCGCCGCGTCGCGCGAGAGCGCCCCTCTCAGGCGCCGGCTTGGCGCTGCCTCACGAACGCGACCAATCGATCGACACCACGGCCGAGGCGCCCGACCCCAAGATGGTCCAGGCCAAGCAGGACATTGACGCCGGTCAGGTCGACACCGACATGCATGCGACACCGGGTTTGGATGCGAAGCGCCGCGAGCGCCTGGTTCCCGGCCCTGGTGGCAAGCCGCCACCGTCAGGCGGCTGATTCCTGCGGCAGGCGACAAGGCCTGCGTTGTATGCAACTTCTACATCATGAGGTCCCCGATGAAGACATCCTCCAAAGTCAAGAGTTTCGACAACCCGCAGCTGAACACGCCGCCGCTGGCGGAGCAAGGGGCAGCCACGCAGGCGCTCACAGCGGCGATGCCCTTCAACGCCGGCAAGGCGCAGGACTTCGGCCGGCAGAACGCTTACGCACCACCGCGTGGCGCCAGCGTGCCAAACAATTCGCCCACGGTCTCGGCCAGCACGCTGAGCGAGCCCAACGTGTCGGCGCGCTGCCGCGTTGAATGATGTCCGATTCAGCCCTTCCTGCAAGAATGTTCTTTCGCGGCCTGGGTACTTCCACGCCGCCGGCACGTTACACCAAAGAAGAATGCCTGACCGCGTTCCAGCATTCCGAATGGTTTGCCCGACTGGACGCGCGCGCGCATTTTGTGGCGCGCACCGTGCTGCAGCGCGACAACGGCATGCAGACGCGTCGTCTGGCGGTGGATTCGCTGGACGAGGTGTTCCAGATTGACCCGAACACGCTGGCCAGTCGCTTTTTGGCGCACGCCCCCGCATTGGCCACCACCGCGGGTCAGCGGGCGCTGGCGCAGTCGGGCTTGACGGCGCGCGACATCGACGCGGTGGTGGTCAGCACCTGCACCGGCTACCTTTGCCCCGGGCTATCCGGCTACGTGGTTGACGGCCTGGGGCTGCGCGCCGACGTGCAGGCCTTTGACCTGGTGGGGCAGGGCTGTGCCGCCGCCTTGCCCAATCTTCAACTCAGCCGTGCGTTGCTGAGCGGCCCCACCTGTGCGCATGTGCTGTCGATTTGTGTCGAGGTCAGCAGCGCGGCGATGTACCTTGACAACGACCCGGGCGTGCTGATCAGCGCCTGCCTGTTTGGTGATGGTGCCGGCGCGGCGGTGCTGTCACGCGAACCGAATGCGGCTGGTCGGCGCATGGAATGGATCGACAGCACCTCACTGATCAACCCGGCCGAGCGCAAGGCGCTGATGTTCGAGCAGCGCGATGGCATGTTGCGCAATATTTTGACCCGCGCTGTGCCCACGCTGGCGGCAGACTACGCGCACCGGGTGCTCAAGACCGTGCTGGGGCGCTCCAGCCTTGGCACGGCGGACGTGCGTGTGTGGGCCATGCACGCCGGTGGCCGCGATGTGTTGCACGCCATTGAGCGCGAATTGGGTCTGGGCCCGCAGGATTTGCGCTACAGCGCGGCCATGCTGCACGAGTACGGCAACCTGTCGAGTGCCTTTGTCTACTTTGTGCTTGAGGCGGCGCTGGCCGACCATGCGCCCGATGGCTGGTGGTGGCTGTCGTCGTTTGGCGCGGGCTTCAGTTGCCATGGCGCCTTGCTGGAGGTCAGCCCATGATGCCCAGGGTGGTTGCCGCCGAGGCGCTTGACGGCTTGCCCCAGGACGACCCCAGCGCGATGCGGTCTCGCCGCGACCTGAGGCGCGTGCACCGGGCCATGGGCACACGCAAGATCATCGTGCGCGCGCTCAAGGCCATGAAACTGCCACGCCTTGAGGTGGAGCCGCTGCGTGTGCTGGAAATCGGTGCCGGCGACGGCAGCCTGATGCTGGGTGTGGCGCAAGCGCTTGACAGTACCTGG
>JAABQI010000187.1 GCA_011391545.1 Rhodoferax sp.
TGCCTGGCACAGCCAGCGGCTACGCGCCAGGCACGGTTCTGGGCCACGCCGAGCAGACCCTGCAGGCCTACCGGCGCGCCTGCCGTCTGGCGGACTCACCCAGGGTGGGACGCAAGCGCGGGCGCTGAACGCAACACCAGCACCGCGTTGGTTCCGCCAAACGCAAACGAGTTTGACAACATGGTGCTGGCGACCACCTGGGTGCGCACCACGTTGGGCACATAGTCCAGGTCACACGCCGGGTCAGGGGTGTTGAGGTGCAAGGTCGGCAAGGCCACCGCATGCTGCATGGCCAGCACTGACAACACCGCCTCAAGCGCCCCCGAAGCCCCCAGCAGGTGCCCGTGCATCGCCTTGGTGGCGCTGACCGGAATGGCGCCCGCCCGCGCCCCAAACACCGCCTTGATCGCCGCGGTTTCTGCCGCGTCATTGGCCTGCGTGCCGGTGCCGTGGGCATTGATGGCATCAATGGCTGAAGGCGCAAGGGACGCCGACTGCAGTGCTGCCCGCATGGCTGCGGCCTGGCCTTCCACGCTGGGGCGGGTGATGTGGCCGATGTCCGTGGTCAACCCATACCCCAGCACTTCGCCGTGGATCGTGGCGCCGCGCGCCACCGCGCTGTCCCAGGGTTCAAGCACCAGCATCGCCGCGCCTTCGCCCAGCACCATGCCGCTGCGGTCTTTGGAGAACGGTTTGCAAGACGCGGACGGGTCGTTGGCGTCGATGGTGGCCAGCGTGTGCAGTGCCTCCCAGGCCTTCATGGAGCCAAACGACAGTGGCGCCTCGCATCCCCCGGCAATGGCCAGGTCGAGGCTGCCACTGGCGATGCGCAACCAGGCCTCGCCAATGGCCACCGCAGACGATGAGCAGGCGGTCGAATAGGTCAGGCTCGGTCCGCGCAGTTGGTGGTCAATGGCGATCCATGCGGCGCTGGCGTTGTGCATGCCCATCAGGACCGTGAACGGCTTGATGCGGTCGGAGCCCTCGCGGTACAGCGTCTGGTAGCCCTCGTCGTTCGATGACGACCCGCCCATGCCGGTGCCGACAAAGCTGCCGGCCCGGCCCGGGTCCACTGCCTGCCTGTCACAGCGGGCGTCGGCAAACGCTTGGCCGGCGGCCAGCAGTGCCATCTGGCTGGAGCGGTCGAGCATGCGCAGTCTGGGCGGCTCAAAATGGGCCTCAGCATCAAAGTCGACGGTTGCTGCCAGTGGCGCGTTCAGCCGCTGCGCAAACCGCGCCTCCAGGCGGTGGATGCCAGAGTGGCCGCGCGCTGCGTTGTCATAGACCTCTGCCACGGAGCAACCAAGCGGCGACACCACGCCCATGCCGGTGACGGCGACACGTCTCATGGCGTCTGCAAGCCGGCTGCCATGGCCCCCTCATTCGGGGGCTTGCCTGCGCTTTGCTCCGCAATGAGGTCGTCGATGAAACGGACCACGTCACCCAGGGTCAGCAACACCACCGCGTCGGGCGACAGCGTGATGCCGAACTGGTCTTCCACGTTAAAGAGCAGTTCGGCCACGCCCAGCGAATCAATGCCAAGGGCTTCAAGCTCCGCATCAAGCGTCAGCAGCTTGGGGTCAAGCTTGTAGTCCCTGACCAGAATCGCGCGAAGGTTTTCAAAAGTTGTCGTCATGTCATGCTCCTTGGTGCCTGATGGCGTGGTTACAAAATCCGTTCTGAACGGCAATGGCGGCCGGATTGGCGGCACAGCGCGTTTTGCCGCCCCACCTTGCAACCAAGGTCAGCAGGGCCGGCCAGAAGTGCGCCAGGGCCAGCATGGGTCTGGCCAGCACGGGCCGCATCGCCACATGGGCAAGCACCGCGGCAAGCCGCAGCCGTGGGGCAAAGGCCGAACGCCACTGCGCTTCATACCTGTGCATCTGCTCGCGTTGCCAAGCCGGGTCTGCCAAGTCCTGCCCCGGCTTGGCATGAAGCAGTTGTGCACACAGCAGCCAGGCCGATTGCAGCGCCATGCTCATGCCTTCGCCAAGGATGGGGTGAGCCTCGCCGGCGGCATTGCCGATGCGGAACATGCCGTCGCCCGAGCTCAGGTGGATGCCCGTGTCGAGTGGACCGGCGGCCAGCCAGGCGCCCTCACGGGTGGCGCCATGCAAGGCGGCTTTGACCCCGCCACACTGCTCTTTCAGCAGGGCCTCAATCACCTCGCCCGCGCTCAGGCCCGGGGATTTGCGCCGAATGGCTTCAAGGCGGTCGCGGCGGATGCAGCAGGCCATGGTGGTGATACCGTCGTCGGCCCTGACCATGCCACCGTAGCCGCCAATGAATGCCAGCACGGGCAGCAAGCCATTGGCCAGTTGTGCCTGGCGAAAATTGGCTTTGAAGGCCAGCAAATCAGAGGCGCGGTGAACCCGGCTGCGGTGGGCTCGCGCAGAGGGGAGTGCTTCCCAGGAGCCATGGGCATCAATCAACACCGCGGCACGCAACGTGACCAAGGTCCCGGTGTCGGCGGCGCGAATGTCGCAACGCCAGCGGCCGGCAGCGCCCTTGGTGCGCACCGCTGACCAGGGTTGCATGACATGCACCCCAGCCAGGCGAGCTTGCGCAATGAGCAGCGTGTCGAGCGTTTCCCTGCCCAACGCCCGGCCCCACGGGTAGTGTGCGTGCGGCGCTGGCGGCAGGTCAGACACCACCACGCGCTCTCCATGCATCAGGGCCACTTTTCGCAATTCCGGCCCAGCAACCTGTTCAAACGCGGGGCCGATCCCCAGGGCCTGCAACAGCGGCAGGTTGCTGGCGGCGATGCATTCACCACACACCTTGCGGCGCGGAAAGTTCTGCTTCTCGATCAGCGCCACGGTCCAGCCGGCACGCGCCAGCATGATGGCCGCCGACGACCCGGCCGGGCCGCCGCCGATGATGACTGCGTCAAATTCGGTGTTCATGCGGCGGCGCTCAGACGCTCGGCACAAAACAAATGGCTGAAAAGACCCGCAGC
>JAABQI010000188.1 GCA_011391545.1 Rhodoferax sp.
CGGCCGCAAGCGCAAGCACGGCCTGCACCGAGGTCCGCGGCGCCGGATCCGCCGTCTGCGCCAGCGCGGGCAGCAGGGAGAACGCCGCGAAGGCGCCGAAGAGGCCGGATCGGAGGACGGTGGCGGACATGGTCATTGCCTTGCTGCAGAAGCGTCGCATTGCGCGCAACCCGCACCATGCCACGTCGGCAGTCCGCGCGTCGCGGTGCGTTGCATCCTCGGCTCGGTCCTCGCGTCGGGCTTGATCGCCGTCAAGGGCGGCGCGAACTCCGGTTGCCCGAAACCGGCGCACCGTGCACCATCTTGAACCAGACCGTGCACGTGGTCGGCATGTGCTTGGGCTCGTCTGTGTTGAAGGAGGCATTCATGGATCGGTCGAACGGAAGAACCTGGGTTTCGGCATGGCTCACCGCGCTGGCCTTGTTCGGCCTGTTGCTGGGCGCCGGCATGGCCCAGGCACAGGACAAGGCAGCGGTTCGGCCGGTGGCCACCCTCAAGGCCCAGGCGCCCAAGGGTAAGGTCTACGACGCCAACGCCTGTTATGAGTGCCACGAGGCGATCAAGGACTTCCACCAGACCAGCAGCCACAAGGCGGTGGGCTGCGACAGCTGCCACGGCGGCCTGGACACGCACAAGCCCAAGGGCAAGGGCCGCCCCACCACCAACATGGACCCGGCGAACTGCGGCACCTGCCACACGAACCAGTTCAAGACCATGTACACGATGAATACCGAGAAGACGGCGCACAAGGAGAAGTCCGTCGCCACCTTCACGACGATGGACAAGATCCTGATGCCGCACGGCTTCACGCGCGAGCACAACGAACCGCGCTCGCATGCCTTTGCGCTGTATGACCAGGTGGTGGTGGACCGCGCCTTCGGTGGCCGCTTCCAGAACAAGGAAGGCAAGGCCGGCCTGGCGCGCATGGGCGGCAACTTCGGCATCTGGGACGTTCTGGTGGACGAATTCCCGGGCGAGCCGCACAAGGCCTTCAAGCCCGGCACGGCCGCCGCCGCCAACCCGGTGTGCATGTCCTGCAAGTCGTCCGACCACATTCTGGACTGGGCCTATATGGGCGACCCGCACCCGGAGGCCAAGTGGAGCCGGCTGTCGAAGGTGAACGAATTCGTGAAGGACACCAACCACTCGCTGAACTGCAATTTCTGCCATGACCCGCACAGCGCCAAGCCGCGCGTCATCCGCGACGGCCTGATCCAGGCGCTGACGCGCCCGCAGGCCGACACGCTGTGGCACAAGGACGCCAAGGGCGCCAAGATCGACGTCAAGGAACTGGGCGAGCGTGGCTTCACGCGCAAGATCGCCTTGCTCAGCCGTTACGACAGCAAGCTGCAATGCGCCCAGTGCCACGTGGAATACAACTGCAACCCGGGCACCGACCCGACCACCGGCGCACCGGTGACCATGGCCGACGAGCGCACCAACCACTTCCCGCTGAAGGCCGTAAACGACATCGGTCAGCACTACAAGGACCTGAAGTTCGGCGACTTCAAGCACGCCGTCACTGGCGCCTTGTTGTGGAAGGGCCAGCACCCCGACGCCGAGATCTTCTACAACAGCACGCACCAGAAGCAGGGTGTGGAGTGCCACGACTGCCACATGCCCAAGGTGAAGGACGCCAAGACCGGCAAGGTCTACACCTCGCACTGGCAGACATCGCCCAAGCACTACGTGAAAGAGACCTGCCTGACCTGCCACGAAGACTGGACCGAGAAGCAGGCCGTCTACAGCATCGACTCGCTGAAGAACAAGTGGGTGGGCAAGATGCGCAAGTCGGAGTTCTGGCTGACGCGTCTGATCGACAAGTTCGAGGCCGCGCAGAATATGGGCGTCGACGCCGCCGTGCTGGCCGAGGCGCGGGCCATGCACTCGGAAGCGCATGTGCACTACGAGTGGTGGTCGGCCGCCAACGGCGCGCACTTCCACAATCCGCAGCAGTTCGAGGCCTCCATCAACAAGGGCATGGGCATCTCCCAGTCCGCCATCAAGCTGCTGGATGACGCCATGGCCAAGAAGCGGCCGGCGACGCAGACCTCGATGGCCGCGCCGGCCCCTGGCAGCGTGCCCGCCGCAGCACCTGCAGCCACACCGAAGTAAGGCGCCGATGCCCTGGCCGGCCCTGTTGCGGCGGCATTGGCGGCTGGGCGCCGCGCTGCTCGTCGCTGGTGCCGCGGGCTGGGCCGCAGCCGACCTGTGGACCGGCCGCGATGCGACCCAGCCACCGCCCGACATGGCGCGGCTGTCCGCCCGGCTGCAAGTGGCCGGCGTGCCGGATGCCGCGCCAGGCGTCAATGCAGCCGATGCCCCGGGTGCCGCCGGCGCCAGCAACTACAGCGAACTTGAACGGCACCTGAAACGCCAGCCACGGGACGGCCGCGCGCTGGTCTTCAAGGCCCGTCTGGACGCCGAGGCGGAGCGTTTCGACCTGTCCGCCCAGGGCTATGCCGAAGCCCTGCGCGTGTCGTCTCGCGTCGCACGCGACCCCGGGGTGTGGGTGGAATATGCCGAAGCACGCGCGCTGGCCCAGGGCGGCAGCCTGGTCGGCGAGCCCGAGCAATGGCTGCAGCGGGCGCTGGACCTGGACGGCCGGCATGTGCAAGCACTGGACCTCGCGGGCAGCGCGGCCTGGGAGCGCCGGCACTACGCCCGGGCCGCAGCGCTGTGGCAGCGTCTGCTGGCGCTCACCCCGCCGGGCAGCGAGCGCCATGCCGCGTTGGTCAAGGCCATCGGCCGCGCGGAAATGCTCGCCAAGGTGTCGTTGCAACCCGGCCCCTGATGACGCCGGGTTGGGTCAGCCCACCGAGGCGTCCAGGAAGGCCGCGGCCAGCAGTTCCCGCGTATAGGGCTGGCGCGGCGCGGCAAACAGCGCTTCGGCCTCGCCTTCCTCGACCACGTCGCCGTTCTTCATGACCATCACGCGGTGCGAC